>CAXSEE010000088.1:3540-16640 GCA_964235615.1 uncultured Acetobacteraceae bacterium | reverse complement strand
GGTGCTGGCCCTGACGATGCCGCAGATGATGCTGATCAGCGTGGTCTTGCCGGCCCCGTTCGGACCGAGCAGGGCGAAGATCTCTCCGGGGTGGATGTCGAGGTTGATCGGGTGCAGCGCCTGGAAGCCAGAGGCGTAGGTCTTGGTCAGGTTCCGGATGGAGATCACGGGCGGCGCGTTGGGAAGCGCCGCCCGCTCGATGGGAATGGCCCGGCTCAGCGCGCGAGCTGCCTCAGGTCGCGCACCGCGCCACGAGCGGCGGAGGTGGTCATCGCCGCATAGGCACGCAACGCGGTGGACACGCGGCGCTTGCGCGGGCCGGGCTGCCATGCGTCGGCACCACGCTCGACCATCGCCGCGCGGCGACGGGCCAGTTCCGCATCCTCGACCGCGAGATGGATGCTGCGCGCCGGGATGTCGATCTCGATGCGGTCGCCCTCTTCCACCAATCCGATGGCGCCGCCCTCCGCGGCCTCCGGCGAGACATGGCCGATCGAGAGGCCAGACGAACCGCCGGAAAAGCGCCCGTCCGTGACCAGGGCGCAGAGCTTTCCGAGCCCCTTGGATTTCAGGTAGCTGGTCGGATAGAGCATCTCCTGCATGCCGGGGCCGCCCTTGGGACCCTCGTAGCGGATCAGCACGATGTCGCCGGCCGCAACCCGTCCGCCGAGGATGCCCTCGACCGCGGCGTCCTGGCTCTCGAAGATGCGCGCAATGCCGCTGAACACCAGGATGGCGGCGTCCACCCCCGCGGTCTTCACGATGCAGCCCTCCTCGGCGAGGTTGCCGTAGAGCACGGCTAGGCCGCCGTCGCGGGAAAAGGCGTGCTCGCTGTTGCGTATCGCACCCTCGTCACGGTCGAGGTCGAGCTCCCGGAAGCGGCGATCCTGACTGAACGCCACCTGCGTCGCCACACCTCCCGGTGCTGCCTTGTAGAAATTCTGCACGCCCTCGCTGGCGCCGCGCTGGATGTCCCAGCGGTCCAGCCCGGCCGCCATGGTGGCGGCATGGACGGTGGGACCGTCGGTATGCAGCAGGCCGGCGCGGTCCATCTCGCCAAGGATGGCCATGATGCCGCCGGCACGATGGACGTCCTCCATATGCACGTCGGCGACGCTCGGGGCGACCTTGCACAGCACCGGGACACGCCGCGACAGACGGTCGATGTCGGCCATGGTGAAATCGACCTCCGCCTCGTGGGCGGCGGCCAGCAGATGCAGCACCGTGTTGGTGGAGCCGCCCATGGCGATATCGAGCGACATCGCATTCTCGAAGCTCTGCCGGTTGGCGATGCGGCGGGGCAGCACGCTGTCGTCGTCACGCTCGTAGTAACGCTGGGCCAGATCCACGATCACCCGCCCCGCCTCCTGGAACAAACCGCGGCGATCCGCATGCGTGGCCAGCACGGTGCCGTTGCCGGGCAATGCCAGGCCCAGCGCCTCGGCCAGGCAGTTCATCGAGTTGGCGGTGAACATGCCCGAGCAGGAGCCGCAGGTCGGACAGGCCGAACGCTCGATGACGGCCACGTCCTCGTCGCTGATGCTGCTGTCCGCCGCGGCGACCATGGCATCGACCAGGTCGAGGCTGCGCGACTTGCCGCCGACCACGGCGCGGCCGGCTTCCATGGGGCCGCCGGAGACGAAGATCGCGGGAATATTGATGCGCAACGCCGCCATCAGCATCCCGGGCGTGATCTTGTCGCAGTTGGAGATGCAGACCATGGCGTCGGCGCAATGCGCGTTGACCATGTATTCGACGCTGTCGGCGATCAGTTCGCGCGACGGCAGGCTGTACAGCATCCCGTCATGACCCATCGCGATGCCGTCATCGACCGCAATGGTATTGAACTCCTTGGCGACGCCGCCGGCGGCCTCGATCTCGCGCGCCACCAGCTGGCCGAGGTCCTTGAGATGAACATGCCCGGGCACGAACTGGGTGAAGGAGTTGACGACGGCGATGATCGGCTTGCCGAAGTCGCCGTCCTTCATGCCCGTCGCCCGCCACAGGCCGCGCGCTCCGGCCATGTTGCGGCCGTGGGTGGTGGTGCGTGAGCGGTAGGTTGGCATCGGGTGGTCCGTCCCCTCGGTAATCCTGCAGAAGGGTTTCCCCCTGCGCCCGACTTTTTGCAAGCCGGGCTATCGCAGGTCGGGCTTAGTCCCTATGGGAATGGGGACGGACCTTCGGTATCAGACCGCCTTCTTGAGGTTCGGGCTGGCCTTGAAGCGGACCGTCTTGCCCGCCTTTACCTTTACCGGCTCGCCGGTGCGCGGATTAAGCGCCTTGCGAGCCTTGGTCTTGACCACACGGAAGGTGCCGAAAGACGGCAAGGTGAACCCGCCCTCCTTTTTCATGTCCGTGACGATCGCATAGATCAGGTCGTCCGCTGCCTGGTTGGCAGCGACACCCGTGCATTCGAGCGAGTCCTGGAGGACCGACGCGATGAAAGCCTTGCTCATGTGAACTCCGTCTGAAGGACCCTGATCCGAACGGTCCAGTCTGTTTCAAGACGTGCCGCGCACGCCCGATAGGAACCTCTCAGGAAGAGAGAGGTCTACGCCGGACAACGATATTATACCAGCCTTTCCACTCTTCAAGACGCGATAAGCGATCAACGGCATGTTGCAATGCCCTGCCACTGTATCCTCCGCGCCACAGAGGAAGTTCGTGAGAGGACAATCCCGAAAGTTACCATTGCTTACAAGTCATCTCTTCATGCTACAAGCATATTGCGGGACCGATTCGATCAGCAGCTCCCGAAGCCCGCCTGCACGAACCTGAGACGAGGAACACCGGAAGTCGGAGCAGCAATCCGCGAGCCTGTAGCTTGCCAAGTTCAAAATCGCCCGAGATAATTGGTTTGATAGAGATACGTGCTCGAACACGTCTTTGTAGTCCGGCAGCTGCGGCAACAAGGTTCAGTATAGCTTCGCCGATGGGACGCTCACACTGACCGGCCGCCTTTCGCAAGACTGGCATCCGGTCAAACTCCCCGCAGGCGACACCTGCATGGACAAATCGACACCCGACAAAGCGACAGGGATCGATATCCTCGATAGTTGGGACAAGAGCAAGACAGTCGAGTCGACGATAGACTATTACGATACCGGATAAAAATCGAGCAACGGCCAGTCCTACAATTTGATCAATGTAGACCCGATGGTATTGCATACCTATTCGATGGATCGGGAGCGAGGCAGCCTTACCTACTAGGCCGGCGGGCAGGAGTTCTATCGGGACAAGGTCCATGCACCTTTGGGCGCCGCGGTGATCCACGAGAGCTCCCCGGCGACCACGCCGACGGTACAACTGCATATTCGAGAGCTACAGCGCGCCGATCCTTGGCAGCCCGTCGGTGCCGGCCATCCTGCCGTCGTCTCCCGGGGCGGTGCGGTCCGGCGACAGCATCCGGGTGGTCGACGACGTCCTGTCTTTCGAGGTCACCGCCAACAGCGCCGCCGTCGTCATCACCGAGCCGATGACAACGCCCAGCTTCCTGATCAGCGGCGTGACGGAATATGCCAGCCGGATCCTGATCTCCGGCGGCAAGGAACCGGCCGCGCGGCGACGGTGCGGGAGTTCACGGATGGCAAGTATCCCGGGATGCTGCGCGATGGCCTGAAGGACGGCAGCTTCAGGGTTCACGCGGCCGATATCGTTGCCGGCAAGCATGAACTTCATGCCTCTTCTTACCTAGTGACGTCGCAGGCGGCACTACGGCAGCTTGTCGGCGAAGGCACGATGCGCATTCTCGCACAGCACGAGCCAGGCCGCCGGATCGAACATATGCGGATGGATATGTTCCTGGTCCGAATAACCGCACAGCAGGTCGTCGGCGATCCATTCCACCGAGCCGGCCGGGCGGCCGGGTTTGGTGGACCTGACCCAGAACAGCCGGTTGGGTCCATAGGCCTTGAGGGCCGCATGCAGGGAGAAGATCTCATGCGGGTCGATATGGCGGGTGCGCTTGACGAGCCAGATCCGGCTTGCCTGCTCCAGCCGTTCGATCATCTTCCGGCGTAGATAGGATAGCTTTTGCTCTGCTTCCTTCAGCGCCTCCAGTTCACTTTGGTCGGACTGGCCCTTCCAGGTGTGGAAGCTGTAACGGCGCTGCAGGTCGGTGATGTAGAACTCGGTCTCCGTCTCGAGGGCGCCGTGCTCCACGCGGGCGATGCTGGAGACGATCTCGGCAGAAAGGGTGCCGGCGCCGCCCAATCCGTCGAACCGGTTCTCGAGCAGCCGTATAAGGTTGAAGAAGTCGCCATAATCGGCAAAGCGCAGCAGGCCGAGCGGCTCGGCGCCGAAATATCGCTGCACCAGTCCGAATTCGCAGTTATCGCCGATATTCTCGAATTCGGTCATCAGCGTGCGCGGATCGGGCAGCTCCGCCTGCTCGCGCGGATCGCCCAGATCGAGGCGTATCCCGCGGACGATGCAGGCGTGATGTTCGTCGGAGTCGTCGAACGACAGCACGCAGCGGAGCTGTCCCCTCTGCATCGCCTGGGCAGGGATCCAGAAGTCGCGTCGGCTCTCCTCGCCGCGGTCCGGATCGATCACAGACTCTCCGATGGCCCAGCCATTGACCGTGACCGTCACCTGGCGCCGGATACGACCCGGCTGGAAATCGACCCGCAGCCTGGCCATGCGCGCGGCGAACGGGACCGCGAACAGCACGACGTTATCCTGGGATGTGGCCCAGCAACGATGTTCCCGAAAGGACCAGCCGGCTCCCAGCCGGTCCCGGTCGAAACCGGCGGTCTCCGGGTTGATCTGCTCGACCAGGACCAGGGCCTGGGAGGAAGGCGGGTGCATGAGCTGGCTCTCGAAGCCCATCGAATGACCCTGGGAGCAACCCTGCATGGCAACAGGAAGGCTCCCGGCAGCAGCGGACCCGCGCATCGGTGGCACAGGAACCACCGGAAAGAAGGGTTCGAGATCCAGCCGGGTCCGCCAGTTGAGAAGACCGAAGCCACGCAGGAGCATCTGCTGAGGATCGCCTTCCTCGAGGAACCGACGGGCTCCGAAGGCGGCAATACGCTTTCTGAACGATTCCGGGACGAAATCGATGAGATGGGAAAAGAACACCCCGTTCGACGAGAGGTACCAGCACGCCTGCCTGCCGTCCTGATGCACCAGTTCCAGCACATGAAGCGGGGCAAACCCCGTGAACAGGAACCTTGCCCGCCAACCTGGCGCAAAGGCCGGGATGGGTTGGTCGAACGCGTCCCTGAGGCAATAGAGTTCGGCGTCTCCTGAGTACAGGCACAGCCCCGCAACGCTGGGAATGGTGTTGACGAAAATGATATCCTTCAAGGACTGCTCGTCGAGCAGGCCGACGCCGCCGTTCGGGCGGTGGAACCGTGCGGAGGGATGATCCGGACCCAGCAGCGAGTGCTGCAGGCCGGCCAGGATCTCATCAGGCAGCGACTCGGGTTCGTCGCCGAGCCTGGCGCCGTTCTGGTCGACGAAACAGGTCATGGCGGTGCCGTTCGCGAGCGCCAAATCGAGCAGGTAGGTCGGGTGGAACCCGGTGAAGAGCCGCGTGACCTCGAGGACTGCGTCACCGACCTCGACCGGCATGCCATCGGCGTGATGCAGCGCGACGTCGCTTCCGGTCGGGCCGGTGATGAGGATCTGGTCGCGGCAGACTCGTGCCGTTCGGGCAAAACCGGTCATATGCATGGCGGTTGACATCAACTCATCGGTTTAAGTGACAACGTGACCGATAAGTGGAAATGTTCTCGATTGCCAGTCCGATATGAAGTCTTTACCAGGTCGCTGAAAGAATTGACTGTATTTTATCAGTAATCCCGAAAACCTGCCGTTTTTTCATAACGTTTTGTTTTAGGCCGATGCATGAAATTACATGCGGAAGCTGTTTATATAGCTATCGATAATCGTACTTCCTCGTAGGGCGAAGCGGTGGACGCCAGCAATGGCGGTGACTGGGCCTTGAGGGTCTTGTCGAAGAACGCCCTGGCGTAGGCGCGGATGATGGACGAGACCCTTGCAGTGGCGGCAGGATGCGGCGGCATGTCGGAGAAACTCTCATGCTGTGTGGCGAGAATCGTCATCAGGATCCCGCCTGGCCGGCCCAGCCGCTCCCGCATCTGCCGGATATCATGGTCACTCAGGACGGCCTGGTTGCGGGTCGCGGGATCCGGTGAGGCGAGCTGGGCCGCGGTCGGATCCGGATCGTCGTCGCTCATGAGAAAGTAGGGCTGGCTGAAGGCGAGTTTCGCCCCGTCGCCGAACAGCCAGCCATCCATGTTCAGGGCGGCGCGAAAACGCGGGTCATGCGCACAGGCTTCCGCCGCCACGGCACCTCCGAACGAGAAGCCGAATATGGCGGCCCGATTAAGATCAAGCCGGGTAAGATCAAGCCGGGCAAGATCCAGCTTGGGGCCAAGAAGCCGGCCGGGATCATGCGCACTCAGGCGCCGCAGCGCATCCAGCACCGAGGTAGCATCCTGGGCCTGCAAGGCCACCTTCGTCCGCGCCATCCGAAGGGTGTTCGCGGCCGCCGCGTCAGTCGAGAAGTCCATTCCCCCCTCCAGCCGGCGATCCTCTCGAACATAATTGACCGCGGCGATGAGATAGCCGTGGCTGGCGAGGTCCTGCAGCAGGCCGGGATTGTCACGCTTGTCTCCCGGCCACCCCGGAAAATAGATCAATACCGGCATCCGTCCGGCCGTCCCGCCCCGGGGGTCAGGGCCGGACGGATAGATGAACTGCACATGAAGATCCCTCGAGCCGGCGGAGATCATTCCGAACAGCCCCTTCGCCGGCGGCAGTTGCGCCACTGGCACGCCGAGCTGGGCTGCATCCAGATCGAATTCGGCAGTGGGATAGGCATCGCTCAGTTGCGCGCGCGCGTCGGCAGGCATCAGACAGGCTCCTGTGGCCGGGACGCACAGTATCGCGGCCATGAGCCACCTGCGCCGCCGGACGTTCTTGAAATAGGCGGCACCAGCATCCACGTCCGGATCCGAGCAGTGCGCCAGGGACACTTCGGCTTCCATCGAGGCATCTAGATTCAACGGGTGAAACTCCAGTCGGTCGTCCAGTATCGATATGATAACGTTCCAGCAAAACAACGGAATTACTTAGAAGTAATCTGAACGTCGAAGATTTATTATTTTTCTGAAACCGACAGACGTTATAAAGAGTATAAGTCGACACCCAATGATAGATTGTCTTTATGATCCTAATTTCCGAAAGATCAGCATAACGAGAACGTGACATCCGTTAGCTTACGTAGTATTATATTTGGAACGCGTCGCTTCTGATGAAGCCGAGGCCATTTCCGCCGCGACTATCTCGAAGCCCAGGAACAGAGAAGAGCAGCCCATGTATGCGTCGACCACCCTGGCGTCTCCTCCTCAGGCCGTGGATCCACACGTCCGTGTCCAGCCGGTCGAACCGATCCTGTTCCCACCGGCCTTCTCGTCGGACGGCCTCAACGAGTTGATCGTCTCGAAGGATTCGATCGTCAACCTGCGCAACCACTTCGACAGTGCAGCTCCGTTTCCCCACTTGGTCATCGACGGACTATTCGAGCCCGGCCTGCTCGACCGTGTCGCGATGGACTATGACCGCATGCGCGGCGATGACTGGATCAAGTATGACAATGCCAACGAGGTGAAGTTCGGCACCAAGCCGAACGTCCGGCTCGGACCGGGCAGTCAGGCCTATTTCGATCTGATTCACCGCGCCAAGTTCACCCAGTTCCTGAGTGCCATAACCGGCATCGAGGCCCTGTTGCCCGACCCGATGCTCCGCGGCGGCGGTCTTCATGAAATTCCAGTCGGCGGAAAATTCAAGGTCCATACCGACTTCACCCGGCATGTCGACACCAAGCTGGACAACCGCCTGGTCTTCATCACCTACCTCAACAAGGACTGGCAGAAGGATTGGGGCGGAGCGTTGGAGCTGTGGAACGCGACCGACTGCGTGAGGGAAGTCGTTCCGGTGTTCGGCCGCTCGATCCTGTTCGCGCAGTCGGCTAACAGCCTGCACGGACATCCGGACCCGGTCGCGACACCGGACGGACGCACCCGGCGTTCTGTCGCCGCCTACTACTACACCAACGGCAGGCCCGACCCGACGCCGGCGGAGCGGATTGGAACCCGCTTCCTCAATCCAGAAACAACAACCATCTCCACCCGCCAGAAGATCGCTCGGGGGGCAAGATACGTCCTGCCACCGGTCCTGATGGATGGCCTGAGATTGTTGACCCGCCGCTCATAAATCGTCATCAGGTGTTGCGGGGGTCAAGCCCCCGCAGCCCGATGTATCGGATCGATCCAGAGCACCGCTTCAGGCTTCTCGATCGGCTCGATGTCCAGATTGACCACGACCGCCTCGTTGTCGCTGCGTACCAGAATGCACTCCAGCGTCTCGTCGGTCGACGCGTTGATCTCCTGGTGCGGCACGAACGGTGGCACGAAGATAAAATCGCCAGGTCCGGCTTCCGCGACATATTCCAGCCTCTCGCCCCATCGCATCCTAGCCTGGCCGCGAAGCACGTAGATCACGCTCTCCAGTGCGCCGTGATGATGGGCACCGGTCTTGGCGTTGGCGTGGATGCTCACTGTGCCCGCCCATAATTTCTGCGCACCGGCGCGTGCCAGGTTGATGGCGGCGGCTCGCTCCATCCCGGGTGTCTGCGGGGTATTGGCATCAAGCCGATCGCCTGGAATTACCCTGACCCCATGATGCTTCCAATCTGTCTCGGTCTCTCCGGTCATGCTCTGGTCCTGCTGGAAGTGCCGCAATCGCGCCCGTTATAGCACGTCTCCAATTAGGCACTGATTGTAGTTGTTTTCCTATACCACGATCAATTTTGCTTTCCGTGATGATCTCCTTCCGCTAGGGATCAATATCCCACGTGAAAGCCTCACTTCTCATGCGTGTTCCCCCTACTCCCTTGAGGTATATGCCAGCCGCATTGCCGGCTGGGGAGAGTTACACAAATTTTGTTCGTGGATTACGGGCCCGCCGATCCGTCGTGCTGCTGCGGAAATCGCGGCACTTCTACGCGCGTCGCCATCTGCGCATCGGCCTCTGCCTGACCACTGCCCTATTTCTGGGACTCGGGGTGACGTCCGCGGCCCGGGCGCAAGCCACGACGCAGGCTCAGCCCCAGAACCTGGTCGTTTCCCCAGTCCGGCCGAAGTCGCCGCTGCTGCAGGGACTGCCGCAGTTCAACGCGTTGCCGGAGACGACGCATAATCCCACCAGGAATCAGGCTCCATCGGCCATCCATACCGGCGATTGGGGCGTGTTCAACCGCGACGGCGGCTCGCCAGCCGGTTTCGGTCCCGTATCTCGCTACGGCACCATACGCGCCTCGGAGGACTGGAGTTACCTGCTCGACCCGGCCGTGAGCCCAGCCTCAAGCCCAGCCTCAAGCAACGACATCTTCGACCCGCTGAAGTTCATCCCGCTCAACCAGAGCAAGAGCGTCTATCTGACGCTGAGCCTCGACGAGCGGCTGAAGAACTGGTTCGAGACCCGCCCGTTCCTCGGCACGCAGGCGCCCAGCGACTCCGGCCGCATGACCGTGCGCGGCATCTATGGCGCCGACCTGCATCTCGGCCCGTACTTCCGCGTCTATGGGGAGCTCGTCAACGGCGACGGCGGTGGCTGGGCGGCCTATGGCTACAACGCCACCTACCGCACACGCCTCGACGTGCAGCAGCTTTTCGCCGAACTGAGGCTGCCGCTGCTGGGAGCGAAGACCGGGCTTATGTTCGGCCGCCAGGAATTCCTCGACGCACCGAACTACGTGCTCTACGCACGCGAGACCCCGAACGTGCCGCTGTCATGGAACGGCGTGCGCGGCTACGCGGTCTGGCCACGGATACGCGTCGACCTGTTCGACTTCACGCAGACCAACAACACGCCGCCGCGCTTGTTCGGCGACACCGAGAACTATAATGCGCGCCTGTTCGGCGCCTACGAGAGCTGGGCGCCGCCGGACTTCAATTTCTTCCGCGCTCCCGGCCACGTCTTTCTCGACTTCTTCTACCTTGGCTACGAGTTCGGCGGCACGGCGGCTGCGATCGCGACGGCGAAATCCACCGCCGCCGGCTCGACCCTGCGCGACAATTACGGCACCCGCTTCTGGGGCAAGGCCGGCCCGATCGAGTTCTCGCTCGGCGGCATCTACCAGGGCGGCGAGTTCCGCTACGCCAAGAGCACGCGCACCCGCGACGTCGGCGCCTATTCCATCAACACATTGGTCGGCTATCGCCTTGCGGGCGTCTTCAGCCAGCCGCTGATCGCCTTGCAGAGCGACCTCTACTCCGGTGGCAATGCGAACAAGACCACCGGTAGCGAGGGCACCTATGTCGCTCCCTACAACCCGGCGACCAACTATCTCGACACCACCACCTATCTTACGGCTTCGAACCTGATCGACACCGGGCCGGTGGTCGAGTTGTCGCCAACCTTGGCGACGCTGATACGCGTCAAGGTTCCGTTCTTCTGGCGTGACAGCACCAATGACGCCGTTTACGGCACGAACCGGATCTATGCCTACCGGGGCAATTTCAGCGGCGGCTATGTCGGCACCACGCCGCAGGCGACGGTGGCCTTCCGTATCAACCGCCATCTGAGCTGGACCAACGACATCGCGCGCTTCTTCGCCTCGCGCCAGTTGTCGAAGGCCGGGGCGTCGGACGGGACCTATTACCTCTCGACGATCCAGTTCCGTTTCTGATCCGCTCGGGTCAGTCGAGTTCCGTATCGTCTTCGATGCTGCCGACCTCGGTCACCCCGTCGGTGTCGCTCAGCCTGGCGATGAGATGCGAGATCGGCCGCTTGCCCTTCACCTGCATATGGAGGGTGACGCTGCCTGTAACGAGAGGCCGCGCCACCTCCACGCCTTCCTGGTCGGCCAGGTCCTGGACGATCTCGCTCCCTCGCTCGATGCGCACGTGATCGATGGTGAAGCGGAGCTCGGTGCATTTGATGAGAATGGTCCGCAGCAGCCCGCGTCCGTCCTGGTAGGAGATATGGATATCGGTCGCGACACGGCGGGATCGCGGCAGCTGTCGGACCAGCCTCGGAAAGGCGAGCATGGTGATGAAATGGATCGCCGTCGTCGCCAGCGCGAGCAGCGGCAGTCCGGCGCCGCAGGCCATGCCGAGAGCAGCCGTGAGCCAGACCGATGCGGCCGTCGTCAGCCCACGCACCACGTCCCGGCGCATGAAGATGACGCCGCCGCCGATGAAGCCGATCCCCGAGACCACCTGTGCCGCGATGCGGGACGGATCGACGATGATGCGGCCGTTCGCGAGCACGTCCATGAAGCCGTATTTCGAGATCAGCATGAACAGGGCGGATGCCACGCCGACCAGCGTGTAGGTCCTCAGCCCGGCGCTCTTCTGCCGGATCTCGCGCTCGAGACCGACGAGTGCCGACAGCACGAAAGCCAGCGCGAGCTCTTCGAGCTGCAGCCATCCCTGACCGGCAGGATCGAGCAACCTCTGCGGCCTTTCTAGAAGGTGCGGGCGCCGTTCACGAACAGATGGACCGAGTAGAGCGACGTGGTGCCGCAGATGAACAGGCGGTTTCGCTTCAGGCCGCCAAAGCAGACGTTGGCGACGATCTCGGGCACGATCACGCGGCCGATCAGCGTGCCGTCCGGGTCATAGCAATGCACGCCGTTGCCGGCACTGGTCCAGATCCGGCCCGCCTCGTCGAGACGGAAGCCGTCGAACAGGCCGCTGCTGCTTTCGGCAAAGATGTGGCCGGCGCCGAGCGTGTTGTCGTCGCGTACCTCCAGCACGCGGATATGCGCCGGGTGATGGTCGCCATGCGTGCGGCCGGTGTCGGCCACATACAGCAGCCGCTCGTCGAGCGAGAAGGCAAGGCCGTTGGGGCGCACGAAGTCGTCTGCCACGACGTCGAGCACGCCGGTGCGCGGGTCCAGCCGGAAGACGTGGCAGGCGCCGATCTCGCTCTCCGCGCGATCGCCCTCATAGTCGCTGTCGATGCCGTAGGTCGGGTCGGTGAACCAGATCGTGCCGTCGGATTTCACGACGACGTCGTTCGGGCTGTTCAACCGCTGACCCTGGAAACTGTCTGCCAGCGTGACGACACGGCCATCATGCTCGGTGCGGCTGACCCGCCTGCCGCCATGCTCGCAGGTGACGAGCCGGCCCTCGCGATCGACGGTGTTGCCGTTGGCATTGCCGGAAGGCTGGCGGAACACGCTGACCCGATCGTCGCACTCGTCATATCGCAACAGGCGGTTCTCGGGGATGTCCGACCAGACCAGGTAGCGCCCAGCCGGGAAGTAGGCCGGCCCCTCGGCCCAGCGGCAGCCTTGATGAAGCCTGTTGACCTGCGCAGTCGAGTTGAACAGGCGCACGAAACGCCGGTCCAACACCTCGTAATACTCTTCGCTGGCCATGTCGCCCTCCCCGGCTGCCGAGGTTCGGTTTCCTCGTTGGCGGCAACTCTAGGTCGTCGGTGCGGTAGTGCAAGGCTGGGCCTCCGCTCAGGCTGGGCCTCCGCTCAGGCCGGGCCTCCGTTCAGGGTGGTGCGATCAGGCTCTCCAACGCCCGGAGCTCGTCCGCGGTAGCCGCGGCGGCGGCGCTCTCGATGCGGCGATAGGTAGCCAGCACGGCTTCTCCGGCAGCCGTGAGGCGGGTGCCTCCGCCGGCGGCACCACCGGCGCTGGTCTCGACAAGCGGCGAGCGGAAGCCGCTGTTCAGGGCTTCGGTCAGATCCCAGGCGCGCTTGTAGCTCATCCCGAGGACGCGGCCGGCGGCCGAGATCGAGCCATGCTCGCGTATGGCTTCCAGCAAATCGGCGCGTCCCGGGCCGATGACCACGCCCGACGGCAGGACAACGCGCAGATGCAGCCCGAGCCGCTCCGGATGACGTAGCTTGCGCATGGAACGTTACCTCATACAGTATAAGCTCTCTCCGATGCGAGGATGAGCGTGTCCGACAGGCTCAAGATACCGGTGCTGCTCGGCTCGGTACGTCGCGACAGGCAGGGTATTCGCGCCGCGCGGTTCAT
This sequence comes from uncultured Acetobacteraceae bacterium, assembly GCA_964235615.1. GTDB lineage: Bacteria > Pseudomonadota > Alphaproteobacteria > Acetobacterales > Acetobacteraceae > Lichenicoccus. The sequence goes on along the minus strand of CAXSEE010000088.1, from coordinate 3,604 downwards.
CGTCGACGCCCTCACCGAGCGTGGGCATGAGCCGGTGCTGGTGGATCCGCTGGAGTTGCAGTTG
>CAXSEE010000088.1:0-3440 GCA_964235615.1 uncultured Acetobacteraceae bacterium | reverse complement strand
GATGGCTTCCTCGTCGTCAGCGCCGAATACAACAACGGCATACCCCCTGCCCTGAAGAACCTGCTGGATCATTTCCTGGAGGAATATTTCTGGCGGCCTTCAGGGATCGTCTGCTACTCGGCCGGCCAGTTCGGCGGCGTTCGGGCGGCGATGCAGCTACGCATGACGCTCGCCGAGCTGGGCATGCCGAGCATTCCCAGCCTGCTGCCGATCCCGCGTATCCAGCAGGCGCTCGACGAGGACGGCAAGCCGATGGCGGACTGGGTCGGCAAATCGATGGGGCGCTTCCTCGCGGAGTTCGTGTGGTATGCACTCGCATTGAAGCACCAGCGCGCCACTGGCACGCCCTATTAGAGAGGCCGCTACCTCGGCGCACGCGGACCAAGCCCGGTCTCGGTCACGAAGCCATCCAGGAAACGCGGCACGTCGACCGCCTGCACGATATGCACGATCTGCTCGCCCTGATGCGGCGCGAGGTTGGCCGGCCAGACATGGGCGCGGCCATAGTCGGGCCCTGGCACGATGTCGATATCCATCGCCGCCGTGAGTTCCCGCGTCACCAGCCCGGGATCGACCGCGACGGCCGCGGCCATCTCGTCCCAGAACGGGGTGCCGGGCACGGCGTAGCGCGCGACATAGCCGCTGATCGCCGAGCCCTGGGCGGCTACCCGCTGCAGCAATGCCTTGTCGGTCACCGCCGTCAGCGTCACGGTCCCGAGCACGGTGATCCTGGGCCATGCCGAGGTCAGCACGATATGGGCCGCTTCCGGATCGAAGATCATGTTGAAGTCGGTGTAGTAATCGATCCGGTGGGCCGCTTCCGCATCGAGCTGCGGCACCGAGGTGTCGAGCAGGGCGCCCATGAACACCAACTGCCGGGCCAGCGCCGGCAGGTCCGGCGCCTGCCGTATGGCGAGTGCGAGGTCGGTCATCGGACCGGCGGCGATGATGGTGACCTGATGCGGATGGGCGCGCACCAGGCGGATCATGGCCGACATTGCGGTCTCCGCCGCGGGCTGCAACGTCGGCTGTCCCTCCGGCATGGGCGGGATCAGCTCGGGCTGGTCGGCATGCTCGTTGGCGCGCCCCCTGGCATTCCACGCCCCTTTCCACAGCAGCCGGCCGTAGTGCTGTTCCCAGCCTCGCATCTCCGACTGGGTGCGCAGCAGCGGCGACTCCGCCCCCAGGTAGACCGGGACGGCCGCTTGCCCCGCGATCTCCAGGAAGCGGCGCAGATGGGCGGATTCCTCGGCACGCCAGGCGTCCCCGGTGACCACGCCGAGACCCAGCAGACGGATGCCGGGCCGGTCGATCAGCGGCAGCAGGGACTGGATGTCGGAGCCGCCGGGACCGGCAAAATCATTGTCCAGGAACACCAGTTGAGGGTCCGCCGCTCGAAGCTCCGCGGCCCGCGCGGCGGTCGGAGCGAAAGCGGCCAGGAGAATGAACAGGGCCGCCATCGGAGGGGACAAGCAGTGACCAGGGAAGCGGCAGGACATTTCATTCTCCGACGTCGTGCCGTCGATGGCCTGCAGGATATGTGCCTGGATGGCAGGTGGCATACGGGTTGCCTTCTGCCGGAACGACGTCGGACGCGACCTTGCGGGAATGACGCCAGAGGAAGCTCTCGGATGCGCACGCGTCGTTCACGCAGGAAGATACTGCAACCGTCCTGACCGCCGCGGCGGTAGATGCACAAGCGCAGGGCTTTGTGGCTCCGGCACAACCCCGCCTCAACCTAAAGCCCGGAATACGGCCCGAAGTGCCGCTGCTTCTGGGCGGCATGGCGCTTGGCTACAAGAACTATGCCAAGCACTATCAGGTCGAGGTTCTCGTCCGCAACATCCTCGACCGGATCGTCACCATCGGCGATATCGATTTCGACAACATCGAGGACTACATCAACGACCCGCGCCTGATCGGAGTGCAAAGCCACGTCGCCTTTTGAAGCTACATCGCCGCATTGATCAGCACGACATACAGCACCAGCACCGCGTCGACGGCCAGCAGCATGCCGGTCAGCTTGCGCCATTGGCGGGTCGCCAGCACGATCAGCGTATAGACGAAGCAGCCGGAAGCGAGACCCATCATCAGGTCGGTGGTGACCACGACCAGAAGCAGGATCAGGATCGGCGGGATCGCGTTCTCGGGACGGGACGTGTCGATATCGCGTATGCCCTCCATCATCAGCACGCCGACCAGCACCAGCGCCGGCGCCGTGGCCTGCGGCGGGATGATGGCGATGATCGGCCAGAAGAACAGCGACAACCCGAACAGGATGGCCACCACCACGGCGGTGAGGCCGGTGCGTCCGCCCGCCTCGACGCCGGCCGCGGACTCGACATAGGCGGCAACGGTCGATGTGCCGAGCAGCGCGCCCACCATCGAGGCGGCGCCGTCGGCGATGAAGGCGCGCTGCGCGTTGGGGATGCGTCCCTCGGCATCCATCAGGCCCGCGCGACGGGTGACGCCGATCAGCGTCGCGGTGGCCGAGAAGAAATCCGACAGGAAGAAATACAAAGCGATCGGCAGCAGAACGAAGAAGTGCGTGAGGAACTGATGGAAGTCGAGTGACAGCAGCAATCCGCGCGGCAGCGACGGCCAATCGAGCAGGCGATGCGGCGTGGCGGTGACCGCATGTCCGTGAGCGCCGGGGACGAGCATGCCCACCAGCGTCAGCACGACGATCGACAGCAGCAGGGCCGCCGGCACGCGCAGCGCCGTCAGAACGGGAGTCGCCAGCATGCCCAGGAACACCAGCATGACGGCCGGATCACGGAGATGTCCGAACGAGACCCCATGCGCGCCCTGCACCACCAGGCCGCCGTTCTTCAAGCCGAGATAGGCGATGAACAGTCCGATGCCGCATTGCATGCCGAGCCGGATCGAATCCGGAAATCCCTGCACCAGCCGGGCCCTCAAGCGCGTGACGGACAGCAGCACGAACAGGCAGCCGCCGGTCATGACCATGGCCAGCGCGGTCTGGTACGACACCCCCAGCCGCAGCACCACGACCTGGGCGAAGACGATGTTCGAGCCCATGCCGGGAGCGAGGGCGATCGGCAGGTTGGCGCTCAGGGCCATGATCAGGGTGCCGACCAGCGCCGCCAGAGCCGTGGTGATGATCAGCGCGTGCAGGTCCATGCCGGTGGCCGAGAGGATCGCCGGGTTGACCACGACGATGTAGCTCATCGCGCCGAAGGTGGTGAAGCCGGCGATGATCTCGCGGCCGATCGTCGATCCGCTCGCACGGACGCCGAACCAGTCTCGCGATCGGGACGGCGCCGGGGCGTCTGGCTGGCTCAACAGGGGCTTCCTCCATGCGGCAGGGTGCCAATTCAGCACGCGCCGGCGGTATAGGCTATGATCGTCCGGCCGATCCGGAGCCGAGGGCGCATGCTGATCGATAGTCACTGCCATCTCGATTTCGACGAATTGTC
>CAXSEE010000087.1:0-16882 GCA_964235615.1 uncultured Acetobacteraceae bacterium | reverse complement strand
ACTTTCAGAAGCACGTCAGCTTCACCGCTCATCTACTTGCCCTTCCATGTCGGATGAACGCCTGGATGTGCAGCGCACCGCCGTCACTCATGCAGCGGCGGCTTTGCCCGTACAACGTCTTTCTTCGAGAACTGTCAACACCTGTTCGAGCGCATGGCGATATTCATCGTGACAGTACCGGTAGGAGGGCCAGTCCTCGAAGCCGGGAGCATTTATCTCGATCAGGATACTGTCTGAGTCGATGGTGACGCTGTAGGCATTGCCACCGGTCTCCACACGGCTAACCTCACGTCTCTCCACCGTGCCAAGCTCATCCAAAAACAGACGAGCTACGGTATCGACGGCTTGTACGCCGCCCTCGATGAAATGGGCAAGCATGACTGCGCGTGGATTATCCCGACCAAATGCTGTTGCGCTGAGCTTCCCATCGTAAGAGATTTCGACTTTCAGAAGCACGTCAGCTTCACCGCTCATCTACTTGTGCTCTTGTATTAGATGAACGCCTGTAGGTGCAGCGCATCGCCGATACTCATGCGGCGGCGGCTTTACCCGTGCGCTCTCTTTCTTCGAGAACTGTCAGCACCTGTTCCAGCGCATGTCGAAACTCATCGTGACGATACCGGTAGGAAGGCCAGTCCTCGAAGCCGGGAACCGAATTTTCGATCAGAACACCCTCCGGGTCAATGGTGACGCTGAAGGCGTTGCCGCTGCTCTCCTCTAGGCTGACCTCGCCTTTCTCTACGCTGCCAAGGTCGTCCAAAAGTATACGAGCCATGATATCATCGTTTTGCACATCACCCTCGATGAAATCGGCAAGCACGGCCGCACGTAGATCATCCCGGTCTAATGCCATTGCCCTGAGTCTCCCACCAAGAGAGACTTCGACTCTCAGAAGACCGTCGGCTCCACCGCTCATCTACTTACCCTCTCGTACCGGATATGCGGTTTCAATTTTTCCATCTGTATACCAGCCCTGAATGTCGAACCCCAGGCCGGAGTCACCGCTAAACTTACCATCCCGAGTTTGGCCGCTGTGATGGAAAGCATCGAGTATGGCCTTGGTAATCTGATCCCTGGAAAGGTTATCTGGAAAAAAGCTGGAGAACCCTTTTTTAAGCACAAATTTACCAGTGTTTGGGTCTTTAACCTCCACCTTTCCAATGTAGACTCCTGCCTTATCGGGTGGTTTATCAAGCTGCGTCATGCGGGCCGAGGGTGGGTCGTTGCCTCCTGGTCGTGTGTGAAACCCGCCGGCGAAGCCCGAAGCGTTGATATCCCCATCATGCACGTGACCAAACCGGATCGATGGACTGATTACAGTATGACCATCTGGGGGCGGCAGCGGCAACGGTCCGGGTTCAGCAGCCTTCTCGGGATTGGCGACGCTCCGGGCTTCGACATTTCCGTCGTTCAATTCATGCAGCGTAAAGAGCGGAAATTCCTTCTTGCGTCCGTCAGCGGACTTGGCGGGCAGCGGGGCGGGTTGCGGCGACGGCAGCAGCTTGTCTCTATCCCCACTTCCTGACACGTCCCGCGTCGGTCTCAGAGGCAGAACGCGCTCGCCTACCGGAGTGGATCTTGCCTTGGCGCGCTCTGTTGCCGCATCCAGTTCGCGCTCGATGCGCCTGACGGCTGCATCGTCCGGCACCCAATCACGAGTTTTCCAAATCGATAGCTGCGGATTATTTGGTTCCAGTTCCTTGAGCTCTATGACAGCGTTGTCGAACCGCGCTTCGTTCGCAGCATCAGAAGAGGCTTCAGGAAGGGACGTCGGCCCCTTCACCTCGTCATATTGCGCACGCACAATCGGAGTGCCGTCCGGTGTCCTGAGCCCAGTGACGGCTTGCGGCCCATCGCTCCAGGTTATGCCGGACGCCGGCACGATATCTTTGGCGACGGCGATTTCGGAGGCAGCCTTTGCGGCCACGAGACTGCCAGGATGAAGCACGCCAAGCAGGCTGCGGAAGTCTGCCTCCGCCACAGGCGAAAGAGTTCCGAACATCCCGTTGAGACCCGTACGCCCGCGTTCTAAATCCGGGCGGTCTTGCAACTCATCCGGTTGTGGCCCATCGCTCCGTGCGGCACCGGCCTTCTGGAGGCTATTCTCGGCGGCAGCGGTATCGGCAGCAGCCTTCGCGGCCATGAGACTGCCAGGATGAAGCACCCCAAGCAGTTCACGGAAGTTCACCTCATCCTTTTCATACGGGGGAGTTTCGAACATCCCGTTGAGGGCTATGCGCCTGCGTTCTAAATCAGAGTTATCCTGCAACTCATCCGGATCGGCAGTTGCAGCCGGGATTGCGGGATACTCGTCCGGCCACAGGATGTGGTAGGGAATGCTCACGTTGATGACGACGGGCATGCGGATCATGCCCGGCTCGTCGGGGATCTCCTCGAACAGGCCGGCCGCATAGGCCTCCTCGATCGACATGTACTCGACCTCGGCCTACACCGCGCGCGAAATGCTTTCCCCGTTTATGGACAAGCCCATGCCATCCAGCGACGGCTCGGGAACTAGCGTCATCCGCACCTCCTTGAATGAGGCGCTGATTCTAGGCTGACCCAATCATGATTTCATTGTTATCGAAAAATAACATGCAAGCCGCCGGTGCAGCCGATAATCAGATACGCCTGTGCAGCACGCAGACCAGCGTGAACAGCCGGCGCGCGGTCTCGAAATCGACGTCGATCTTGCCGGCGAGGCGCTCGATGATCAGTTCGGCGCCCTCGTTATGCAGGCCGCGCCGGCCCATGTCGATCGCGACCACGCGCGAGGCGCGACCGTCCGCCATGGCGCTCTCGTAGCTCTCGACCAGATGCTGGTAGTCCTTGATCAGGCGCCGGAACGGGCTGAGCGCGAACACGAACACGCGCAGCATGCGGTCCTCGGCATCGCGCACCTCAAGCCCGAGCCGGCCAGCCTCGATCGACAAATACAGGATGAACGGGCCGGTCAGCCCGATCGGGGCGAAGTGGCTGCCGATGCGCAGGTCCTGGGTGGCCTGCTCGCGGTCGCGCTGCTGGTTTGGCACATCGGGATGTCCGGCGGCATCCCCATGCAGCACCACGTCGGTCAGGGAGTCGGGCCGTCCCGCGGCGGGGGACGGTGGCGGCTCGTTGGAAGACAATCGGCTTACTCCATCAACCCTCGAACCTCGGCCATGGTCGGCGCCGCGTCGGCAGCGCCGATCCGTGTCGTCGCCAGCGCGCCGCAGGCCGCGGCAAAATGCACCGCCTGTTCCAGCCCGTCGCCATGCGCCATGGCGATGGCGAGGCCGGCGTTGAAGCAGTCCCCGGCGGCCACGCTGTCGATGGCGTGCACCTTGAACGGTGCGACGAAGCCGCTCGAATTCCGGTCCCGGTAGCATACTCCATTGGCGCCCAGCTTGACGATGACGGCCTCCAGTCCGCGAGCGAGGAAACGAGCCGTTGCCTGATGCGCCTCGTCGGCATTGCGCGGCCGGATGCCGATCAGCGCCTCGGTCTCGGTCTCGTTCGGGGTCATCAGGCTGGCCGCGCACCAGACCGCATCGGGCAGTCCATCGTGAGGCGCCGGCGCCGGCTCGAGCACCACGTAGGCTCCCGCCTGCCTGGCCTTGGCCGCGGCGGCGAGCGTCACGGCGAGCGGGATCTCGAGTTGCAGCAGCAGCACGCGGGCGCGGTCGAGCAGCGGCGCGATCCGGGCGATGTCGGTATCGTCGACGGCCATGTTGCAGCCGCCGACGACGGTGATCGCGTTCTCGCTGTTCGCATCGACGCCGATCAGGGCGATCCCGGTCGGGTGGCCGGGATCCGTCGCGAGGCCGGCCAGCCCGACGCCGAAGCCTTCGAGTGCCGCACGGGCCTGGGCGCCGAAGGCGTCGTTGCCGACACGCCCGGCGAACTCGACACGCTCGCCGCTGCCGGCGGCAAGGCGTGCGGCCGCGGCGGCCTGGTTGGCGCCCTTGCCGCCCAGGCCGATCGCGTAGCGCTGCGCGTGGATGGTCTGGCCCGGACGCGGCAACGCGTCGGAGTAGGCGGTGATGTCGATATTGACGCTGCCGAAGCAGAGGATGGGACCCGAGCTCATGCCGCCTGCTCCGTGTTGGCGCCCGTTATGGTGGCGACGATGGTCTGGCTGTCGATCTCGCTGGTGCGGAACTGCGCCACCGTGCGGCCCTGACGCATCACCCAGACGCTGTCGGACAGGCGCATCACCTGCTCCAGGTCGTGGCTGACGATGAGCTGCGCGATGCCCTCGCCGCGCAGCCGCTGGATCAGCTGCTCGACCGAGCCGCGCTCGCGCAGACCCAGCGCCGCGGTCGGCTCGTCCATGATCACCAGCGACGAAGCCCAGCTCGCGGCCCGCGCGATGGCGATCGATTGCCGCTGGCCGCCGGACAGACGGCGCACCCTGGAACGCACCGGCGGCTTGTTGACCAGCAGGCGTTCGAGCATCTGGTCGGTCCTGGCGATCATCGCCCGGCGGTCGAGGATGCGCAGCGGGCCGAAACCGCGCGTCAGCTCGCGGTCGAGATACATGTTCTGCCAGACCGCCAGGTCCTCGACCAGGGCGAGATCCTGGTAGACCGTCTCGATGCCGCGCCGCCGCGCCTCCTCGGGAGAGGTGAAACGCGCCGGCTCGCCCTCGAAGCGGATCTCTCCGGCGTCATGCGGATGCACCCCGGTGATGCAGCGGACCAGGGTCGACTTGCCGGCGCCGTTGTCGCCGACCAAAGCGGTGATCTCGCCGCGCGGACAGGCCAGGCGGGCGTCGCGCAATGCCTCGACGGCGCCGAAGGATTTCCGCACGCCTGTTACTTCCAGGGCGAGCACGGAGGTCATTGCTGCAACCTTCCGAGCACCGATGCGGCGATCACCACCACGCCGACGGCGATCGGCTGGTAGTATTCCGAGACATCCAGCAGGGTGAAGCCGTTCAGCAGCGCGGTCAGCAGCACGGCACCGGCCACCGTGCCGCCGATCGCGGCGCGGCCTCCGGACAGGCTCGCGCCGCCGAGCACGACGGCGGCGATCGAGCTCAGCAGGTCCGAGGTCAGCAGCGACGGGTCCGACGCCCCGGTGCGGGAGACAAGCAGGACGCCGGCGAGCCCGACCAGCAGGCCGCCGAGCGTGTAGATCGCGACCCGCTTGCGCACGACATCGATCCCCATGCTGCGCGCGGCGTCGCGGTTGCCGCCGGTCGCCAGCACGTGGGTGCCGAAACGGGTGTGGAAGAACATGCCGTGCATCAGCAGTGCCGCGGCCACCGCGATCAGGGTGAAATAGCGCAGCGGCCCGACCGTTCCCAATGCCAGCGTGCGCAAAAAGCCGCTGCTGACGCTGAACGACTGGCCGCCGCAGATGATCAGCGCGATCCCGCTCATCGCCCCGAGCATGCCCAGGGTGACGATGAAGTCGTTGATCTTCAGGCGCGTGATCAGCAGCCCGTTGACCAGCCCGACCAGCGTTCCCGAGGCCAGTGCCGCGGCCACTGCGGCCAGGCTGCCGGCGCCGGACTGGTAGGTCAGGCCGAACACCACCGCGGTGAAGGGCAGGCTGGCGGCGATCGACAGGTCGATGCCGCCGACGACGATGGCGCATTGCTGCGCCAGCGCCAGCACGGTCAGGATCGAGGCCGACACCAGCAGGTCGCTGATGTTGCCCCAGCTCCGGAAATCCGGCGTCAGGATCGAGAAGGCGATGCAGATCCCCACCAGCCCGATCGGCGCCGCATTCTCCCCCCAGAAGGCCGGCTCCGCGTAGAAGGGCCGCCCACGGCTCATGCGGAGATGCTCACGGCCGGTTGCTTCAAGGGGTACCGAACGGGTCGGCGAAGCTCTCGAACGGACGCGGCGCGGCGGCGATGGCGCGGTCGACGTTGTCCGCCACGATCAGCGCGATCGGCGAGGTCACATGGGCCGGGATGGACTTGCCCTGGGCGATCGCCTGGCAGGCCTGCACCGCCATCTGCCCTTCGGCGTAGGGATATTGCGAGACCGTGCCGTTCAGCACGCCGGACTTCACCGAGGTCAGCGCCTCGGCGACGCCGTCGATGCTGACCACCTTGACCTGGCCGCCGCGGCCGGCGTTAGCGATCGCCTGCGCGGCGCCAAGGCCCATCTCGTCGTTGGCGGCAAACACGCCAGCGAGGTCGGGATGCACGCGCAGCAGGCTCTCGGTGATCGACAATCCCCTCGCCCGCTCGAAGTTGCCGGTCTGCGCCGCCACGACGTCGAACTTCCCGGCCACCACCTCGCGGAACGCCTTTTCGCGGACGATGCCGTTATGCTCGCCGGGAGTGCCTTCGAGGATCATCACGCGGCCCTTGCCGCCGGCCACTTCGAGCAGATGCTGTCCGGCGAGGCGTCCCGCCTGGGCATTGTCCGAGCCGATGAAGCCCGCGATCTTGAGCCCGGCGTCGTCCACCGCCTGCTGGTCGAGCCCGGTATCGAGGTTGAGGATCGGGATGCCCTTCTTCGACACCGGGATCAGCGGCGTGATCACGTTGCTGCCGTTGACCGGCACGACGGCGAAGCAGGTGAAGTCCTGGTTGGACAGGGTCGCGATCTTGGCGTTCTCGCCCGCGGAGTCCGTCTCCGTGGCACCGGCCTGGACCACCACCTTGAGCCCGAGCTTGCGGCCCTCGTCGGCGGCGCCGTCGCGCAGCGCGCGCCAGTACGGGTTGTTGAAGTCACGCACGATGACCGCGACCTTGGCGTCCCCAACCTTGGCATCGGCCGCATGGACAGGAGAGGCTGCCGCCAATCCGGCGGCGACCACGCCCGTGGCCGCGAGACGCAGCATCAGCTTGAACATCTTGTCTCCTTGGTCTTGCTTCGTTAGCCGGGAGACTGGCACCGCTATCGCGCGGCGGAAAGCCCAAGGATCGCGCAGGAATGATCCTGCAGTTCCTCGCCGGAGGCACGATCGAGCCGGAGCAGGTCGAGATGATCGTCCAGCAGGATGAACCCCGGCTCAGGGAGGCGCGCACCCACCAGCACCAGGGTGTGCCGTCCCATCTGCGTTGCCGGGTCCGGTAGCGAACGGGCCAGCAGACGGAAGGGATTATCCCCGAGCTGCTCGCCGGCAATACGCATCGCGCGGTAGCGATGACCCGCCAGCGGCGTGGAAAGTTCGGTCCAGCCGGTGCCGATCCCGCCGAGCTGCGCCGCCAGCGCGTCATGCGCCGCCGGGCTGATGCAATCGATATGGATATGCAGCTGGTCCTGGCTGCGGCCATAGGCGGAGTTGATCGCCAGTGCCACATCCTCTCGCGGCAGCGGGTGGTGCAGGCGGCCCTCGACCAGCGGCACCTGCGCCCAGGCCTCGGCGAAATAATTGGGGGTGTCCGCACGAAGCAGCGCCGGTGCCTCGATGCCCTCGATACGATCGGTCGGGATCAGCAGGAACTGCTCGCGGCCGACAAGGTCCTTCAGCACCGCGTAGCCGTCCGCCTCGTCGACCACGACGCACGGCGCGGGCTTGTGGCTGGCCTGCTCGTCAGGCACGCAGCGCTGGTGGACGATCTGCCAGAGCGCGTTCGGATTGGCCGCATGTGCCGAAGCCGTCGCGAGCAGGAAGCCCAGTGCGAGCCAAAGCCTCATTCCAGCACGCCCTCGATCTGCGGCGCCAACCCTGCCGCCTGGGCCAGCCGTTCGAGCCTGCGGCTGACGCTCTCGACGTTGAAGGCGAAGCGGTGACCGGTCAGGCGCAGCACCAGCCGGTCGTCCTCGCGGCTCAGGCTGGTGCCTTCCAGCAGCAGCGGCGTGCCGGCGCAGAGCACGTAGGCCAGCCGAAGCGACAGGCCGAGCATCTCCGCGCGGCGCAGGGCGACCGGATCGAGCAGGCGGCGCGCGGACTGCAGGAAGCCCTGGTCGAGCTCGGCCTCGTAGCGCATCGCCATGGTGAGGGCGAGGAAGCCGCGTGCCGGATGCGACAGCGCCACCCCCGGAGTACGCAGGATGCGCATGAAGCTCTGCTCGGCACGATATTCCGGATGGTCATGCGCGCCGCAGTCCGACATCCAGCAGGCACTGACGCGCAGCCGCTGCTCGGCCACGGTCTCGTCGGCGAACAGCGCCGCGGTCCAGTCGATCAGCGCCGGCGGCAGCGTCTGGCTGCGGCTGAGCTGCAGCGACATCTCGCGCGCGATCGCCTCCAGCGGCGGCTGCGCGAGCAGGTCCGGCGCCACACGGCGCATGTACCAGCCCTCGCGCAGCCCATCGACGCTGAACACCACCCGCGTCGGCGAGGTCCGGCGCAGCAGGCGGCGCAGCACGGTGGCGGCATAGGGCATGTCGTCCAGACGCTTGCGCGGCGAGCCGGGCAGCCGCTCCAGCGCACGGCGCGAGGCACCGATCACCCAGCCGGTCAGCTCGCGCGCCTCCTCGGCACCGAGCTCATACTGGTGGACGATGTTCAGCGGGTAGAAGGTGCGGGCGATCTGTAGCCTCGCCAGCGCGCGGAACGCACCACCGACCAGGTACAGCGTGCGCCCCGCCGCCGAGGGCAGCCAGGGCGCCCGGTCGAGATCCGCTTCGACCAGGGCGCGCGCCCGTTGGATGTCGCCGCCGGCACGGTCGGCCAGACGGATGACGCCGAGCCGGAGCGTCTGGCTCTCGCCCATGCGGCCCTCGATCAGCCGGACCAGCTCCAGCGAGCCGCCGCCGATATCGGCCATCAGCCCGTCCGCGTCGGTCAGGCCGCTGAGCAGGCCGGTCGCGGAATAATCCGCCTCCTCGATGCCGGACAGGATGCGTATGGTGGCGTTCGGGATCTCGTGGCGCAGCATCTCGACGAACTCGGGGCCGTTCTCGGCGTCACGCACCGCCGCGGTGGCGAGCACCTCGAAGATCTCGGCACCCATCCCGCGCACCACGGCGGCGAACCGGGCCATCACCCCGATCGCCTGGGCGACGCCGTCCTCGTTCAGCCGCCCGCTGGTCTCCAGCCCGCGCCCGAGGCGCAGCACCGCCTTCTCGTTGAAGATCGTTACCGGGTTGCGCGAGATACCCTCGAACACCACGAGACGGACCGAGTTGGAGCCGAGGTCGACCACCGCGTAACGCTTGGGCGCATTCTGGGGCAGTTCGGGTTCTGCACGGCCACTCGGCTCGTTCATGGGATTGCCCTCAATCTTCCAGTATCCGGTCCGGACGGCGCGGCAGCGGACGCGACACCGGCATCAGCGGCACCTGTGCCGCCGACCCGCGTCCGGACAGGGACGGGTTGGTCATGAAATACTCATGCGCGGAGAAGGGCTTGGCGCCGCCTTCGAGACGGAGCCACTGGCCGCCGGCATCCAGCTTCCACGACTGCAGGTTATCCTTGAGGTCCATGACCATGATCTGGTCGAGCACCTGCGCATGCACCGTCGGGTTGCGTATCGGCACCATGCTCTCGACGCGCCAGTCCATGTTGCGGGCCATCCAGTCCGCGCTCGAGATATACACCAGCGCGTCGCGCGACGGCAGCCGGTGGGCATTGCCGAACACGAAGATGCGCGCGTGCTCGAGGAAGCGGCCGACGATCGACTTGACCTGGATGTTGGACGACAAGCCGGGCACGCCCGGACGCAGGCAGCAGATGCCGCGTATCACGCACAGGATGCGCACGCCGGCGTTGGACGCCTCGTAGAGCTTGTCGATCAGCTCCTCGTCGACCAGCGAGTTCATCTTGAGCCAGATCCGGGCGGGCTTGCCGGCGCGGGCAAAGGCGATCTCGGCCTCGATCAGGCTCACCAAAGTGCTGCGCGTGGTCAGCGGCGAATAGGCCAGCGCGTCCATCGAGGCCGGCTTGGCGTAGCCGGTCATGTAGTTGAACAGACGCGCGGAGTCGCGCGCGAGCCTGGTGTCGCAGGTGAAGAAGCTGATGTCGGTGTAGATGCGCGCGGTGATCGGATGATAGTTGCCGGTGCCGAAATGAGCATAGCTGCGCACGCTGCCGCCCTCGCGGCGCACCACCAGGCTGAGCTTGGCGTGTGTCTTGAGCTCGGCGAACCCGAACACGACCTGCACGCCGGCCGCCTCCAGCGTGCGCGCGAGGCGGATGTTGGCTTCCTCGTCGAAGCGGGCGCGCAACTCGACCATCGCGGTGACCGACTTGCCGCTTTCGGCGGCCTCGATCAGCGCCTTTACGATCGGACTGTCGCGGGACGTGCGATACAGGGTCTGCTTGATCGCCACCACCGCCGGGTCGAGTGCGGCCTGGCGCAGGAACTGCACCACCACGTCGAAACTCTCGAACGGATGATGGACGACGATGTCCTTGGCGCGGATCGCGGCGAAGCAGTCGCCGCCGAAATCGCGTATCCGTTCGGGGAAGCGCGGCGCGTACGGCGCGAACAGCAGATCAGGCCGGTCGTCGACGATGAGCTGCTTGACGTCGACCAGGCCGATCAGCCCGTCATGCACCTGCATCTCGCTGGTCGGCACGTCGAGCTCGTCGGCGACCAGGGCGGAAAGGTCCGCCGGCATGTCGGCGTTGACGTCGAGATGGATCACCACGCCGCGCCGACGGCGCTTCAGCGCGGTCTCGTAGGAACGCACGAGATCCTCGGCCTCCTCCTCGAACTCGACGTCGGTGTCGCGTATCACGCGCAGCACGCCGCGTCCGCCGACATGGAAGCCGGGGAACAGCCGGTCGAGAAACTCGATGACCAGGTCTTCTAGCAGCATGAAGCGCGCGGTCTCCGCGCTGGTCTTGCCGGCGGGCAGGCGGATGAAGCGCTCGACCTGCGCCGGCAGCAGAATGAGGCCGCTCATGGCGTGGCGCTCGTCATCGTCGCGCAGCAGCCGCAGCGCCAGCACCTGGCCCATGTTGGCAATGAACGGGAACGGGTGCGCGGGGTCGATCGCCAGCGGCGTCAGCACCGGAAAGATCCGGTCCATGAAGAAGGTCTCGAGCCAGGCGCGGTCTTCGTCGCCCAGCAGGTGCGCCTCACAGACCACGATGCCCTCGACGGCCAGTGCCTCGCGCAGTTCGCGCCAGATGCGCTGCTGCTCGGCCAGCAGGGAACGTGCCCGCTCCTCGACCGCCTGGAGCTGCTGCGCCGGCGTGCGGCCGTCCGGAGACCGGGTGGTCAGGGCCTCGCGCACCTGCCCGACCAGGCCGGCGACGCGGACCGAGTAGAACTCGTCCAGGTTGCCCGCGGAGATCGACAGGAAGCGCAGCCGCTCGAGCAGCGGGTTGCGCGGGTTGTCCGCCTCCTCGACGACGCGCTGGTTGAAATCGAGCCACGACAGCTCGCGGTTGATGAAGCGGTCCGGACTGTCCAAGGCGATCGCCGCAACATCGGTCTCGGCCGCAAGGATCTTCAGCGGCGTCCGAGTCCTCATGCCCGGATGCGCGGCCTTGGCGGCCGGCATGCGCTCCTGCAGCGTCGCCGGCTGATTGAGGACGGCGCGGGTCCTGACGGCACGCGCCACGGCCGGCGCCCGCTTCAGTTCCGTCTTGTCGGCCATCATGCACCTCGCGTCCCGTCCGGGCAGCAGGTTAGGGCAGAACGGGGGAGGCATGAAGTGCCGGATGCTGCCCTGTTGTCGTGCTCTCAAAGATCGTTATGTGACATGGCGCACGTCCGCCTGGAGCCCTGCATGCTGCATCGAAGGTCGTTCATCGCGAGGTTGCCCCTCCCCCTGGCCCTGGCCACTACCGGCCTGTCCACTGCCGGCGTGCCCGCTGCCGACGCGGCGGACGCCGCCAGAGCGGCCACGACCGCCGCTCCCGGTCAGGGCGCCGCTCCCCAGCCGGCCGGGGAGACTGCGATGCCGCCGTTCCAGCCACCGGGGGCGGAGCGCTTCATCCGGCCGGACGTGCATGCCGGTGACCGTCCGTCCGGCGCCAGCTTCGCGTCGCGCTCGGCCGCGATGGGCTGCTCGGGTGCCGCCGGCACCGCGCATCCGCTGGCGACGCTGACAGCCATCGAGATGCTCAAGCGCGGCGGCTCGGCGGTGGATGCGGCCATCGCGGCCAACGCCTGCCTGGGGTTCCTGGAGCCGACCAGCGCCGGGCTGGGCGGAGATTGCTACGCGATGGTCTGGGACCCGGCCCTGCGACGCGTGACGAGCCTGGCCGGGTCCGGCGCCTCGCCGCGCGGGCTCAGCCTGGCCACGGTCCGGGCACGCTCCAAGAACGGCGTGATCCCCAAGCTCGGCGCCGTCAGCGTGTCGGTGCCGGGCGCGCTGGACGCCTGGTGGTCGCTGCATCGCCGCTACGGCCGGCTGCCCTGGCGCGACCTGTTCGCCCCCGCGATCGGACTGTGCGAGCAGGGCGTGCCGGTGCCGCAGATCATCGGCTACTACATCAAGCGCAACCTCAAGGCGTTCCTCCGCC
This sequence comes from uncultured Acetobacteraceae bacterium, assembly GCA_964235615.1. Classification (GTDB taxonomy): domain Bacteria; phylum Pseudomonadota; class Alphaproteobacteria; order Acetobacterales; family Acetobacteraceae; genus Lichenicoccus. The sequence goes on along the minus strand of CAXSEE010000087.1, from coordinate 4,567 downwards.
CCGGCTCCGGCGTCGAGGAGACCGCCAACGCCATGCACACCTACGCGCCGGGCGGGCGTTTCCCCGACGAGGGCGAGGTGTTCCGCAACCCCGACCTCGCGCGCACCTACCGGCTGATCGCCGACGAGGGCCGCAACGCCTTCTACAGCGGCCCGATCGCACGCACCATCGAGCGGTATTTCCACCGGATCGGCGGCTGGATGACACGCGAGGACCTGCGCGCGCATCATTCGGAATGGGCCGAGCCGCTGGTCACCAATTACCGCGGCACCGACGTGTACGGCATGGCCGCCAACACCCAAGGGCTGGCCACCCTGCAGATGCTCAACATACTGGAGAATTTCGACCTCAAGGGCGAAGGCTTCCAGTCGCCGGCCTCGATCCACCTGCAGGCCGAGGCCAAGCGTCTCGCCTACGAGGACCGGGCGCGCTACTATGCCGATCCGCATTTCGCGCAGATCCCGATCGAGTGGCTGAACTCCAAGGCCTACGCCGCCGAGCGCGCCAAGCTGATACGGCCGGACCGCATCCTCACCCCGGTCTATGCCGGACAGGCGCCGAGCCACGGCGACACCACCTATTTCAGCGTCGCCGGGCCGGACGGCATGATGGTGTCGATGATCCAGTCGAACTTCCGCGGCATGGGCTCGGGACTGGTCGCCGACGGGCTCGGCTTCATGTTCCAGGACCGTGGCGAGCTGTTCTCGCTGCAGGACGGCCACCCGAACCTGTATCGTCCCGGCAAGCGGCCGTTCCAGACCATCATCCCCGGGTTCGCAGCACACGGCGGCGTGCCCTGGATGGCGTTCGGGGTGATGGGCGGCGACATGCAGCCGATGGGACAGACCCAGATCATCGTCAACCGGGTCGATTACGGTCTCGACATACAGGCCGCCGGCGACGCGCCGCGCTGGCATCACGAAGGCTCGTCGCAGAGCATGGGCGAGGACCTGGCCGGAATGCCGCCGGACGGGCTGCTGCGCCTGGAGGCTGGAGTGCCGGTGGCGACGCGCGCGGCACTGGAGGCGATCGGCTGGCATATCGGCGCATCGGACGGCGGGTTCGGCCGCTACGAATGCATCGAGCATCGCATGAGCGGCAACGATCGCGTCTATGCCGCGGCGTCCGAGATGCGTGCGGACGGGATGGCGCTCGCCTACTGACCGGTATGCGGCTTGTCATTGGCGTCAACTATGCGCATGATCCATGCACTTTCCCTGGAGACGTCGTTATGCCGCGATCCGCCACAGCTCCGGCTCCTTCCTTTCCCCGGCGGCCGACGAACGTCACGCTGCCGGAGCGATTGCTGCGAGAGGCACGCGAACTGGGCGTCAATCTGTCCAAGGCCTGCGAGCGCGGCCTCTCTGCCGAGGTCGCTGCCACGCGCCGCGACCGCTGGCTGGCCGAGAACAGGCAGGCCATGGATGCGTGGAACGAGCATGTCGCCGAGCATGGCCTGCCGCTGGCCGCCTACCGGGAGTTCTGATGGCGCGTCTGGATGTGCATCCGATGCTGGGTGGCGAAGGCTACGTGCTCGACGTCCAGGCCGATATGCTCTCGCATCTATCGACCCGTGTCGTGGTGCCGCTGCTGCCCGAGGCCATTGCACCCAAGCCGATCAGCGAACTCAACCCGGTGTTCGACATCCCCAATCTTCAAGATGGGGAAAAGCGCCATGTATTGGTGACGCAGGCGATCGCCAGCATCCCGGGAGGCGAGCTGAAGCGCGCGGTGTCGTCGCTGGCCTCGCAGCATGACAGCGTCACCCGGGCGCTCGACATCCTGCTGCTCGGCTACTGAGCGGATCGAGCTGCTCCTGGCGCCGCCAGTGCCGAAACTTCTAGCGGCACCGGACTTTTGATACAGTCAAACACGAGATCGCCGATGCAGGCGCTTTCAACAAAGGAGCGGCCAACATGGCGGACTACGTGAAGCCGGCGCAGGTCATCGGCAACATGGTCGAGGCAGGCGTCGTCAAGGCATCGCTCTCGCCGGTCGACCTGCTGGTGCGTGGCGCGCTGGCCGGATCCTATCTCGCCTTCGTCACCAGCATGGCCTTCCTGGTTGCGGCCCAGACCGGGCAGTTCATCGTCGGCGCGCTGCTGTTTCCGGCGGGCTTCGCGCTGATCGTGATCCTCGGGCTGGAATTGCTGACCGGCAACTTCGGCATCATGCCGACCGCGTTCATGGCCGGTCGCGTCCGCCTCGGGCAGGTCATCGCCAACTGGATTCTGGTGTTCATCGGCAACTTGATCGGCAGCCTGATCTTTGCCGCCCTGTTCTGGATTGCCTCCACGGAAGCCGGCAACACCACCGGCGGCCTGATCGGCGAACGCCTGCGTGCCCTCGCCGTCACCAAGACCACCGCCTATGAGGCGTTCGGCGCTGCAGGGATGCTCACCGTGTTCGTCAAGGCGCTGCTGTGCAACTGGATGGTCAGCCTCGGCACGGTAATGGGCCTCGCCTCGACCTCCACGACTGGGAAGATCCTCGGCGCCTGGCTGCCGATCTTCATCTTCGTCGAGCTGGGCTTCGAGCACTCCGTGGTCAACATGTTCGCAATCCCGGTCGGCATGATGTTCGGCGCCAAGGTCACCTTGTCGGACTGGTGGTTCTGGAACGAGATCCCGGTGACGCTGGGCAACATGGTCGGCGCCGTCGTGTTCACCGCCGGCGCGCTGTACCTGACCTATGGCCGCACACGTGTGTCGCCCCAGGATGTCGTGCGCCGGGATGAGGTGCGCGAAGGTGGCGAAGTCGCCGTCGTGACCAGCGTCCGGCCCTGATCCGCCGGGACGCGCGCGCGGGCGCTGCTTCGGTTCGATACTGGCTCGGATCATGACCATGCGCTAAATCGCAAGCCATGGTTTCAGTGGTCACGAGGTTCCTGGACCGCGTAGGCGGACGCGCGGGCGCCGCAGCCCTCGGCGTCATTCTCTGGTTTCTGAAGCGGCTCGGCCCGGTGCGGGCGTCGAACCTGGGCGGATGGATCGCGAGGTCGATCGGGCCGTCGCTTCCGGTCTCGCGGGTCGCGCACGCCAACCTGCGGCTCGCCCTGCCCGAGCTCGATGCCGTCGAGCGGACAGGCATCGTGCGCGCCGTGTGGGACAACCTCGGCCGCACGGCCGCCGAACTTCCGCACCTGCCGGCATTCACCCGTACCGACGCGGGACCTGGATGGGAGATCACCGGTGCCGAGGAGGTCGTCGAGAGCCTGAGCCGGACGGGCGCGCAGGCGCTGTTCTTCTCCGGGCATTTCGGCAACTGGGAGATGATACTGCCGATCGCGGGGCAGCTCGGCATTCCCCTCTCAGGCATCTATCGTGCCGCTTCCAACCAATGGGTCGACGCGATCATCCAGGCGATCCGGCAGCGGGCGATGGGTCCGAAGGGAGCCATGTTCGCCAAGGGTGCGCGCGGTGCCAGGGCTGCCCTGCTGCATCTGCAACGCGGCGGATCGCTCGGCCTTCTGGTCGATCAGAAGATGAACGACGGCATCGCGGTGCCTTTCCTCGGGATCCCCGCCATGACCGCGCCCGCCCTGGCGCAGTTCGCGCGGCATTACCGTTGCGCGATCATCCCGGCCCATGTGGTGCGCCTGGGACCGGCCCGCTTCCGCATGATGGTCGAGCCGCCGCTGGCCGTCACGCTGACCGGCGACAAGCAGGCCGACCTCTTTGCGATTACCCTGGCCGTGAATGCGGTCCTCGACCGCTGGATCCGCGCCGATCCGAAAAGCTGGCTCTGGCTGCATCGACGCTGGCCCAGGCGCGTATTGAACGAAGCCATATCCGGAGAGACTTCCCATGCACCATGAAACCCTGACCTACCAGGCTGACGGCCTGACGATGAAGAGCCAGCTCTTCTTCGAGCCCGTCTCCGGACCGCGCGCCGGCGTGCTGGTGTTTCCCGAGGCGTTCGGTCTCGGCGACCACGCGATCTCGCGCGCCGAACGGCTGGCGGCACTAGGCTACGTCGCACTGGCCTGCGACCTGCACGGCGAAGGCCGCATGATAGACGATCTGCAGGAGGCGATCGGGATGCTGCAGCCGCTATTCTCCGACCCGTCGCGCACGCGCGCCCGCGCGGCGGCTGGATTGCAGGCCCTGACGGCGCGCAGCGAGGCGGATGCCGGGCGCATCGCGGCGATCGGCTTCTGCTTCGGCGGCACCATGGCGTTGGAGCTGGCGCGCTCGGGTGCCGATCTGAAGGCGGTGGTCGGCTTCCACAGCGGCCTGTCGACCGCGGCGCCGAAGACGGACGCCCGCGCCATCAAGGCTCGCGTGCTGGTCTGCATCGGCGCCGATGATCCGATGATCCCGGCCGAGCAGCGGGCGGAGTTCGAGACCGAGATGCGCGACGCCGGCGTGGACTGGCAGATGCACGTCTACGGCAACACCGTGCACAGCTTCACCAACCAGCAGGCTGCCAAGCGCCACATGCCGGACGCGATCCGCTACAGCGCCGAAGCCGATGCACGGTCCTGGGTGTCGTTGCAGGAGCTGTTCTCGGAGACGCTGACCGTCGGAAGGTAAGGCTGGGCTCTGCCCAGACCCGCCAAAGGCCT
>CAXSEE010000086.1:0-17010 GCA_964235615.1 uncultured Acetobacteraceae bacterium | reverse complement strand
GCCCAGCGCCGGCTGCCGTTCGCTCGCGCGCTGGGCGCGCTCATGCCGCAGGTGGCGGGCATCCGCCGCTTCGGCGCCGCGGCGCTGGATCTCGCCTGGGTCGCCGCCGGACGCTTCGACGGCTACTGGGAACTGGGCGTGAAGCCCTGGGACTGCGCCGCCGGACTGCTGATGGTACGCGAAGCCGGCGGATTCGCTACCGATCCGGAAGGCCGCGAGCAGCAGGCGATGGGCAGCGAGTGCGACGTCGTGGCGGCCAATGCCGGGCTCTACGCCAAGCTGCGCGAGATCGTCGCCGCGGCAAGCTCGGCTGCCGCCTGAGCCGCCCGCTGCCTGGCCGGTTGAGCATCGGCACGCTGTCATCTAATAATCGACACCGATGCCTCTCCTTCCTGCTCTACCGACCCTGCGACTATGGACCATTGGCCTGGTTCTGACCGTCTCCGGCCCGGTCCAGGCCCAGACTGACCAGCGTGCACTGGATGCGCTCGGACCGGCCCAAGGGGCATCAGCTCAGGGAACGCCTGCCAGCGCGCCGCGCCATCACGCGACTCGGCATGTCCACGCCGTCCATCATCCGGCTTCAGCCACACCGTCGAAGACGCTCGCCGCCGCTCCCTTGCCCACCATACCGGCCAAGCCGCCGCCGCCGCCGGCGATCAAGGCGCCAATGATCAACGTGCCGCTGCATCCCGAGCCGCCGCCGCCGCCGGTTCCGGTGGTCGCCACGGCCGCCGGCGCCGTCAGTGCCATCCAGGGCGGCTCGCGCATCACCTTCGGCAGCGGCAGCGCCGACCTCAACCCGACCACCATGCAGGCGCTGAAAGACTTCACGGCGCATATGAAGGCCGATCCCGAAGCACGCGCCCAGGTCGACGCGTATGGCAGCGGCACCAGCGACGATCCATCCACCCCGCGCCGCATGTCGCTCTCGCGTGGCCTTGCCGCGCGTGCCGTGCTGATCAACGGCGGCATCGCCTCGACACGCATCTACGTGCGGGCCATCGGGCAGCCCGGCGACGGTGGCCCGGCCGACCGGGTCGACTTGACCCGTTCCGACGAACTTCAGAAAGCGCCCGAGCCTAAGGATGCGCCGGACCAGCCGGCCGCGGCACCCGGCGAGGCAGCAGCCACAGCGCCCAGCCGACCCGCAACAACCAGCCCATCGGCAACAACCAGCCTGCCCGCAACAACCAGACCACCCGCAACCGGGGCACCCGCAACGCCATGACCCGTCCGACGACCTATCTCATCCGCATGCTGATCTTCCTGGCCTTGATCGCCGGGGTGGCGGCGCTGCTCTGGCACACGCTGCTGGGCTTCTTCATGAACAACCCGCTGCTGGACGGGCTGATCCTCGCCGTGCTGCTGCTGGGGATCGTCTGGAACCTGATCATGGTGCTGCGGCTTACCCCGGAAGTGCGCTGGCTCGAAACCCTGCGCCATCCGCGTGCCGGGCTGGCCCCTCCCGAAGCGCCGAAGCTGCTGGCGCCGATGGCCTCGATGATCGCCTCGCGCAACCGCTCCGACCGGCTGACCCTCTCCACCCCGGCGATGCGCAGCCTGCTCGACAGCCTGTCGTCGCGCCTCGACGAGAGCCGCGAGCTGTCGCGCTACATGACCGGGCTGCTGATCTTCCTCGGTCTGCTCGGCACATTCTACGGCCTGCTGCTGACGGTCAGCGCGATCTCCGCCGTGATCGGCAACCTCTCGATCGGCTCCGGCGACGTCAACCAGATGTTCGACCAGCTCAAGAGCGGCCTGGCCAAGCCGCTGCACGGCATGGGCACGGCCTTCTCCGGCTCGATGTTCGGCCTCGCCGGCGCGCTGGTGCTGGGCTTCCTCGACCTCACCGCCGGCCAGGCGCAGAACCGCTTCTTCAACGAGCTCGAGGAGTGGCTGGCCGGCATCACCCGCTTCTCCGGCGGCTTCGTCGGCGAGGGCGAGACCCCGGTGCCGCATTACGTGCAGGCGCTGCTGGAGCAGACCGCGGAAAATCTCGACGGCCTGCAGTCGGTGCTGGCGCGCAGCGAGGAAGGCCGCTCGATGCACACCCAGACGCTCAACACCCTGTCCGACCGGATCTCCGACCTGACCGAGACGATGCGCCTGAACCAGCAGCTGATGCAGCGGCTGGGGGAGAACCAGGCCGCGCTGACGCCGGTGCTGCGCCGCATGAGCGAGGGCCGCGAGGGCCAGGATCTCGGCGACAGCGCCCGCGAGACGCGCGAGCACATGCGCAACATCGAACGCCTGCTCGCGCGCGTGCTGCACGAGAACGAGCAGGGCCGGACCCAGACCACCGCCGAGCTGCGCGGCGACCTGCGCCTGCTCACCCGCACGCTGGCTGCGATCGGCGGCGACGGCCGCACGCCATGAGGCGCCGGCAAGGCTCGCGCGGCGGCCTCGACGCCTGGCCCGGCTATGTGGACGCGCTCTCCACCCTGCTCATGGTCATCATCTTCGTGCTGCTGGTGTTCGTGCTGGCGCAGGCCTTCCTGTCGGTGGCGCTGAACGGCCGCCAGCATGTGCTCGACAAGCTGCAGGTGCAGATGCAGCAGTTGAGCGAGCTGCTGTCGCTGGAACGGGGCAAGACGCATGACCTCGGGCTGTCGGTCGCGACCCTGGGCGCCCAGCGCGACCGCAGCGAGGCCGCGCGCGCCGCGTTGCAGGGACAGGCGTCGGCACTGACTGCCGAGGTGGCGAAAGACACTAGCCAGCTCCAGTCCCAGGGCAAGCTGACGACCGACGCGCAGGCGCAGGTGGCCCTGCTCAACCAGCAGCTCGCCGAGCTGGAAAAGCAGCTCGCCGCGATCACCCAGGCGCTCGACATCTCGCAGCAGGACGTCAAGGACCGCGACGCCAAGATCAACGACCTCGGCAACAAGCTGAACGTGGCCCTCGCCGACAAGGTCGAGGAGCTCAAGCGCTACCGCTCGGAGTTCTTCGGTCGGCTCAGCCAGCTGCTCGCCAACCGGCCCGGCATACGCGTGGTCGGCGACCGTTTCGTGTTCCAGAGCGAAGTGCTGTTCCCGTCCGGCAGTGCCGATCTGTCCAAGGCGGGCGCCGAGCAGATGCGCACCCTGGCCGCGACCCTCAAGGAGATCGCCGCCACCATTCCGCCCGACCTGCCGTGGGTGCTTCGCGTCGATGGCCATGCCGACCGCCAGCCGATCGCCGGCAGCCACTTCGCCACCAACTGGGAGCTCTCGTCCGGACGCGCCATCACCGTGGTCAAGCTGCTGATGAGCCAGGGCGTCGATCCGCAGCACCTCGCCGCAACCGCCTTCTCGCAGTATCAGCCGCTCGATACCGGCACCAGTCCCGACGCCTTCGCCAAGAACCGGCGCATCGAGTTGCGTCTGACGGATCGCTAGTGGTCCAAAATCCGACGCTTGGTTTCCAAGCGTCGGGTTCGCTCGGCCCACCAGATCAACGGCTAGTGGAAAAATCTGACGGTTCTTTCCGTCAGATTTTCTCCACTAGATCGTCTGCGGATCGTCGCCGAGCCGGAGCCTGACGTCCAGGCAGGCCAGCGCATCCCAGTAGCCGGGGAAGGTCTTCGACACGCAGCCGGTATCCAGGATGGTGATCCCGCCGATCTTCAACCCGGCCAGCGCGAAGCTCATGGCGATGCGGTGGTCGGCATAGGTCCGGATCCGGGTCGGCAGGAACTGGCCGGCGAGCGAGGGATCGGAAGCGACCAGAAGATCGTCGCCATCCTCGCGGCCGAGGCCGGGCCGGATGCGGTCGAGCTCGGTCGCGAGCGCACGCACCCGGTCGCATTCCTTGACCCTGAGATTGGCGATGCCGGTGAAGCGCACGGGGGTGCGGTTGAACATCGCCAGCACCGCCATCGTCGGCACCGCGTCCTGCATCTGCGCGCCATCGATTACAGCCGGCATGTCCGGGAAGGCGCTGATGAGGGGCCAGGCCCTGGCATCCGGCTGGGTGAAGTCCGCCGCAGACACGCCAAGGTCGATCTCGCCTCCGGTCAGCCTACCGGCCGCCCAGAAATAGGTGGCGGCCGACGCATCCGGCTCGATCAGGGTATCGATGGCGCGATAGCCGGAAGGCGGCACGCGCCAGGCGCCGTCGCCGAGCGCATCGGGCGCGGCGCCGAAACGACGCATGGCGGCCAATGTGAGGTCGACATAGCCGCGCGCGCCGATCTTGTCACCTTCCAGCGCCACCTCGATCGGGCCGTCGCCGCAGGCGGCGATCATCAGCAGGGCGGAGACATACTGGCTCGACAGGCCGGCATCGATGCTCACACGTCCGGCACGCAGCATGCCGTCGCCTTCGATCACCACCGGCGGGCAACCCGATCGCGTGCTGGCTTTCACCCCCAGGACTGCCAACGCATGGACCAGCGGCGCGATCGGCCGCTTGCGCATGTGCTCGTCGCCATCCACCACCACTTGGCCATCCACCAGGGCGGCGGCGGCGGTCAGGAAACGGGTCGCGGTGCCGGCATTGCCGAGGAATAGCGGCGTTCGCGGCGCCTGCAGCCTCCCGGTGCCATGCACGATGAAGCCGGTCTCGTCCGGCTCGTCGATCGCGACCCCCATCGCCCGCAGCGCCTCGGCCATATACCGGGTATCATCGCTTTTCAGCGCTCCCGTCAGCCGGCTTTGTCCCTGTGCCAGGGCTGCCAGCAGCAGCACGCGGTTGGTGATCGATTTCGAGCCGGGCGGACTGATACGGCCATGCAGCGGTGCATCCGACGGGATGACCGTGACGGATCTCGTCACGCAGCCCTGGCTTGTCATGCAGGTTGGCCGAGCGCGTGGCGGCGCAGCCGGTCGAGCCGTGCGGCTCCGTCCCCCACCTGCGGGTCGAGGCTCAGCACATGCTGCCACGCCTTGTAGGCGGCCATCCACGACTGCCGGCCTTCCTCGATCCGGGCCAGGGCCTGCCAGGCCAGTCCATCGCTCGGGTCGCGGGACAGGGCGCCGCCGAGATCGCCTACCGCGGCATCCAGATCGCCATTGGCGGCACGCGCGATCGCCCGTTCGCGCCAGAGCAGGGCGCTGTCCGGCTGCAGGCTAACCGCATCGTCGGCGTCGGACAGCGCCGCGCGCGTGTCGCCGGACATCAGCTCGCGCTGCGACCGCCGCTGCAGCAAGCGTATCGCCGGTGGCACCGCCTGCATCCGCAAAGCCTCCAGCTCGGCCTCGAGCTGCGCCGCCTGGCCATGGCCGCGGGCCTGGGCCAGGGCGGCAGTCAGTTCGGCGAGCTTCGGATCGGGTGCCGCCGCCATGAGCATCAACGAGGCAGCCCACAAACACGAAGCGCCGCTCCCGAGGAAGCGGCGCCCAAATCTGTCCAAGGTGATCCGCCCGCCCAAGGCGATCCGCAGAGATCAGCCCTGGCGTGCCTTCATGCGCGGGTTCTTCTTGTTGATGACGTAGACCCTGCCGTGCCGGCGAACGACGCGGCAATCCTTGTCGCGGACCTTCGCCGACTTCAGGCTGTTTCTGATCTTCATGACACGACCTTGTTCAAGCATCCCGAACGCAGGCGGTGACCTGCGGCATGGAGGTGGGCATAAGGACGCGCGGAATACCGGTCGGACGTGCCGAGGTCAAGGCCAAGCGCTCCGCCGGCGAGGATTGCACCGTATTCGGACCTGTCCGGCTTGATACCAGTGGAAGGAACTCCTACGCGGTCAGCGTGGCGGGTTGACCGGCAACAGGAGTGGCGATGAAGGACAACAGCCGGGCATGGGGCGGCTTCCTGGTCATGGCGTTCGTCATACTGGGGTTATGCGGCCTGTTCGCCACCTATGCGGCGCAGCTGCCATATCAGCGCGAGCTGTTCGCCGAGAACAAGCTCGACGCGATGACCACGGCGCCCGATGCGGCCGACCGCCTCGACAGGCTTCGCGATACGCTTGGCGACGACGGCGCAGGCGCCTTTCCCGCGACCGGCGGCAGCCAGAGTCCCAGTAGCCAGAGTCCCAGCAGCCAGGTTCAACGCATAGAGACCGCGCGTCATGTGCTCAGGAAGCATTTCCAGGATCAGGCGGCCGACATCGCCCTGCGGCTGCGCATCGTCATCGCCGTCTTCACCGGCGGTTCAGCCCTGTTCGGGATCATGGTGCTGAGCATCCTGCGGCGTGCACCGCGCTGAGGCTTCAGCGCAACCGCGCCAGGTCGAGCAGGCCGTCGATCATCGCGTCCACGTCGGCGGCCGTGGTGCGGTGGTTGACGATGGCGGCGCGTATCGCCCGCCTGCCGCCGATGGTCGTCGTCGACGGCACCGCGATCCCGGCCTCGTGGAGGTCGCGGACCAGCTCGTCGTTCAGCGCGTCGAGCACCAGGGCATCATTGTCCGGACGGACCAGCCGGAAGCAGACGATGTTGAGGCGGACGGCCGCCAGCAGCTCCAGCGAAGGCTCGCGGGCCACCCGCGCGGCCAGATGCCGGGCCACCTCGCAGCAATCCTCGACCATCCGGCCCATGCGCGCGGCGCCATAGGTCTTCAGCGTCATCCACACCTTGAGGGCGCGGAACCCGCGCGAGAGATCGGGGCCGAGGTCGGCCGGCCAGGGCGCGTTCCCGGCCACGCCGCGATCGGCACCAGCCAGATAGGCGAGGCTTTGGGCGAAGGTCTGCGCCTGCAGGCTCGCGTCGCGTATCAGCACGCAGCCGGCATCATATGGCGCCTGCGCCCATTTATGGAAATCGAACGCCAGGCTGTCGGCCCGCTCGATGCCCGCGAGCTGCCCGCGCAGCTTCGGCGACAGCATGGCCAGCGCTCCGAACGCGCCATCGACATGGAACCACAAACCCTGCACCGCGCAGAACTCGGCCAGGGCGGCGAGATCATCAATCGTCCCCGTATCGACGGCGCCCGCCGTCCCGACCACGATGAACGGTTTCAGGCCGGCGGCGCGATCGCGCTGCACCGCCTCGGCCAGTGCGGCCAGGCTGATCCGGTGATCGGCGTCGCCGCCTATCTTTCGCAACGCCTCGGTGCCGAGACCGGCCATGTCGAAGGCGCGCGGCACGCAGCCATGGGCAGTCTCCCCCGCATAGCCGACCAGTCCCTCGCCGCCGACACCTTTTGCCCGGACCAACGCACCCGCCGCATGCCGGCGGGCGACCAGCACGGCGATCATGTTGGCCATCGAGGATCCGGTGACCAGCAGGCCCGAACTTCCGGCTGGCATGCCGACCATCTCCGCCGCCCAGCGTATGACCTGGCGCTCGACCTCGATCGGCGCATGGTCGCGTCCGCCGAGATTGGCGTTCAGCCCGCCGGCGAGCAGTTCGGCCAGCATGCCGATGCCGGTGCCGCCGCCATGCACCCAGCCCATGAAGCGCGGATGCGTGTTGCCGACGCTGTAGGGCGCCACCAGCCGCTGGAAGTCGGCATAGACGGCGTCCGCGGACATCCCTTCGCTCGGCAGCGGCCCGCGCAGCTCCTCGCGCAGCCCATCCGGCATGCGCTGCCAGACCGGGGTGTCGCGCAGGCCTTCGAGGCGGTCGAACATGTCGTCGAGCATGGTATGGCCGAGCCTGCGCAGATCGCTCCAATCCTCGGGATCCAGGCCGGACATCGTGAAGCGCTCCAGTTACATGACCGCAGGATTGATAGTGTCGTCCCCGCAGGGTTGTTATCCCAGTAGGCGCTTTCTGGGGGCGCTTTGCCATGATTTGATCCCCGGTGCACGCGGCGCTCGCGGGCCGTGACCCACACAGGATATGGGAGGCTATGTTCTTCGACGGGTTCACTCTGGAGACGATCGGCGGCACGCGCCTGCGCACCGCTGGCCACGGCCCGCCACTGCTGCTGCTGCACGGCCAGCCGCAGACCCATGCGATGTGGAACGCGGTGGCGCCCAGGCTCGCGGACCGCTTCACCCTGGTCTGTCCGGATCTCTCTCCTCAGCACACCGAGACCGAGCTCGCAGCCGACATGCTGGCCCTGATGCAGCGGCTCGGCCACGCGCGCTTCGCCATCGCCGGGCATGACCTCGGCGGCCATGTCGCCTGCCGCATGGCGCTGGACGCCCCTTCGCGCGTGACCAGGCTGGCGGCGTTGGAGATCGTGCCGGTGCCCGAGCATATGAACCGCGCTGACATGGCCTATTCCCTGGCGGGCTACGCGAGCTGCTGGTTCGGCCAGTTGCATCCCAAGCCGGAAGCGCTGGTCACGCGCGCCCCCTCGGAATGGTTCGGGACCCGCGCATCCGGCGGCCGTGCGGACTTCTTCCATCCCGAGGCCGTCGCGGATTACGTGGCGGCGGGCGCCGATCTCGCGGGCGAGGCGCGCGGCGTGCCAGCCGCTGTCCTCCCAGCCTCGCTCCCGATCTCACCGCCGGCCGAGCCCGGCCACCGGCTGCGGCTGACCTGCCCGGTGCTGGTGATCTGGGGCAGCAAGGGCCGTATCGGCGGCTGGTACGACCCGCTGCGGCTCTGGCGCGAGTGCGTCGATGGCGTCGTCAGCGGCGGACCCCTCCCCGCAGGGCATTTCCTGGCCGAGGAGACGCCGGACGCGGTCGCCGCCGCCCTGCGCGCCTTCTTCGCCGAGCGCGAGCCTGGTCAAAACCAGCCTGGCCAGAACCAGCCCGCCCAAAAGCCGACAAACAGACAGAACCGGATCGACTGATGCGCCATGGACCCGCCCTGCTCGCCTGCTGCGCGATGCTCGCCGCTGGCACCCTCCCGCCGCCCGCCGTCGCACGCGCGCCAACGCCGCAGCCTCTTGCAACTCCCCAGCCCTATCTCGATCCGGCGCTGCTTCCCGACGGCGGCATCTTCCTTGCCCCCCCGCCGCGCGCCGGCTCGCCGGAGCACGCGCTGGACCAGCAGGTGTTCCTGCACAGCCGGGCCTTGCAGCAACAGGATCCCGCGCGCTGGGCCTTGGCGACGAGCGATGCGCGGCTGGACGGCAACCAGCTGCTGGAGCATTTCGGCTGCGCGCTCGGCGTAGTGCTGGACCAGTCCAACGCGCCCAGCCTGGTCCGCCTGCTGGGCCGCGCCTCGCGCGACACGCTGCCGGAGACCGACGGCGCCAAGAGTCATTTCGCGGTCACGCGTCCCTATATCGGCAACGACCAGCCGATCTGCGTCGCGCGCCACACCAGCCTGGAGCGCAGTCCGGCCTATCCGTCCGGACACGCGACGCTGGGCCTGGGCATTGCCCTGATCCTGGCGGAGATCGCTCCCGACCGGTCCACGGCGCTTCTGGCACGCGGCCGCAGCTACGGCGAAAGCCGCCTCGTCTGCGGGGTGCATTGGCTGAGCGACGTGCAGGCCGGCTATCTCAATGCCGCCGCCCTGGTCGCTGTGCTGCATTCCAGCGCCGACTTCCGCGCCGACCTGGCGCAGGCCCGGGACGAGGTCGCAGCCGCCCGCAAGCAACCCGCGACGCCGCCGGACCCCGCGAGCTGTGCCGCCGAGCACGATGCGGAGGCCCACTCGCTGCTGTTCCGGATGCAGCCCTGAGGCTCAGCTTAAAGTCGCGCAGAACTCGGCCATCCTGGCGCAGGCTTCCGATAATTCCTCGTCGTCCGAGGCAACGCTGAGCCGCAGATAGGGGCTCATCCCGAAGGCGGCTCCCTGCACCACGGCGACATGCTTCTCCTCGAGCAAAGCGAGGGCGAAATCCTCGTCGGTGTCGATGCGCGCGCCGCCGGCACTGACACGGCCCAGGCAGCCGGCAATGCCCGGATAGGCATAGAAGGCGCCCTCCGGCTGCGCGCAGGTCACGCCGCGCATTGCCCGCAGCGCCGTCACCACCATCTCCGCGCGGCGGCGATAGGCCTCGCGCATCGCCCCCACCACGGTCGCATCGCCTTCCAATGCCGCCACCGCGGCGGCCTGGCTGATCGAGCTGGCACCCGAGGTGGAGTTGCCCTGGATCGCCACCATCGCCTTGACCAGACGGGCCGGGGCGCCGCAATAGCCGATCCGCCATCCGGTCATCGCATAGGTCTTGGACACGCCGTTCAAGGTCAGCACGCGGTCGCGCAACGCCGGCGCGACCATCGCCAACGAGGCATGGGCGGGACCCTGGTAGATCAGATGCTCGTAGATCTCGTCGCACATGATCCATAGCCGCGGGTGCCGCTCCAGCACCGCGCCGAGGGCACGCATTTCGTCAGGCCCGCAGGTGGCGCCGCTCGGGTTGTTGGGAAAATTGAGGATCACCCACTTGGTGCGCGGCGTGATCGCGGCTTCCAGCGCCTCCGGCGTCAGCCGGAAGCCGAGCGCCTCGGGGCATTGCGGATGCACCGGGCGGCCCCCGAGCATTTCCGCGATCAGCGGGTAGCTCGCCCAGTATGGCGCCGGGATCACCACCTCGTCGCCGGGATCCAGCGTTGCCATCAGGGCGTTAAACAGGATCTGCTTGCCGCCGTTGGCGACCATCACCTCGTCAGCCGCATAGTCCAGCCCGTTCTCGCGCGCGAACTTGGCACGCACCGCCGCCTTGAGCGCCGCCGTGCCGTCGGTCGGCGGGTATTTCGTCTGCCCGCCCAGCGCCGCCGCGTGGGCCGCGGCGATGGCTTCGGGCGGCGTCGCGAAATCCGGCTCGCCGAGCGACAGCGAGATGACGCGATGCCCCGCCGCACGCAGCGCGCGGGCCCGCACGGTCATGCCGATGGTCGCCGGGACCGCCAGCGCCGACAGCCGGGAAGCAAGCTCCGGCACGGCTACACCATGGCGTTGCAGAAGCGCTGGATGCGGCTGCAGGCTTCCTTCAGGCTGTCGGTGTCGGTGGCGTAGCTGACCCGGAAATGCCCTGGGAACATGAAGGCGCTGCCATGGACCGCGGCGACACCCTCCTCCTCGAGCAGGGCGATGACGAAGCTCTCGTCATCGGTGACGCGCGCCCCGCCGGCACTGGTCTTGCCGATGCAGCCCTGCATCGAGGGATAGACGTAGAACGCCCCCTCGGGCTTGTGGCAGTCGATGCCCGGGGCCGCGCGCAGCATCTCGACCACCAGGTCGCGCCTCGCCTGGTAGGTCTCGACCATGCCGGCGATGAAGTCCTGCGGCCCGGTCAGCGCTTCCAGGGCGGCGGCCTGGCTGATCGAGCTGGCGTTCGAGGTCGACTGGCTCTGCAGCTTGTCCATCGCGCGGATAAGCGCGAGCGGAGCGCCGGCAAAGCCGATCCGCCAGCCAGTCATCGCATAGGCCTTGGAGCAGCCGTTCATGGTCACGGTGCGGTCGCGCAGACGCGGCTCGACCATCAGGACCGTGGCCGCGCGGAAACCGTCATAGACCAGCTTGTCGTAGATGTCGTCGGTGAAGATCCAGACGTCGGGGTGACGCAGCAGCACATCGCAGATCCCGCGCAGCTCGTCCGCGGAATAGGCAGCACCGGTCGGGTTGTTGGGGCTGTTGAGCATGAACCACTTGGTGCGCAGCGTGATCGCGGCCTCCAACTGCTCGGGCCTAAGCTTGAAGCCGGCGTTCGGCCCGCAGGGGATGATCACCGGGGTGCCGTCGGCCAACGCGACGATATCCGGATACGAGACCCAGCAGGGCGACGGGATGATGACCTCGTCGCCAGAACCGAGCGTCGCCACCATCGCGTTGTAGATGATCTGCTTGCCGCCGGTGGAGACGATGATCTCCTCGGGCTTGTAGTCGAGCCCGGAATCCAGCCGGAAGCGCTCGGCGATCGCTGCCCGCAACGCCGGCGTGCCGGCGACGTCGGTGTATTTGGTCTGGCCGGCCTCGATGGCCCGGATTGCGGCACGCTTGACGTTGTCGGGGGTATCGAAATCCGGCTCGCCCGCGGACAGGCTGATGATGTCGCGGCCGGCCGCCTTCAGGGCACGGGCCTTGGTCGAGATGGCTATGGTCTGGCTCGGGCTGATCTTGTTCAGGCGGGCGGCGATAAGGGTCATGTCACTCAACCGGGTCTTTGCGATGAGGCCCGCAAGCTAGAGCAGAAGCGTCCGGCGGGAAACCGTCGCGCGGGGCTGGGCGGACCTGTCGGTTTAACCTGATCGTAACCTCCCTTCGCCATCATCGCGGAAGCACGTCCAGGTTCCGGATCGGTGCTCCAGGGATTAAGCTCATGGGTTCAAGCGGACGCATCGCGAACTTGTCGATCAAGGCCAAGATCATCTTCGCCTTTCTCTTGATCATCGCGATAATGCTGACGACCAGCGGCCTGATCTACCAGAAGGTCGGCGTCATCAAGAGCAGCTCGGATTGGCGCGCCCATTCATCCATGGTCATCGACAACCTCTCGAGCACGATGGGAGCCATGGTGGATCAGGAAACCGGCCTGCGCGGCTATCTGCTGTCCGGCAAGCCGGCCTTCCTGGAGCCGTTCAAGCAGGGTCAGGCGGATTATTCGCGTGGCTTCGGACAGCTCAGGTCCCTGACCGCCGACAATGCCGCGCAGCAGAGCCGCCTCGACCAGCTCGACACCTCCGTCCTCGCCTGGCATCACGGTGTTGCCGACAAGGAATTGGCACTCATGGACAATCCCGGCACCCGGATCGCGGCGGCCGCGATGGAGGCCGGCGGCGCCGGCAAGCTGTCGATGGACCAGGTCCGTGCCACCGTGGCGGAAATCAAGGGCGCCGAACAGCAGATGATGCAGGATCGGACCAGGGTCCAGGAAGATGCCTTTTCATCGACCTTCGTTCTCCTCTGGACAGGGGGGATCCTGTCCATCTTTGCCGCTGTCCTGGTCGGGTTCGTGCTCACGCACCTCATAGCCGGTCCGGTGCGGGCGATAACGGCCGCCATGGGCCGCCTGGCGGAGAAGGATCTTCGGGCCGCCATTCCGGGGATCGGCCGCCGCGACGAGATCGGTGGCATGGCGGCAGCCGTGCAGGTGTTCAAGGACAACATGATCCGTACCGACGCACTGGTCGCGGAACAGGAAATAGAGCGCTCGGCCAAGGAACAACGTGCTATCCGGGTGGACAGCCTGGTGCAGGGTTTCGAGCACAAGGTCGGCAGCCTGGTCGGCATGCTGGCTTCGGGCTCGACCGAGCTGGAAGCGACCGCGCAGTCCATGACCGGAGCCGCCGGGCAAACCAACCGGCAGGCGACCACGGTCGGTTCCGCGGCTCAGTCCGCACAGATGGGCGCCCAGACGGTCGCGGCCGCGGCCGAGGAGCTGTCCGCCTCGATCGGCGAGATCAGCCGCCAGGTCGCGCAATCGGCGAGAATGACGGCCCGTGCGGTAGCCGACGCCAAACGCACCGACGGGATCGTGCGCGCTCTTGCCGACAGTGCGGAGAAGATCGGACATGTGATCGGACTGATCACCAACATTGCCAGCCAGACCAACCTGCTGGCGCTGAACGCCACCATCGAGGCTGCACGCGCCGGCGAGATGGGCAAGGGCTTCGCGGTGGTGGCCTCCGAGGTCAAGAGCCTGGCCAGCCAGACCGCCAGGGCGACCGACGAGATCGGCGTCCAGATCGGCCAGATCCAGGGCGCCACACGGGAAGCGGTGGAAGCGATCCAGGCCATCACGGTGACGATCGAGGAGGTCAGCCTGATCGCCACCACCATCGCCTCCGCGGTCGAGCAGCAGGGTGCGGCAACGGCCGAAATCGCCCGCAATGTACAACAGACGGCGCAGGCGGCGCAGGATGTGACCACCCATGTCGACAGTATCAGCCAAGCGGCGAACGACGCCGGCGCGGCGGCCAGCCAGGTATTGAGCGCCGCCTCGGACCTATCGCGTCAAGCCGAGACACTGAATAGCGAGGTGAACAGCTTCGTGGCCGGGATCAGGGTCGCCTAGCCAAAGCGGCGCCGACGCCCAGGAATCCGGGGGGGGTCTAGGGTCAGGGATCAGCCGATCGCGAACAGATTATAGCCCCAGCCCGGCAGGTCGAGATAAAGCCCCTCGCCCGCCAGCACCGCCCCTTCCCGCGCGTAATGTTCCGGTCCCAGACGGTCGGACAGCCACACCAGCCGGCCGTTCAGGCTCGGGTGGGTCAGGCGCACCCGGCATTGTCCGCGATCGGACCGATAATTCACCACGCACAGCAGGCGCGGGCCGTCCGCATCCGACCAGGTCGAGGCGGCGAAGCACAGATGGCTCGGATTGCCCTCCCAGGCCGCATCCACCTCCAACGCCTCGAACACCCCATCGGACAGCGCCGGATCGCGCAGCGCCGACAGCAGGTCGAGATAGAACTCATGTAGCCCGGGATCGACTTCCTCGGCCGGCCCGCGATCGAGATGGATCGGGATATGCACCTTGGCCCCCTCGACCTGGCCCTGGTGGAACAGGCGCAACCCCGGCGCGCAGAAGGTCAGCACGGCGGCGGCCTGGTGCTGCCCCGGGGCGAAGGTCGCCGCCGCACGCGGCTCGTCGTGATTCTCGAGGAAGCGCGCGAGCCGGGACTGGTGGCCCACATCGGCCAACAGCAGGTCGCGCACACGCACGCCATCGCCAGCGCACAGCGCGTCATAGAGGCCCTTGTCGTAGGCATAATCGAAGCCCTGGCTCAGCAGGGTCGCCTCCAGGTCCCAGTAGACTTCGGCCAGCAGGCGGAACTCCGGATGGGCCGCACGCAGGCGCGGGATCGTGTCGGTCCAGAACGGCGCCACCCGGCGCCCTTCCAGCTGTGCCGCCCAGCAGCGTTCGAACACGTCGGGCAGCAGCAGCATCGCCATGTCGCAGCGCACGCCGTCGCAGCGTCCGGCGATGTCGAGCAGGACGCCGCCCATCGCCGCCTGGGTTTCCGGATTGGCATAGTCGAGCTGCACCGTGTCCGCCCATCCCGCGAAATAAGGATCGCGTCCATGCGCCAGCACCAGGCTGCCCCGCAGGGTCTCGACGCGGATCCAGTCTTGCGGGTTCGCCGCAAGCGACGCATCGCTCCCCCGGACGAACAGGCCGGGCCGGTCATGCACCCAGGGATGGTCCGGAGCGACGTGGTTCGGCACGAAATCGAGCATCAGGCGCAGGCCGGCCTCATTCGCGCGCTGGCGCAGCCGGGCCAGGGCCGCATCGCCGCCGAAGGCTGCCTCCGCCTGGAAATCGGCGACGGCGAAGGGCGAGCCGCAGATATCGGCCTCGACGAGGTCGGGCAGGGCCTGCCGGAAGCCCTCCTGCCAGGCCGGATTGCTGCGCGAGATCGAGCGTGCCGCGGCTCCGGTCTGCCAGACGCCCAGGAACCAGACCCACTCGAAGCCGAGCCCGGCGATGGCGGTCAGCGCCGCGTCGGGGATGTCGTCGAAGCCGGCGGGTCGGCCAAAGCTGCGCGCGATGCCGGCGAGCAGGACACGGGTGTTGATCTGGTAGAGCAGCGGGTGCGCGAGTGAGCTCGAACCAGGCAATTTCCGCTCTCCCCTAACCGCTCAGCCCGCACCGGCTTGGCCCACCGCCGCAATCCGGACCGCGGACGCCGTCATGCCGCTCGCTCGCATGGCACGGAGCGTCAGCGCCTGGCCCTGATCCCGCTTGGCCAACCGGCGCCCGCTCGCATCGCGCAGCAGATGATGGTGCGAATAGGCCGGCGGCGTCCAGCCCAACAGCGTCTGCAGCAGCCGGTGCAACCCGGTGGCCGGCCGCAGATCCTCGCCACGCACCACCAGGCTGACCCCTTGCCGCCAGTCGTCATGCGTCACGCACAGATGGTAGCTGGCCGGCGCATCCCGCCTGGCCAGCACGACGTCGCCGAAGCGCTCGGGATGACAGGCCTGCCAGCGGCCGGCCGCCGGCGCGTCGGCATCCTCGAACCGCAGCGGCGCCGCGTCGGCGACCCGCGCCAGGGCCGCCCGCATGTCCAGACGCCAGGCATGAGGCAACCCTGCCTCCAGTCGATCGCGCCGGAGCCCCGGGTCGAGATCGCGGCAGGTGCCGGGATAGAGCAGGCCCCCGTCCGGCGCCTGATGCGGCGCCACGGACGAGTGTTCCAGCTCGCGCAGGATCTCGCTCCGGCTGCAGAAGCACGGATAGAGCAGGCCCTGCCCGCGCAGGCCGTCGAGCACGTCGCGATAGGCCGCCATGTGTTCGGATTGCACCCGCACCGGCCCATCCCAGTCCAGCCCGAGCCAGGCCAGATCCTCCAGAATTGCCGCCGCGTAATCAGGGCGGCAGCGTGCCGGATCGATGTCTTCGAGTCGGAGCAGGAAGCGGCCGCCGGCCTCGCGCGCGCGCCGCCACGACAGCAGCGCCGAACAGGCGTGTCCCAGGTGCAACAACCCGGTGGGACTCGGCGCAAATCGTGTCGTGACCAGGGCTGGATCGGCCTTTTCGAGCGATGTCATCATACCGAAACGCAGGCTGCTTGCGAGGCTGCGGAGCCTCTGCAATAAATCATCCGGTTATAGACGACCCAGGCCGGGTGGCGTTTCCGACGCAGAGCCAAGGCATAGCCGGGTTCGTCCTTGAAAGGATGCGTCTTTGCCTGACGGCGGCCTGCACTACCCGGCTCTGGTCCTGAACGCGGACTTCCGCCCGTTGTCGTATTTTCCGCTTTCCATCTGGTCGTGGCAGGACGCGATCAAGGCCGTGTTCCTCGACCGCGTGTCGGTGCTGAACGAGTACGACCAGGTGGTGCGCTCGCCCAGCCAGGAGTTCCGGCTGCCCAGCGTGATCGCGCTGAAGGATTACATCCCCGCCGCGCGCCGGCCGGCCTTCACCCGGTTCAACGTCTTCCTGCGCGACAACTTCTCCTGCCAGTATTGCCATGACCGCTTGCCGACCCACGACCTGACCTTCGACCACGTGATCCCTCGCAGCCGGGGTGGCCGCACCACCTGGGAGAATGTCGTCACCGCCTGCGGCAGCTGCAATCTTCTCAAGGGCTCCAGGCTGCCGCGCGAGTGCCGGATGCATCCGCGCAAGGCCCCGAAGCAGCCCACCACCTGGGAACTGCAGGACAACGGCCGCGCCTTCCCGCCGAACTACTTGCACGAGAGTTGGCGAGACTACCTGTACTGGGACACAGTATTGGAGAACTGAGGCTGCTCGATAATCCGCGCTGGCGGCCATCTGACGCGGCTGTCTGCGCTTCCGGTGCTCACGGACCATCAAGGTCCGCTCCGCTCCGGTTCTCGA
>CAXSEE010000085.1:6526-17350 GCA_964235615.1 uncultured Acetobacteraceae bacterium | reverse complement strand
CCTATCTTTCCGCGCTGCTGGCCCTGATGTGGTTCGTCCGCGGACGCCTGGATATTTCCCGGTCGCCCGCCCGCCTGTTTGCCGCCTTCCTGCTGGCCTGCGGGACGACGCACGCTCTGGCTGTCCTGGCGCTCTGGATGCCGGCCGGCTGGACCGGGGCCATCGCGGGGGCGGTTGCGGCACTGCTGGCCGTGATCATGGCCGGCATCCTCTGGGTGCTGATCCCGCGCATGCTGGCGACCCCCTCACCAGCCGACCTGAAGGCGGCTAACCGAAAGCTTTCCTTGCAGATCACCGAGCATGACCGTGCCTCGAGCCTCCTGCAGGAGAGCGAAGCCCGTCATATCGGCATCTACAACAAGACGCCGGTGCCGTTGCACACGCTCGACGTGAACGGCCGGCTGAACGGGATCAGCGACTACTGGTGCGACCTGCTCGGCTATTCGCGCGCCGACGTGATCGATCGCCCGCTCGACGGCTTCTGCCCCCCGGAGACCGCCGCTCTGCTGGCCGACAGCCTCGGCATGCTGCTCGCCGGCCGCGAGGTGCGTGATGCCGAGTGCGTCTTCCGCAAGAAGGACGGGTCGCTGATCGACGTGCTGCTGTCCGCGCGGCTGGAACGCGACGGTCTGGGCCAGCCGCTGCACGTCCTCGGCGTGCTGATCGACATCACCGGGCGCAAGCAGGCCGAGCGAGCCCTGCGTGCGACCGAGGAGCGCCTGCTGCAGTCACAGAAGATGGAAGCGATCGGCAAGCTGTCCGGCGGCATCGCGCATGATTTCAACAATATGCTCACGGTCATCGACGGCAACCTGGAGATGCTCAAGCCCCGGCTGGATGCGGATCCGCCGACGCTGCAGCTCATCGAGGCAGCCTCCCGCGCTTCGCAGCGTGCCGGCAGCCTGACCGCGCAGTTGCTCGCCTTCTCCCGCCGCCAGCGGCTCGACCCCAAGGCGCTGGATCCTAACGGCGTCATCGACGGGATGAGCAGCCTGCTGTCGCGCACCATCGGCGAGCAGCTGGTCCTGCATGTCGGGAAACGCAGCGAGGCGTCCTGGTCGTGCCTGGCCGACCGGAACCAGCTCGAGGCGGCCCTGCTCAACCTGGTCATCAACGCCGCGCACGCCATCACCGGCCAGGGACGGATCCGGATCACCGTCGAGAACACGACCCTGATCGCCAGTGATCCCTCGTGGCGCCATGCCATCGGCGAGGATGCGGTCACGACCGGCGACTATGTGTGCATCAGCATCGAGGATGACGGCTGCGGCATGTCCGACGAGGTGTGCCGGCGCGCGCTGGAGCCGTTCTTCACCACCAGGCCGATCGGCCAGGGAACCGGCCTGGGGCTGTCCCAGACCTACGGCTTCGTCCGTCAATCCGGCGGCGCCATGCGCATCGAGAGTAGTCCCGGACGCGGCACCGTCGTGGCCATGCTGCTGCCGCGCACGATGCTGCTGCCGGCGGTCCCGGGGCTGCTGCCAGCAATCCCGGGGCTGCTGCCGGTTGCCGCGACAGACATCGATCTTCCCCTCAGCCTGACGTCGGTGCAGCGTCTGGCGCGCCATGCTTCGCCGCTGGAGACGTTGCTGGTGGTGGAGGATGAGCCGGAGGTGCTGGAAATCGTCGGGGCCAGCCTGCGTGCCAGCGGCTATGAGGTGATCTGCGCCGCGGATGCGACCCTGGCACTGGATGCGTTGAAGACCAACCCGCTGATCTCGCTCATCTTCACCGACATCGTCATGCCTGGGATCAACGGTGTTGCCCTGGCCGAGGAAGCCCGCCGGATGCGCCCCGGCATCCCGGTCGTGTTCGCTTCCGGCTACAGCGACGAGACCATCACCGACCAGTTGCCAAAAGGTGCGGTGTTCCTGCAGAAGCCCTATCGCATGGCCAGCGTCACCAGGTTGATCAACACCGCGCTCGCCGAGAAACAGCTCTCGGATGCCTGATACCAACCGCCCTTGAGCTTGACCTATAAAAGACCAAGGCTCTGCCCTGGACCCCCCCCGGCGAAGCCTTGAGAATCCGATCATAGCCATGGATTGGTTTGCAAAGGCCGAGGCCTTTGGCGGGTCTGGGCAGAGCCCAGCCTTATCTTCCGACGGTCAATCTCACCGCCGGTTGGTACGACAACTCTTCATTCATGATCACGGTGCATATGGATCGAGCCGCGATTGCCTTGAGCACCATCCACGGCTAGTCCGGTGGTCCTCAACAGGAATTTTGCCAATGACCACCGCCTTGTCCTATCTCGCCTGGACGCTTGTCCTGGCGATCCTGCAAGTGTCCCTGGCTTCCGCCACCAAGCGCCGCCAGGATGGAACGCAGTGGGCCACCGGCAGCCGGGACGCAAAACATCCCGAATACGAGGGTCTTGCCGGCCGCATGGTGCGCGCCCAGGCCAACCTCTACGAAGCGTTGCCGCTGTTCATCGGCGCCGTCCTGCTGGCGCATGTATCCTTGCGGGACGGCACTCTTACCGCCTGGGGCGCGGGCATCTTCTTCTGGGCGCGGCTGGCCTATATCCCCGCCTACGCCTACGGCCTGTCGCCATGGCGCTCGGTGATCTGGGCCGTCTCCGTCCTCGGCCTGGTCCTCGTGCTGGTCAGCCTGGCCTGACGGTCCGCCGCGGGCGTCAGCTCGTGAAGCGCGCCAACCGGCCTGCCGGCGTGCCGAGCACGCGATCGTCCCGCATGACCACCTGTCCGCGCAGGATGACCGCGACCGGCCAGCCGGTGACCATCATGCCATCGAACGGCGTCCACCCGGCGGGCGTCGCGATCCAGTCGTTGCCGATGCGCCGCCGCGCCTTCATGTCGACCAGGGTGAAGTCGGCGTCATAGCCCGCGGCGATGCGCCCCTTGCCGGCCAGGCCATAGACGCGCGCCGGTCCCGCCGCCATCAGGTCGACCATCCGCCCGAGCGTCAGCCGGCCGGCGTTGACGTGGTCCAGCATCACCGGGACGAGGGTCTGCACGCCGGTCAGCCCGGCCGGGCAGTCCGGCCAGGGCCGCGCCTTGGCGGCGAGCGAATGCGGCGCATGGTCCGAGCCGATGGTGTCGACCATCCCGTCCCGCACCGCCTGCCAGCTTGCCTCGTAATGCCGCCGGTCGCGGATCGGCGGGTTCATCACCGCCAGCGCGCCGAGCCGCTCGTAGCAGTCCGGCGCCACCTGGGTCAGGTGGTTGACCAGGAGCTCGACGGTCGCGAGGTCGCGATAGCCCCGCAGATACTCCAGCTCCTCCGCCGTCGAGACATGCAGGATATGCGCGGGCCTGCCGGTGCGCCGCGCCAGCGCCATGATCCGCCTGGTGCCGAGGAAGGCGCATTCCTCGTCACGCCAGACCCGGTGGTTGTCATAGGCGTCGCCACTTGCGAACATCGGCCGCCGTGCCTGCAGGCGATATTCGTCCTCGCTGTGGAAGGCGATCCGGCGGCGTCCGTGCCGCATCACCCGCTCGATCCCCGCATCATCCTCGATCATCAGGTCGCCGGTCGAGGAACCCGCGAACAGCTTGACCCCGCACACCCCGTCCAGCCGCTCGTATTCCGCCAGCGCCTCGGTGTTGCCGCGCGTGGCACCGACGTAGAAGGCAAAATCGGTCCAGCTCTCGCGCGCGGCGTACTCCTGCTTCCAGGCGATCGAGGCGGCATCGGTGATCGCCGGGCTGGTGTTCGGCATGTCGAACACGGTGGCGATGCCGCCGAGCAGGGCCGCCCTGGTCCCGGTCGGGATGCTCTCGACAGAGGCGTCACCGGGGTCGCGCAGATGCACGTGCGGGTCGATCAAGCCCGGCAGCACGTGCAGGCCGCGCGCGTCGATCACCTCGCCGGCCTCGTCTCCCGCGGCCACCGACAGGCTCGCGATCCGCCCGTCCCGCACGCCGACGTCGGTGGCGGCTTCTCCCCAAGGCAGCATGCAGCTCCCACCGGACAGGATCAGGTCGTAATGCATGAATATCTCCGCGGATCAGGCCGCCAGCGTCTCGAACACATCACCTTGCGGCGCCAGGCCCTGGACGTGGGTGCGATGCCACAGGGCATAGAACAGCAAGGTCCAGGCGGCATGCTGCTCGCGCCGGCCGGCCGCGTTGCGGAACAGGCGCGACACCCCGCCCGCGGAGGCGATCTCCGCGATCCCCGGCTGGCGCGCCACCAGCGGCGCCAGCCGGTCTCCCGCCTGCGCGATCCAGGCACCGACCGGCACCGTGAAACCCTGCTTCGGCGCGAACGGCCGCGACTGCGGCACGCGTGTCTCCAGCCAGCGTCGCAGCAGCCACTTGCCCATGCCGCGCCGGACCTTGAGACCGTCGGGAAGCCGGAACGAGGCCGCCGCCACGCCGCTGTCGAGCAACGGCGTCCGGCCCTCGATGCCATGCGCCATCAGGCAGCGGTCGAGCTTCAGCAGCAGGTCGTTGGGCAGCCATTCGGCGATGTCGCTCTCCTGGGCGGCGATCAGCCGGGAGCCGCGCCGGGTGATGCTCAGCTCGGTCGCGGCGATCCCCTGGCGCCAATCGGACGGGTGGGCGCGCAGCACGTCGAGCCCGTCGAAGGTGCCGCGACGTCGCATCGCCCTCCCCCCGCGCCACCAGGGCCGCATGGCACGGCGGTAGCGGCCGTAGCCGGCGAATAATTCGTCGCCGCCCTCGCCACTGAGGATCACCTTGACGTCGCCCCTCGCCCGCCGCGCCAGCAGCCAGGTGGGGATGATGGCATAGTCCGCGACCGGATCGTCCATGCAGGCGACGATCTCGGGCAGGTGCCGCCAGACCATCGCCTCGTCGATCCGCAGCACCTCGTGCCGGGCGCCGGCCGCCTGGGCCATAACCCTGGCCTGCCCGCTCTCGTCCGCCGCCTCGCGAACATCGAACGTGGCGGTGTAGGCATGCACCGGCCCCGGGCGCACCCGCGTCATCATGTGCAGCACGCTGGCGCTGTCGATGCCGCCGGAGAGGAACATCCCGTACGGCACGTCGCTGCGGCAATGCAGCGCGACGCTCTCCTCCAGCGCCGCATCGAGCCGCGCCAGGGCGGCCGCCTCGGTGATGTCCTCGACCGGCCCGGCCGGAAGCGCGTGCGCACGCTGGCGGTCCAGCACGCGGCCGCCGGCGATGCGCAGCGTCTCTCCCGGCAGCACGCGCGAGATGCCCGGGAAGATCGTCTCGCGGCCGGTGGTGAACTTGAGCTGCAGCAGCTCGTGGCGGCTCCGGGCGCGCACGCCGCGCCGCGTGAGGCCCGCGGCCAGCAGCGCCTGCGGCTCCGAGGCGAAAGCCAGTCCATGAGCGAGTTCGGCGATATAGAGCGGCTTGATCCCGAACGGATCGCGGGACAGGGTCAGGTGCTGGGTGCCGCGCTCGTGGATCGCGATCGCATACATGCCGCGCAGGCGGTCGACATAGCGCGCGCCATCGCGCAGCCAGAGATGCAGCGGCGGCTCGCAGTCGCTGCCGGTGGCGAAATGCACCTCCGGCAAGGTCGCGCGCAGGGCCAGGTCGTTGTAGATCTCGCCGTTGGCGATCAGCGCCGCGGCACCGGCGAACAAGGGCTGGTCGCCGCCGGCGAGGTCGATGATCGCCAGCCGCGTATGCACCAGGGCGATGCGCCCGACCAGGGTATGGCCGGCGCCGTCCGGGCCGCGATGGGCCAGCGCCGCGGCCAGTACCGAGAGTATGGCGGGATCGGTCCGGGTGGCATCCGGGGCAAAGGAGAATCCGGCGATGCCGCACATCAGGCCTTCTCCACGCCGGACAGGAAGTCGTGCCACCGCGCCAGCACCGGGATCTCGGAAAACTCCGTCTCGTAGCGGATCCGGCCGGCGTGGCTCAGCCTGGCCGCGAGGGCCGGGTCCCGCAGCACCGCGCCGATCCCGGCCGCCAGCGCGGGCGCGTCCTCCACCGGCACCAGTATCCCGTCGCTACCGCTGGTGATCAGCTCCACCGGCCCCTGCGACGCGGCGGCGACGACCGGCAGACGCGCGGAGAAGGCCTCGATGATGACGTTGCCGAGCGGTTCGTGACGCGACGGACATGCCAGCAGGTCGGCGATGGCCAGCAGGCTGCCGGTGTCCTCGCGCCAGCCCGGCATGCGGACGCGCGACGCGACCCCCTCGCGTCGGGCCAGATCCTCCAGGTAGGCGCGCTCCGGCCCCTCTCCGGCGATCAGAAGCATGGTGTCGGGGAGTTCGCGCAAGGCCCGGATCAGCACGTCGAACGCCTTGTTGCGATGCAGCCGGCCCAGTGCCAGCACCAGCTTCGCGCCATCCGGCAGCCAGTCCGGACGCGTGCGTGGCAAGGTCCCATAGTCATTGCAGAAGTTCGGCAGGTGATGCGACCGCGCGGCTGGCCAGCCCTGAGCCTTCATCCAATCGACGATGCCGCGCGTGTTGCCGATCAGGTGGTCGCAGCGGCGATAGTGCGAGAGGTCGTAGAAGCCGCCGAGCCGTCCGGCCAGCACCCAGTCGCCCGCCGGGGTGAGGCGGGCTGCGCGGTTCATCCAGGCGATCGCGACGCGCGGTGCGAACCGTTGCAGCGCATGCCGCAGGCGTGGCCGGGTGAACAGGTCGAGCCGGCCGCCGAAGCGCAGTTGCAGCGGATCGAGGCCGGCCTGGCGCAGGCGATCGGCGCGCTGCGGATTGCGCCGCATGGCCGCCAGCACGGTCTCGCCGGTCCGGTTCTGTGCCGCGGTCAGCCGCTCGTAGAAGAGCTCGGCGCCGCCCGCGACAGCTCCCGCCATGATATGGGCGATCCTCATGCCGCCAAAATGCCCGCGCGGATGAGCAGCGACAAGGCGGCCTGCAGCACGGGCTCGATCGCGAGGTCCTCGATCGGCGCCGAACCGGTCTCGCCGGGTGCGGCGACATGGGCGGTGCAGCGTCCGGCGGGCGCATATTCGTCGGCGCGACTCGGCCCGAACAGCCCCAGGGTCGGGGTCCCGGCGGCGGCGGCAAGATGCATCAGGCCGGAGTCGTTGCCGATGAACAGCCCGCAGCGCGACAGGCATGCGGCCACTTCGGAAAGCGAAAGCCGGCCGCACAGGTCGATGGCGCTCGGCAGTGCGGCGAGCACCGGGGCGGCCATCGCCCACTCCGCGTCGCCCGGCCCCGCGAACACCACCGGCACGGCGCCGGGCAGGCTCTGCTCGATCTGCCGGAACAGGGCCGCGAACCGGTCCGCCGGCCAGACCTTGCCGGACCAGTTCGCGGTCGGGCCGATGCCGACCAGCAGGCGGCCCTCCGGCAGCAGCGACGCGGCGCGGGCATGGTCTTCCGGCGCGGTCCAGACCACCGGCATCGGTGGCGGATCGAGGCCCATCAGGCCGGCGATATGTCCGGTGCGATGGCCCGGCCGGCGGCCGCCGCGCAGGATCGCCCGCCTGCGCGCCGGCAGCAGCCATGTCACGGCGGAGCCGCGCAGGTCGACCGCCAGATCCCATCTCGTGCCGGCGCAGGCAAGCCAGAGCCGCAGCCAGTGCAGGTCGAGGCGAAGCTTCTCGACGATGATGGTGCGCTCGCGTCCGGGGAGACGCTCGAACAGGCCGGCCGCCACCGGACCGCAGGCGATGGTCAGCTTCGCCTGCGGATGCGTCCGCAGCAGATGGTCGAGCAGCCCGGTCGACAGCACGGCGTCGCCGAGCCGGGTGGCGGTGATGAACAGGATGCGCATGGCGCCCGTTTAGGCAAAATCCGGGGTCCAGGCAAAACCCGGATCTAGATCGAGGCAGAAGTCATCGGGCGAATATCTTCATCTCCGAACCAATGGCCTTCGTGCGCCGTGCCGGATGTTGAGCACCGTCACCAGGCGCTTGTTCTCGTCGATTTCGAACAATATGCGGTAGATGTCCGGCCTGCTGCCATAGAGCAGATGCCGAACATTCTTATCCTCTGAGATGACCGGACATCGGGCCGGGCGGTCAAGCCCGAGGACAGCTTCCGTCAACTCGTTGAACCACTCAGCAGCCTTTGCCGAATGTTCGGGTTCGATGCGCTTATAAATAGCCCGGAGATTACGAGATGCGAGCGGCAAAAGCTCAACGCGGTATGTTGAACTCTGCTCGGATTTCATCGAGTACTTCTCCCGCTGGCCGGCCGAGACCTGCCACAGTTTCCTCACGAGCCTGCCGAATGGCCTCCTCGACACGCGCCTCGGCTGCAATGTCGCATAGGCGCTGATATGCCTCGGCATCCTGCACTACAGCCGCCGCCTTACCGTTCACGGTCAGCACCAGAGGTCGCCCTGTGCGCTTTAGATGCTCCATGAACTCGGCGCTGTTGTTGCGAAACGTTGTCATGCTCTGGATGTCGGTCGTAATGTCCATCCTGAAATCATCCTGAAATACCTAATGAGGTACTATCGTCCCGAAGCGGCCTTGCATAGCGGGGCTGTGCTTCTCGCCACCCCCAAGTGTCCAGACTTGCTTCGACGCCTCGCTGAAGCCAAGTTCAGATCCATGCTGAAGCTCGCACTGCTCCCTGACCGCGCGGTCGTCGCGGTCGATGGTCCCGACCGCGTCGCCTTCCTCCAGGGCCTGGTCTCCAACGACGTGTCCCTGGCAGCACCCGGAACGGCGGTCTGGGCCGGCCTGCTCACGCCGCAGGGCCGGTGGCTCGCCGACTTCTTTATCCTGCACGACCAGGAGCGTCTGCTGCTCGATTGCGAGCGCGAGCAGGCGCCGATGCTGATCCAGAAGCTGACCCGGTTCCGCCTGCGCTCCAAGGTCGAGCTGTCCCTGACCGGCCTGCATGTCCATGCCGCCTGGGATGGCACGCCCGAAGCCGGACCCGACACGCTGATCGTCCCCGATCCGAGGCTGCCCGATGCGGGCTGGCGAGTGCTGTCGGCGGCCCCGCACGCAAGCGAGGCGGATGCTTCGGATTGGGACCGGCACCGTCTCCTGCTCGGCCTGCCGGACGGTTCGCGGGATTGCGAGAGCGAGAAGACCCTGCTGCTGGAAGCCGGCTTCGACGAGCTCGGCGGCATCTCCTGGACCAAGGGCTGCTACATGGGCCAGGAACTCACCGCGCGGACGCGCTACCGCGGCCTGCTCAAGCGCCGGCTGGTGCCGGTCGCCTCGGACGCGGCGCTGCCACCAGCCGGCACGATCTTGACCCATGCCGGCGTCGAGACCGGCGTGATGCGCTCGTCGCGCGACGGCTTCGGGATCGCGCTGCTTCGCCTGGAGCATCTGCATTCGGCGATCCAGGCCGGCGACCACACGCTGCATGCCCGCGTTCCCGGCTGGATGCGCCTGCCGGTACAATCGGCCCCGCCGCTTTGAACCCCCGTATCCTCGACCAGGTCGCCTACGACCAGAACGGCCTCGTGGCCGCCATCGCGCAGCAGCATGACAGCGGCGAGGTGCTGATGCTGGCCTGGATGAACCGCGAGGCGCTGGAGGAGACGTGGCGGACCGGCCAGGCCTGCTACTGGAGCCGCAGCCGCAGCCGGCTCTGGCGCAAGGGCGAGAGCTCCGGCCAGACCCAGCGGGTTATCTCCCTGCGCGTGGACTGCGACGGCGACGCGATATTGTTGCTGGTCGACCAGCACGGGGTGGCCTGCCATACCGGCCGGCGCAGCTGCTTCTTCCGCGAGGCCGGCAGCGATGGCCTGGTCGAGATCAGCCAGCCCCTGGTCGCGCCCGAACAGCTATACGGCGAATGACCGAAAGGGCCTGAATATGGGTCCGCGCCTGTTCCTGGTCGCCGGCGAGGCCAGCGGCGACGTGCTCGGCGCGCGCCTGATGCACGCCCTTACGCTGCAACGTCCAGGACTCGAGTTCAGCGGCATCGGCGGCGCTCGCATGGCCGAGCAGGGATTTGCCAGCCTATTCCCGATGCGCGAGCTCGCCGTGATGGGACTGCTGGAGGTGCTGCCGCGCGTGCGTGCGCTGGCCCAGCGGCTCGACCAGACGGTGGCCGAGATCGCGCGTCTCCGGCCTGCCCTGGTAGTGACGATCGACAGTCCCGGCTTCACCCTGCGCCTGCTGCGCCGGATCGCGCCGCTCGGCATCCCGCGCGTGCATTATGTCGCCCCCCAGGTCTGGGCCTGGCGCGAGCATCGCGTGCGGGAGTTCCCCGGGCTGTGGGAGCGGCTGCTCTGCCTGCTGCCGTTCGAGCCGGAATTCTTCGCCCGCCACGGTCTGGAGGCGCGCTTCACGGGTCATCCGGTGCTGCAGTCCGGCGCCGATACCGGGGATGCCGGGCGGTTCCGCGCCCGTCACGGCATCGCCGCGGAAGTGCCGATCCTCATGCTGATGCCCGGCAGCCGTCGCAGCGAGGCGCCCCGCCTGCTGCCGGTGTTCGGCCAAACGTTGAGCCTGCTTTCACGACAGCCCGGCGGCATCGTGCCGGTCGTCGCCGCCTCTCCGGTGGTGGCGGAGGCAGTATTGCAGGCCTCGCGCGACTGGCCGACGCGCCCGATCCTCGTGACCGAGACGGGGGACAAGCACGACGCCTTCGCCGCCAGCAGTGCCGCCCTGACCAAATCCGGCACCTCGACGCTGGAGCTGGCGCTGGCCGGAGTGCCGATGGCGGTGACCTACCGGGTCAACCCGATCACCGCGGCGATCGCCAGGCGGCTGATCCGGGTGCCGCACGTGGCGATGGTCAACCTGCTGGCCAGACGCGAGCTGGTGCCGGAGCTGCTGCAGCAGGATTGCCGTCCCGACCGCCTTGCCGGCACGGTACGGAAGCTCCTGGCCGACCCGTCGGCGGCGGCATCGCAGAGACAGGGTTTCGCCGAGGTGCTCGATCTGCTGCGCGCGCCTTCCGGGACCCCCTCGGAGTCCGCGGCACGCGAGGTGCTCGCCCTGCTCGACGCCTCGCGC
>CAXSEE010000085.1:0-6426 GCA_964235615.1 uncultured Acetobacteraceae bacterium | reverse complement strand
TGTCCGCTGTGCTGCCGATCTTCGCGCTGATCCTGGCGGGATATGTCTGCGGGCGCAGGAACACCTTCGGCCCCGGTGCGACCGACAGCCTGAACCGTTTCGTGGTCTATCTGGCGCTGCCGGCCCTGCTGTTCCTCGGGGCCGCCCACGTCACCCGCGCCACCGCCGGGCCGCCGGCCTTCCTGATCGCCTTCAGCGCCGCGATGCTGGCCTGTTTCGCGCTGTCGTTCGGCCTGGAACGGCTGGCGGGGCATCGGATCGCCGACTGCGCCATTGCCGGGCTCGGCGGCGGCTATGCCAATACCGGGTTCATGGGCATACCCCTGTGCCTCGCGCTGTTCGGCGAGCGCGGCCTGCCCCCGGCGCTGATGTCGAGCCTGCTGACGATCAGCGGGCTGTTCGCCCTGGCCCTCATGCTGATCGAGTTCGACCTGCAATCCTCGCCGGATCTCGGACGCACGTTGCGGCGGACCGGCCGCGCGCTGCTGGCCAATCCCCTGCTCGCCTCGCCCCTGGCCGGCTTCGCGCTGGATCTGAGCGGCCTCGCCTTGCCGCGGCCGCTGCTGCATTTCGCGACCCTGCTCGGCGACGCCGCCAGTCCGTGCGCCCTGGTCACGATCGGGCTGTTCCTGTCGCGCCGCCGGCAACCGGGGGAACAGGCGGCCGAGATCGGCGGCATCGCGCGCCAGGTGGCGATCAAGCTGCTGCTGCAACCGGCACTGGCCGGCCTGATCGTCTGGCGCTGGACGAACCTGCCGCCGGTCTGGGCGATCAGCGCCGTGCTGCTCGCGGCACTGCCCACCGGGACCGGTCCGTTCATGCTGGCCAAGCTGTATGACCGCGAGGCTGCCAGCATCTCCGGCACGATCCTGGTCTCGACGTTGCTGTCGATCGTCAGCATCACGCTGCTGGTGGCGTGGCTGCGGCCGGGATGACATCGCGCCAGATGTTGGCGCTCGGTTCAATCGATTGTGGCAGCAAGGCGTGGAACGACCAGGCTCTAAGGTTCAAGCATGCGATCTCCTGCTTGCAGTCCGACCGCATAGTCCGCGTCTTACAGAAAATCCGTATGAGAGGTCCTACGATGGACATAGAGACAATTGCCAGTTTCACGGCAAGCGACCTCAAGCAATCCGGACCGATCCTCGATGCCGCCGCACAGGGGATGGTCCGGATTAAACGGCGGGGCGAGACATTCTTGCTGCTGCGGGAGGCCCAGTTCGATCGGAGTATCCGGGAAGCAGCCAATCCACGTCCGAAAAATATTTCCGATCTTCTGACAAATTATGATGCCGACGACGTGAAAATCCGGCTGTCGAGTTGGAATGCGGATGCTGCTGCAGGAAAACAAGTTCTCTGAAGTGTCGAGGCGTGGCAATAATTTCCAGCGTGACGGCTACGTACCGCTGCTCGGAGATGTGGTCCATCTCAACTGGTCACCTACGGTTGGGCATAAAATGAAGGGGCCGCACTATGATCTCGTGGTGTCGGCGGACTTGTTCAACCATGGAACTGGCGCGGTGGTCGCGGTTCCGATTACTTCGAAAGGCGACAAGCTCAGCGGTTTCGAGTTACCGGTTCAAGCGGGTCGCGTGAAGGGAATAGCGATGCTATCCGGTCTGCGATCGCTCGACTATTAAAGTCGGGATGTGCAGTTCGAAGCCGAGGCGACGGTAACGGCCTAAATACAACTTATCGTCGCAGCTTTCGTAATCGACGCGAAGTATGTATGATCAGCTCTTTCGTTACACGTAGCGGGCGGTTTATCCGCCAAGAAGTTGACGCACGCTGATGTTGTAAGTTGTGAAGCTCAGCGTCTAGTTGTGCATTTGTTATCGATAGATTCGGACTTTTCACTCTAGTCGGAGTTGGCTCCAGAACGTAGATAGAGGCGCGTCGACAAGGCGAAAATGGATAGAATTTGGCGGTCCATCCTGTGATCTCTGCTATTTTCATGAAATAGTCGTGAGTGAATCCTAATTCCATCCATCCAAAACGGCGAATGCAGAACACGGAGAGGGCGTCTAACCGTGGTCCCCATGGATAAGGAACGCTTCCAAACGGAACTCTCACAATCGGCTCACCACATAGAACAACACGACCACCTTGATTGATACGGCTATGCAAATGAGTTAGTAACTCTTCGAAGTTGAAGGCATGATGAAATGCTTCGTAAAACAAAATGCAATCAAACCTTTTCCCATCAAAACCACAACCAAACTCAGCGCATTCGGTACTTACCGATAGGTTTAAGTGTGACGACTGTGCTTCAATAGTAGCGATCGCTGTTTTGTCGATATCCACTCCGAAAGCATGATATCCCATACGGGACAGCATAAGAAGAAGTTGCCCACTGCCAGGTCCGTATTCGAGCACGGAGCCATTTTCAGACAAGTTAAGATGACTGAGGATATGGCCCCAGGCAAACGTATGCTCGGAGAGCATCTTGGCATCACGGAACGACCAAGGAACAAGATCTGTCCAGAGGCATGATGGCAAATAAGGAGATGATAGTTCATCTCGAGGTGGCACATAACCTTCATCGGCTCGGCCACGTAGGAAAAGATATAACTCCATCGCCGCTTGTTTGTATGCAAGCGAAAATGGATCCATTTTGATCAATCGGCGTGACTCTGGAAAGTCGAGGGTTATATCGGACATAAGTTGATATTGTTGCGAATTGGGAACACCATTTCCGATCTCATCAAGGAGAACAGAAAACTGCTCTGCAGAAGTGATTTTTGTCATGAAATCCAATTTCTACGAATTACTTTTACGACTAACATCTCGACCGAAACGCTGCTGGGCGTAACATGCGCCACGGTCAGGGTCAGACCAGCTTAGCGGTCGATCAAAGCCGCAATCGCGCTGGCAGTGAGGATCGGCGGCCGCACACATGCGTATCTCCAATACGCTTTGGATGTCCAATCTGCATCTGCAAATGGTTTCTCAAGTTGTGTCATCCGATCCGCCCCAGAGGCTCGGCCGCCTGTCGCAAAGGCGGCGCCAGCAGCAAGGGCGCATCCACCCTGCCGGCCCGGACCCGGGCGATGCGCTCGACATTGTCGCGAACCATGGGATAGTCCTCGACCAGCCGCTGGAACTCCCTCGCACGCATCACCAGCAGGTGGCCGAACCGCACGGCGCGCACGGTGGCTTCCATGCGCCGCCCCGAGATGAATTCCTCGGCGCCGATCAGATCGCCCTGCACGTAGCGCACGTCATGCTCGGCGATATGCATCTCGAACACGCCGGCGCTGATGAAATACACCAGCCCGATCCTCGCTCCCCGATCGTAGAGCTTCTCTCCAGGGGCGATGAAGCGGATCGAGAGCATCATGGCCAGGTCGTGCAAGACCGCGTCGGGAACGCCCCGAAGTGCCGGCATGCTATTGATGCGGCTTTCGATGCCGCTTTTGAGGTTGAATTTCAGCCTGCGGTCGAGCCGTCGCCGGCGCGTCTCGACATCATGCTGGAGCTCGCGATGCAGTTCCTCGCTGATCAGCGACTCTCCGAGCAGCTTGTCGTATTCCTCGCCCTGCAGGCGCAGCGACACCTGCCGCAGCACGCGGCTTTCCAGCGCCTCGGTATAGCCCTGGTAATGCAGCCGCATGGTCTCGATGGCGTCCTCGAGCAGTTTCTGCCGCCGCTCCAGCACCTCGGAGACGATCTCGGCGACGCGTATGCCCAAGGTCGGCTCCATGCGCCGGCGCATGAAGCGGGTCAGTGCCAGCGACACCAGATTCTGAATCAGCAGCCGCTCGAAACGCTCCATCATGCAGACCATCAGCGGCTGGTCGATACGCAGCGCGTGATGCACCCATTGCGCCAGCCTGAAGCCGAACGAAGGGCGCAGCTGGCGGCGGATGGCGCTCACATAGCCGAAACGCCCGGCGAGGCGGGCGCCGTCGATCATGGCGTCGGCGGTGCGCAGCAGCGTCTCCATCACATTCCGCGACAGGCCGCGTATGCGGAACAGGTCGAGCAGGATCGAGCGTTCCTGGTTGGCGATCGTGATCAGCGCCAGGGTGATCCGCTGGCGGTCGCCGAGGGCGGTGTCGAAGGTGTTGGCCTCGCGCTCCTCGGCGATGCGGCGGTCGAGGACCTCTATGACATGGCGCTGGGACTGGCTGGAAAAGCCGAACTCGCCGGCCAGCCTGCGCGTGCGGTCGCGCACCTCGCCGAGGCCGATGCCGAGGATCTGGTGGCGCAGGGCCTCGTCGATCGGGGACAGCCGGTCGAGGCCGAAGAACACCACCAGCGAACGCAGGGTGGTGCCGTTGACCAGCAAGGTGATCAGCACGAAGCCGGTGGCCAGGATGCCGACGAAATGCGCCACCCGGATCGGGATGGCCGGATTCTCGGTCACCGCCAGGGCGAGCGCCAAGGTGATGGCGCCACGCAGCCCGCCCCAGACCATGGTCACCTTGAAGGCGGTCGGCACCGGGGGCGACACCTTGGTCAGCGCCAGGATGGGCAGCATGCCGAACACCACGGCGGCGCGCGCGGCCATGCCGGCGGCCAGGGCGATGGCGATCAGCACGCAGTCCCACCGGGTCAGGCCCACCAGCAGGCGCGGCACCAGCATCGAGGCGAGCACGAACACCAGCGAGCCGGCCCAGAACACCAGCTGCTCCCAGAGCTCCTCGAGGAAGCGCCAGGTCTGTGGCCGCAGGGTCGAGGGACCGTAGAGCGAGAAGGTCAGGCCGGCGGCGGCGGTCGCGACCACGCCGGAGAAATGGAACACGTCGTCGCAGACGATGTAGGCGATGTAAGGCAAGGCGATGGTCAGCGTGACCTCGCCGGCCGGGGTGCCGCCGAGGGCGGTGATCATGAACAGGGTCAGACGCGCCAGCACGGCGCCGATCACCAGGCCGCCGATGAAGGACGAGACCAGGGTGTAGGTCGCGAGCCCGAAGTGGATCGGCTGCCCGGCGGTGATGGCGCTGAGCAGGATCGAGAAGATCGAGATCGCCGCCGCGTCGTTCAGCAGGGCCTCGCCCTCGACCAGGCGGGTCAGGCGGGTGGCGGCGCCGATGTCGCGGAAGATGCCGACCACGGCGCTGGGATCGGTGGTGGCGACGATGGCGCCGAGCAGCAGGCAGACCTCCAGTCTCATGCCGGCGAACGGGAACAGGGCCAGGCCGATGGCGGCGGTGCTGACCACGACGGCGACCACGGCCAGCAGCAGCACGGTGGCGCTCTCGTGGGCGAGGCGGCGCACGTCGATCACGAGCGCGCCCTGGAACACCAGGAGGGGGAGGAATATCAACAGGAAAGCCTCGCTGTTGACCGGGAAGTCGAGCAGGGTGCGGGCCGCGCCGTCGAACAGGTTGGTGCTGCTGCGCAGCAGCAGGTCGGCCGAACCGCCGATCAGGATGCCGACCAGGGCCAGCAGCACGGTTTCCGGAAGATGCATGCGCTGGGCCAGCGGCTGCACTGCACTGACCACGACCAGCAGCAGGGCAATCGCGAGAAGGACTGCGGCGAGGCCCGTCACCCCCATCGTCGATCCTTCCAAGACGTTGATTTCACTGTGTCTCGGATCCTACCACACCATCGCCGACAGTTCATCACGGCT
Organism: uncultured Acetobacteraceae bacterium; assembly: GCA_964235615.1. Taxonomy (GTDB): domain Bacteria; phylum Pseudomonadota; class Alphaproteobacteria; order Acetobacterales; family Acetobacteraceae; genus Lichenicoccus. The sequence continues at coordinate 845 of CAXSEE010000085.1, read as the reverse complement.
TGACAGGAAAGGGCTGCGGGAGAGATAGCCGGGCCATCGGTTTCGTGGCATTTTGGCTGTGAAAAGCCGATGCGTCGCGATGTCGCCCGGGATCGGCCCGGGTTCGTTGGGAGTTCTGGATGCCTGCAACCATGCACCGTGTGCTCGCTCCGATCGGGCGCGCGGTTACGCTTTCCTTGCTACTTTCGGGGTCGATACTATCTTCCGGCGTCAGTGCCGCTGCCCAGAGCCCCAACCAGGGCGGCACCGTCATGACCGATCCGGCGCAGGCCGGGGCAAAATTCGAAGCCAAGCCAGGACATGCCAGTGCGGGCGGCAATGCCAGTGCCGCGGATGCGGCGGCCCATCCCGCGGGCCAGCCAGCGCCGGGTCCTGCTCCCGCGGCGATACCGCCGGCCAACCCGCCCGCGCCGAGCCCGAGCGGCCAGGACAAGCATGCGGCGACCGATGCCCCCGCTCCGGTGGCGCCCGCGGCCCCGGCTGTCGATGTCTCGAAGGCGGCCCTGATCAAGCGGGGCGAGTACATCGCCATCGCCTCGGACTGCGCGCCCTGCCACATGGCGGTCGGCGGCACGCCCTATGCCGGCGGCCTGATCCTGAACACGCCGTTCGGACAGATGGCGACCCCGAACATCACCCCGGACCGGGAGACCGGCATCGGCAACTGGACCGCGGACCAGTTCTACGGGGTCATCCACAACGGCATCGGGCCGGGGCACCAGTATATCTACCCGACCATGACCTTCACCTCGTACACAAAGATGCCGCGCGAGGATGTCGACGCGCTGCATGCCTACCTGATGTCGCTGCCGCCGGTGCACGCTCCGCGCCTGCCGATCTCGTTG
>CAXSEE010000084.1:2750-17478 GCA_964235615.1 uncultured Acetobacteraceae bacterium | reverse complement strand
CTCGTCAGGCTCATAACCTGAAGGTCACAGGTTCAAATCCTGTCCCCGCAACCATACAAGCCCAACCAATAAGAGCCAGAACGGCGTCCATGACGCCGCCCCCAGCCATCATCCATACGCTTCACATCGCCTCGGCACGGTGCGGCAGCTTCCAGCCCGGCCTCACGAAGTGACAGGTATAGCCGTTCGGAAAACGCTCGAGATAATCCTGATGCTCCGGCTCAGCCTCCCAGAACGCGCGCGCGGGCACCACCTCGGTCACCACCTTGCCAGGCCATAGGCCAGACGACTCGACATCCGCAATCGTGTCCTGCGCCACCCGGCGCTGCTCGTCGCTGGTGTAGAAGATCGCCGACCGGTAGCTGGCACCCCGGTCATTTCCCTGACGGTTGAGCGTCGTCGGATCATGGATCTGGAAGAAGAACTCCAGCAACGCCCGATAGCTGGTCCTCGCAGGGTCAAAGGTGATCTCGATGGCTTCCGCATGGTTGCCATGATTGCGGTAGGTCGCATTCGGCACTTCACCACCGGTATAGCCAACACGCGTGGCGATCACGCCCCGCTGTTTGCGTACAAGATCCTGAACGCCCCAGAAGCAGCCACCCGCTAGAACTGCACGTTCCTCGGTCATACGAAATCCTCCAACTGGTCCAGATACGCGCCACAGCTTCGGGCACTGACCCTGACTTGGTGAGCCCTCTTGCGCTTGTCGAGGTTCCGGGGAAGCCATGAAGAGGCTCGCCTTTATGAAAACGACAGGATGGTCGTTGCATTCCTGGGCATCCCCGGACCACGCTGGACGTTGAAATAGCCTGATCTCACCGATGGACGAGCCGGTCATGAAGCCCGTACGCAGATGGAACCTTGGTCACGTCCTTTCGCTGGCTCTCCTGGGCGCGATCGGCTTCCTGGTGAAATTCCTGTCGCCAGCCGGTATGCCCGTTGCGGCAGCTCCAGTCCCATTCCAAGCCGGACATGCCGTCGTCCCGGATGTTGCCGCTGCCGGCCAGGATGCCGAAACGCCGGTGCAAATTCCGCCCAAAGGCTGGTGGCAGATCGCAAGGCGTGTCTTCGCCGGGATCACCACGGACCGGATCCTGGCCAACGCGGCGGGGGTCACCTTCTACACCCTGCTCGCCATTTTCCCGGCCGTTGCCACCCTGGTCTCGCTCTACGGCCTTATCGCCGATCCGAAGACCATCTCGGACAATCTATCGGTCGTGTCGGGCGTGCTGCCCGGCGGCGGCGTGCAGATCCTGCACGACCAGGTCAGCTCGCTGACGTCCGGCCCGCCGAAGGCACTTGGCCTCGGTGCGGTGGTGGGACTGCTGACCTCGATCTGGAGCTCGAACGCGGCGATGAAGGCGCTGTTCGACGCGCTCAACGTCGCCTATCAGGAAAAGGAGAAACGCAGCTTCGTCCGCCTGACCCTGCTGACCCTGGCCTTCACCGTGGGTGGCATCGTCTTCATGATCATCGCCATGAGCGCCGTCGTGGTGCTGCCGGCCGTCCTCAACTTCGTCGGCCTGGGCGAGACGGTGAGCCTGCTGCTGAATCTGGCCCGATGGCCGGCCCTGATCATCATCCTGGGCTTGTTCCTCTCGGCGGTCTATCGCTACGGCCCCAGCCGCGACAAGCCACGCTGGGCCTGGGTCTCATGGGGCGGCGGGGCGGCCACGATACTCTGGCTCATCGTCTCGCTGCTGTTCTCCTACTATGTCGCGAACTTCGGCAACTACAACAAGACCTACGGCTCGCTCGGTGCCGCGATCGGCTTCATGACCTGGATCTGGTTGTCGACCACGGTGATCCTCGTCGGTGCCGAACTCAATGCCGAGCTGGAACACCAGACCTCCCATGACACCACCGACGGACCGCCGAAGCCGGTCGGGCAGCGCGGCGCCAGCAAGGCGGACCACGTCGCCACCGCCTGATCATTCCGACAGAAAGTTCAGGCAGAGCGTCTCGAAACTGCGCGCATTGGTGATGTTGCAGGCATGGCCGCCATCGAGGCGAACCAGTCCTGAACCTGGCAAGGTGGCATGCAGGGCTTCCGAACAGCCTGGCGGCACCAGCATGTCGTCTTCGGACGCCACCAGCAGGGTGCGGCAGGCGAGGCGCGGCAACAGCGTCGTCGCATCAAAGGCGAGCAGGGCCGCAATCCGGCGCAGGGTGTTGTCGACACCGGCGAAACTTGCCAGCGCGTGCGCCTCGTCCCGGGCCAGCCTCTGCTCGTTCTGGGCCATCCAGCGCGACGGATAGAGGAACAGCGGCTGCGCCCGGACATAGCTCTCGACCCCGCACTTCAGCAACAGGTCGCGCCGGACATCGAAGCAGCGCACGGTATGCGCGTCAGCCCGCTGCCAGCCGTTGACGACCGCGAGATGGCTGACCCGGCCCGGCTCCCTGGCAGCCAGTTCCATCCCGATCAGTCCACCCAGCGCATGACCGATGACGCGGCAGTGCGCGGCACCGATCCGGTCCAGGACCCATGCTGCATCATCCGCCATGGCGGCGATGCTGGTGGGATCGGGCAGCGTGTCCGCGCTGCGTCCGGTGCCGCGCTGGTCGTAGGTGACGACGCGGAAGCGCTGTGCCAGTGCGGGGATATTATCCGCCCAGTAGCCGCTAGCACCGCCCAGCCCCGAGCTGAGCAGCAGGACCTCGCCATCCTCGGGACCGTGGGTTTCGAAATGGATCATGTTCCGGCAGGAATCCCGGCCTTGGATGAGCTGCCGATGTGGGCGATCGAGGCGATCTCGACCAGCGCCTCGGGTTTCACCAGGCCGCACTGGATGCAATAGCGGGCGGGCTTGTCGCCGGGAAAATAAGCCGCGTAGACGCTGTTCAGCGCGGCGTAGTCGGCCCAGTCCTTGATGAAGATCATGTTGAAGGCGACATCCGCCATGCTGCCGCCGGCGGTCTCGATGACGCGCTTGATGGTCTCCAGCACGTGCCGCGTCTGCGCCGCCGCGTCGCCCGGATGGACCACGTTGTTGTCGGCGTCGAACGGCAACGTGCCCGACACATACACGACCCCATCGGCCAACGTGCCCGGCGAGAACGGGGCGATCGGCATGCCGGTGCCGGGGGGAATGACCGCTCGCATGGGCATGGCTTCAGTCCGCGCTCTGGCTGACCGCGCCGCAGAAATCCGCGACGTTGGAGACCCAGCCGAAGAAGGTCTCGATATTATAGATCGCCGCCTTCTGCACATAGTCCGGGCCGGCCTGGTGGGTCGCGTCTTCCAGCACGATCCCAAAATATTCGAGGAAGAAGCCGTCGCGCAGGGTAGACTCGACGCAGACGTTGGTGGCGATCCCGGTGAACACCAACGTGCGTATGCCGCGCCCGCGCAGGATGGAGTCCAGTTGCGTGTTGTAGAAGGCGCTGTATCTCGGCTTGGGGATCACGATGTCGCCCGGCTGCGGCGTCAGCGCGTCGACCAGCGCGTAGTCCCAGCCACCCTTGGCGAGCAAAGTGCCGGCCAGCTCCGGCCGCTGTCGCATGGTCTTGAGCGCGTTGGACTTGTGGTAGTTCGGCGAGGCGGGACCGCCGGCCTCGACATAATCGGCGTCCCAGCCGTTCTGGAAATAGATGATCGTCATGCCGGCGGCGCGCGCGGCGCGCAACGCGACCGCGATGGCCTCGATCGCCGCCTGCGCGCCGCTGATGTCGAAGCCGGCGAGGTCGAGGTAGCCGCCTTTGCTGGCATAGGCATTCTGCATGTCCACCACGATCAGCGCCGCATGGCTGGGGTCGAGCGACAGGGCTTCCGGGCGTGCCGGCAGGGTGACGCGACGGCCGCCCGCGCCGTCTCCGAGCGCCGATGTTCCGGGAGTGACGATACTCATGTCAGGTGGACTCATTTCAGGCAGCCTCCACGGTCTGGGTGATGTGGGCCCGCGCGCGCATCAGCGGCTGGATGCGTGTGCCGAACGCCTCGATGCCGGCGATGAAGTCGTCGAACGTCAGCAGCACGCCCTCGGTGCCCTCGACGCCGGCGATCTCGTCGAGCAGCCGTGCCACGGTGGCGAACGAGCCGACCAGCGTGCCCATGTTGATGTTGACCGCGGAAGTCGGGTTGGCCATCTGGCGGACATTGGCGTCCGCGCGGGTATCGACCGCGCTCTGCGTCGCCAGCCATTGCACCGCCTCATTGTCGACGCCGGACTTGTACAGCTCCCATTTGGCCATGGCCGCCTCGTCGGTCTCGTCGGAGATGATCATGAACAGCGCGTAGCAGGTCACGCGCCGGCCGGTGACCGCGGTTGCGGCCAGCAGCTTGCGTGCCGCCGGAGCGAACGCCGTAGGGGTGTTCACGCCCTTGCCGAAGCAGAAGTTGTAGTCGGCATATTGCGCCGAGAACATCATGCCGGCCTCGCTCTGGCCGGCGCAGATGATCTTCATGTCCGCCTGCGGGCGCGGGCTGACGCGGCAGTCGTCCATCTGGAAGAACTTGCCCTTGCGGTCCGACCGGCCGGTCTCCCAGAGGTCGCGCAGGATGTTCACGTACTCGGCGACGAACTCGTATCGGCTGGAGAAATACTCGTCTCCCGGCCAGAGCCCCATCTGCGAGTATTCCGGTTTCTGCCAGCCGGTGATGATGTTCAGCCCGAACCGGCCGTGCGAGATGCTGTCGATGGTGGCCGCCATGCGCGCCGCGATCGCCGGCGGGATGGTGAGCGTCGCCACGGTGGCGAACAACTGGATCCGGCTGGTGACCGCGGCGAGGCCAGCCATCAGCGTGAAGGATTCCAGGTTGTGTTCCCAGAATTCGGTCTTGCCGCCGAAGCCGCGCAGCTTGATCATCGACAGCGCGAAATCGAGGCCGTGCCGCTCGGCGCGCTGCACGATCTCGCGGTTGAGATCGAAGCTCGGCATGTATTGCGGGGCGGTGGTGGAGATCAGCCAGCCGTTGTTGCCGATCGGTATGAACACGCCGATTTTCATCACGCACCCCACACGCCTTCAGGCGACCTCGGCCCCGGTCAACGCCGCGAACAGGGCCTGCCCGTTCGGCCGCCCGAGCCCGGTGCAGGCATTCCAGCCGGGACCCGCGTCATAGCCGAGCTTGCTGCCCTCGGGCTTGTTGTTGCCCTTGGTGATCTGCGTCAGCAGGCCGGCGTTGGAGGCGATGTTGGCATAGAGGAAGTCGGGCAGGAAGCCGACCGGATGGCTCGCCTTCTGGCTGATCAGGGCGGTGAGGCCGGCCCATAGCGGCGCCACGGCGCTGGTGCCGCCGACGACCTCGCTCTTGCCGTCCACCACCACGACATAGCCGCTGGCAGGGGCCGCATTGCCCGCGACATCCGGCACGCCGCGGCCGCGGCGCCCGCCGTTGACGCTGGCCGGCAGGTTGGCATGGGCCTGGAACGCGGGGACCGGGAACAGGTCGCTGATGCCGCCCCCAGTGCCGCTGGTGCCGTCGTTCCAGACCACTTCGTGGCTGATCCTGGTGCCGCTGAAGCTGATGTGGGTGCCGCCGCAGCCGATCGCGTAGGGCGAGGAGGCGGGGAAATCGACATGCGCGGTGCCGTCGCCGACATTGTCGGTGGCGAGGTTGTCCCCCGAGGCGACGAACACCGAGATCCCCAGGCTGCCTGCTTCCTGCAGCACCGTGTTCATCGTGGTGACGGCCTGGGGCTGCCAGCCGGTCTCCGCGCCGCCCCAGGAGATCGAGATGATCGAGGGCCGGTTGGTGGTGTCGTGCGCCGCCTGCGAGATCGCGTCGGCAAAGCCCGCGTCGGTGTTCGGCGCGAAATAGACCACGATCTCCGCGCCGGGCGCGACACCGCCGGCTACCTGGATGTCGAGCGCCACCTCGCCGTCCGCATCCGAGCCGGACTGGTCGTTGATGCCGCCGTCCACCGAGACGGCAATCACCCGCGGGGCCGTCAACCCCATCGCCTTGAAGGCGGTCGCGGTGTCGGTCGAGCGGAACCCGCCGCCGAGCTCGATCAGGGCGATGGTCACGCCGGCGCCGGTGACGCTGGTCGGGAAGTCATAGAGCTTGCCCATCTGGTTGGGCTCGACGCTGGCCGGCTGGGCCGCCCTGGGGCGGACGATGCGCGTGTGCGCCACCGGACGGCCGTCGATGCCGAGCACGGACTCGACCAGTCCATGCAGGTCCTGCGGCACTTCCAGCGTGCCGGTGCGGGCGCGGTAGGTGCTGCCGTTCTCCTCGTACAGGCCAAGCTTGGCGCCGAATGCGGACTCCATGCAGGCCGGCGTCCCGGACGCGCGGAGCAGGCGTCGCGCCGGATCAATCGAGACCACCGACAGCCCATGCTCCGAGATGAACTCCTCGACCCGGCGGAAATCGTCGCGATGCGCGCTCGCGCGCTGCTGGGCGAGCTGGAGGCGGCGCTGGTCGATGCTGCCGGTTAGCGCCGTCTGCTGCGTCTGGTGCTGGTCGCGCGGCCGCAGGTAGATGCTGACCTCGATCCGCTGGTCGATCGGCACCGGGCCGATCGGCTTGCCATGTGCCGGGGCGGCCAGGTGGCTGCCGGCAATCTCGGTGCGCCTTGGGCCGTCTGTGGTTCCCGTCATGGCTCTGCCCTCATGTGTCAATTATCGACTGACTTCAGTCTGGCGTGACCCAGGCGATGGAGGCAACCGTTCGTGCAACGTCACGCTCGTCGATGGCGCCGATGCAGCCGATCCTGAACAGGGTGCCTCGGCCAGCTTGCCGGGATGGATCACGATCCCGTGCGCCTGCAGGGCCGCGCGCAGCTTATCCGACCTTGGCACGAGAGTGCCGATCGCCGCCTCGACCGCGGAGGTGCCGCTGCCGGCGATCAGCGCGATGAACTCCGGGTCTCGCGAGCCCCAGGGCAGCGCGGGCGGCGTCGCCCGCCGTCAGGGGTCGAGGCACAAGGAGCAGGGTTCTCAAGGCAGGAGTGGTCCGATACATGTCCGGAAGATCGATCGGCCGTGTCGATGGAATAGTTTGCCCCGCCGTCGCGAGACACGAAAGTCGCGAAACCGGAAGGCTGGGCTGCGGAAGTTGACGAGAGCCAGGCATGAAGCTTTTGACCCTTATCGGCGGGACCCTCGGCGCCGCTCTCACCGTCTGGCTGCTGGCCCGCTTCGGTCTCGGCCATGTGCTGGCGCTGCTGCACCAGGCCGGCTGGGGCATCGTGCTGGTGATCGCCTTTCATACCGTCCAGATCGCCTTTTCCGCCGCCGCCTGGAGTGCCATCGCCGGGCGCGCGGCGGGCAAGCCGTCGCTGCTGCAGTTCGGCGTCCTGCGCTGGGTGCGCGAGGGGGTGAACAGCCTGCTGCCGGTGGCCCAGGTCGGCGGCGAGTTCGTGGCCGCCCGGCTGCTGCGCCGTCTCGGCATGACCCTCACGCGCGCCACCGCCTGCACCGTCTGCGACCTGAGCACCGAGATGGTGACGCAGATCGGGTTCACCGTCGCCGGGCTGCTGACCCTGCTGGCGCTGCTCGGCCGCAGCCATGTCACCGACGAGGTGGTGGGCGGCCTCGGCATTGCCTGCCTGGCGGCGCTGGGCTTCGTCGGCGGACAATGGTTCGGCCTCGCCAGCCTGCTCGAACGCGGGCTGATGCGCCTGGCCGCGCATTTCGGCTGGCAGGGCATGGGCGAGATCGCCGGCCTGCATGTCGCGATCACCGGGCTGTATCGCTCGCCGCGTTCGGTCGGGCTGGCGCTGCTGCACCAGTCGATCTCGTGGCTGCTCGGGGCGGTCGAGGTCTGCCTCGCGCTGCATTTTCTCGGCCACGACGCGAGCCTCGCCGAGGGGCTGGTGATCGAGAGCCTGAGCCAGGCGGTAAAGGCCGCCGGCTTCATCGTGCCGGGTGCGCTCGGCGTCAGCGAGGGTGGCTTCGTGGTGGTGGGCGCCCTGTTCGGGCTGTCGCCGCAGGTCTCGATCGCGCTCGCCCTGATCAAGCGGCTGCGTGAGATCGTGCTCGGGCTTCCCGCCCTGGCGGCATGGCAGTGGCTGGAGCATTATTGGTGGGTGCCATCAGGGACGTCATCGGGGGCGCCGGCGGGCACGGCCAGCCGGGACGGCGAGATGCAGGCGGCACTCGATTACGGAGATGCATCTTGAGCGACACCTGGACCCACAAGCTGGCCCGCATCGTGGCCCGCCGGCCGATCGGCACCGGAGCCGCGCCCAACCATCCGACGACGCTGCGCCTGCTGACCGGGATGGCGGCGTGCCTGTTCCTGGTCCTGGGTCCGCTCCCGATGCATGGCGCAGCAGTCTGGGGCGGGGCGCTGTGGGTGCTGTCCGCCTTTCTCGACCGCGTCGATAGCGAGCTCGCCCGGCTCGGCAACATGATGACCCCGTGCGGCCATCGCTGCGACTACATGGTCGATAACGGCGTGAACTGCCTGTTCTTCGTGTCCATCGGCATCGGGCTACGGCACGCGACCCTGTTCGGCCGCGATCTCGGGCACTGGCCCATCGTCCTCGGCATCCTGTCCAGCGCGGCCCTGCTGCCGTGCAACTGGATGTCGGAGATCGACGAGACACGCACGACCGGCGCGGGCCGCATCCACGAGGGCGCCTGGGGCTTTCATCCCGACGATGCGCTCTACCTGCTCGGACCCGCCGCCTGGCTCGGCCGGCTGCTGCCGATCCTGCTGGGTGCCGCGGCCGGCACCAGCCGGATGGCGGCGATCATCGCCATCAGGCTGCGCCACCTGTTCCATCCCGTCTCCGCCGCCACACGCTAGAGGGCCGAATAGATGCTGGCCGGACCCCTCGGACGGCTGGTTGCGTTCTGCGCGCGCCGTGCCCCGCTCATCCTGCTGCTGGCGGCCCTGCTCGGTGCCGGTGCCCTGCTGGCCACCAAGCGGTACCTCGGCGTCAGCACCGACACCGGCCAGCTGTTTTCCGCCTCGCTGCCGTGGAAGAAGCGCGCCAACATCCTGCAGGCAGATTTTCCGCAGGGCGAGGATCTGCTGATCGCCGTCATCGGCGCCAGACTTCCCGAGGAGGCCCAGGAGACCGCCCGCCAGCTCGACGAGGCGCTGGCGCCGCGCACCGACCTCTACAAATACGTCCGCCGGCCGGACGCCAACCCCTACCTGGTGCGCAACGGCCTGCTGTTCCTCGACGTGGCACCGCTCGGGAGCCTGCTCGACGCGACCATCGCGGCGCAGCCCTTCCTGGGCCAGCTCGCCTCGGACCCGTCGGCACGCGGACTGTTCGGGGCGCTGGACCTGATCGGCGAGGGGGTCGCGCGCGGCCAGGCCAACCTCGCGACCTTCCAGACCCCGCTGCGTGGTTTCGCCGACACGTTGGAGGCGGCGGCGGACGGCCACCCGACGCCGCTTTCCTGGCAGAAGCTGCTCGCCGGCAGCCTGTCGGACCTCGCCGGCAAATATAAGTTCGTGATCACCCAGCCGCGGCTGGACTTCGGCTCCTTCTCGCCGGGAGGCAAGGGCACCGAGGCCATGAAGCGCGCCATCGCCGCACTGCCGGACGTGAAGTCCGGGGAGGCGCATGTCTACATCACCGGGCAGGTGGCGCTGGACGACGAGGAGTTCGCCACCGTTGCCGAAGGCGCGGTGCGCGAGCTGATCGCCTCCCTGGTGCTGGTGACGCTATGGCTGTTCCTGGCGGTGCGAAGCTGGCGGATCATCCTGCCGATCGTCATCGTGCTGCTGTTCGGATTGCTGCTGACCACCGGCTTCGCGTCGCTGGCGGTGGGCAGGCTCAACCTGGTGTCGGTGGCGTTCGCGGTGCTGTTCATCGGCATCGCGGTGGATTTCGCGATCCAGTTCTCGGTCCGCTTCCGTGCCCAGCGCAATCCCGACGGCAGCCCGATGGCGATCCAGGCGGCGCTGGCGGCGACCGGGCGGGAGACCGGGGTGCAGATCCTGATCGCGTCGGCCGCGACCGCGGCGGGCTTCCTCGCCTTTACCCCCACCGCCTTCAACGGCGTCGCCCAGCTCGGCCTGATCGCCGGCATCGGCATGCTGATCGCCTTTGTATGCTCGCTGACCCTGCTGCCGGCGTTGCTGCGCCTGTTCGGTTTCCGCTCGCCGGGACGCGACGAGGGTTTTCCCTGGGCCCGGCCGGTCGACCAGGCGTTGCGACGGTACCGCCGGCCGGTGATCGCCGGCTTCGCGCTGCTGGCCCTGGCGGGTGCGGCGATGCTGCCTCTGCTGCGTTTCGACGGTGACCCGCTGCATACCAAGAACCCGAATTCACCTGGCGTGCAGGCGCTGCACCTGCTGATGTCCGACCCGATGACCAGCCCGTACAGCGCCGAGATGCTGGTTCCCAGCCTGGACCAGGCGCGTGTCCTGGCGGCGCGGATCGAGAAGCTGCCGCTGGTGCATGACGTGCTGACGCTGGACAGCTTCGTGCCGACCGGCCAGGCGCAGAAGCAGCCGATGATCCAGGATGCCGCCTCGATCCTGCTGCCGACGCTGAGCCCCTACGACGTGCCGCCGCCGCCGGACGCCGCTGCCTTACGCGCGGCTGCCGAGAAGACGATCGCGTCGCTCACGCCGGTATTGCCGAAGCTGCCGCCGAACGATCCGCTGCGTTCCATCGTGAGCGCGCTGCAGCGGTTGTCGACGCAGCCGGACGCGGCTCTCCTGGCGACCGACCAGGCCCTGGTCCGCTTCCTGCCGATGCAGCTCGATCAGCTGCGCACGGTTCTGCAGGCCGGCATGCAGCCAGGCCCGATCACCATCAAGGACGTGCCGCCGGAGATCGCCCGCGACTGGATCCTGCCGGACGGCCAGGCGCATATGCAGGTGCATATCAAGGGCGGCGCCTCGGACAGCCACACCCTGCACAAGTTCCTCTCCGAGGTGCGCGGCGTCTGGCCGGATGTGTCGGGATCGGTGGTGACCATCGTCGAGAGTGCCAACACCATCGTCTCGGCCTTCGAGATCGCGGCGCTGTCGGCGCTGGCGATGATCGCGCTGATCCTGCTGGTGGCGCTGCGCCGGCTGCGCGACATGGCGATGGTGCTGGCGCCGCTGCTGCTCTCGGCCATGCTGACGGTCATTCTCTGCGTGGTGCTGCCGCAGCCGCTGAACTTCGCCAACATCATCGCCCTGCCGCTGCTGCTCGGGGTGGGGGTCAGCTTCAACATCTATTTCGTGATGAACTGGCAGGTTGGGCTGCGCTATCCGCTGGCCTCGCCGACGGCCAAGGCGATCCTGTTCTCCGCGCTGACCACCGGCACCGCGTTCGGCTCGCTGGCGCTGTCGCATCATCCCGGCACCGCCAGCATGGGCCGGCTGCTGCTGATGAGCCTCGCTTGCACGCTTATTGCAACGCTGGTGTTCGAGCCGGCGCTGCTGCCGCGCCGAAAGCAGGAACCACACTGATGCGCGCCAGTCTGTTGTTCGCGGCTTGGGCGTCGGTCGCTCCATTGGCAGCCCATGCGGCGAAGCCGATCGTGGTGAAAGTCGTGGTGGTGACCACCTTCGAGCTCGGCGCGGACACCGGCGACACCCCCGGCGAGTTCCAGAACTGGGTCGAGAAGCTGCCGCTCGCCACCGTGCTGCCGTTCCCGCAGGGCTATCATCCGCTGCGCTACAATCCGCAACTCGGCGTGCTCGGCATGGTCAGCGGCGAGGGGCCGGCGCGCATGGCGTCATCGATCACCGCACTCGGCTATGATCCGCGCTTCGACCTGAGTCACGCCTATTTCGTCCTGGCCGGGATCGGCGGCATCGACCCGAAGATCGGCTCGGTGGCGTCGGCGGCGTGGGCCAGGCACGTCGTCACCGGAGAGGGTCACGAGATCGACGCCCGCGAGATCCCCGCCGGCTGGCCGACCGGCTATGTGCCGTTCCAGCGCGCCACGCCCTACGAGCAGCCGGCGCCCGCGGCGGATGGCGTCTGGGGCACAGCGGTCTACAAGCTGGACGGCGGTCTGGTGGATTGGGCCTATGGCCTGACCCGCGGCATCATTCTGCCGGACAGCGCGCCGCTGCAGGGCCTGCGCGCACGCTACACCGCCACCCCGCCGGCGCAGAAGCCGCCCTTCGTGCTGGAGGGCGACACGCTGTCATCGGGCATCTTCTGGGTCGGCGACAGGCTCAACACCTGCGCCGAGGACTGGACCCGCTACTGGACGCACGGCCAGGGGACGTTCGCCACCACCGCCGAGGAGGATGGCGGCCTGATGCAGGCGCTGACCTTCCTGTCCCACACGCGCAGGGTCGATCTGGCACGCGTGCTGGTGCTGCGGACCGCCAGCAACTACGACATGCCGCCGCCTGGGGAGACGGCGGCCGAACTGCTGGCCTCGGAAGGCAAGGAGACCGGTTTCTCGGCCTATCGTGCCTCGCTCGACTCTGCCTACGCCGTCGGCAGCAAGGTCGTGCTGGAACTGACGACACACTGGAACCGGTATCGCGACCGGCTGCCTTCGGACGGCGACGCCCGCTAGTGGAAAAATCTGACGGAAAGAACCGTCAGATTTTTCCACTAGCCGTTGATTTGGTGGGCCGATTCACCCGACGCTTGGAAACCAAGCGCCGGGATCGGACCATTAGCAGCCGAGCCATTTCAGCAGGGTGCTACTTGTCACCCCCGCGCTGCGCGTTCGCGTCCCTGGACGTGGCGGTGCTCCTGGCCTGAGCGGTCTTCACGCCCGGCGCGGCACCTCGTTCCGGCACCTGCTCCGGCGGCGTGCCCAGCCATCTGTCGAACCAGGCCACCGTCCGCCTGCGCTCGTCGGCGCGATCGGCCTCGTTGCGGAAGCCGTGCCCCTCGCCGGCATAGACCACGAAGCTGTTCGGCACGCCGAGGGCGAGCAGCGCCTGGTAGTATTCCTGGCTCTGCGGCAGCGGGCATTCCACGTCGCGCTCGCCCACGGTGATCAGCATCGGCGTGCGCACCCCGCGCATGTGGGTGATCGGGGAGGCGCGCAATTGCGGACGCGGGTCGTCGTACACCAGCGTGCCGAACACCGGGTCCGGCGTATCGGCAGTCATCTGCGGCGCCTCGCCCTGTTCCGACAGCCAGTCCGAGACGCCCGCGTGGCTGGCGGCGGCCTTGAAGCGGTGGGTCTGGGTGACCGCCCACATCGACATGTAGCCGCCATAGCTGCCGCCGAAGATGCCGAGCCGCGCGTCGTCGACCGGCATTGTGCGCTCGACGGCGTCCACGCCGGCCATGATGTCGCGGAAGTCGCCCCCGCCGAAATCGTTGATGTCGGCTGCGGTGAACGCCTCGCCCTGCCCGAAGCTGCCACGGTAGTTCGGCAGGAACAGGTCGTAGCCGGCGGCGAGCAGCGCCCGGTCGGTCCCCCTCGGGGCCAGGGAGTCGAAATCGGGCTCCTCCGCCGCCTGCGGCCCGCCATGCACCTGCACCAGCAGCGGACGCTTGCCCGCCGGCGCCGGCGAGGGGGTCAGCAGCCAGCCCTGCACGTCGTACTGGCCGCTCTTCCAGGTCACGCTCATCGCCCGGGCGGGTGCGGCGATCCCCGCGTTGACATGGGTGATGTCGCGCCATTGCCCGATCGGTCCCGCCTCCAGTTCCGGCGGGTCCACGAAGGTCTGGTGATAGGCGGCGCTATGCCCGCCGGCGCAGGCGAGGCTCAGGTTCCAGCCGCCGCTGCCGATGCTCTGCTGTCCCGACCAGAGCGTGTCCGGAGCCGCGGCCGGGGCGAGCGCCAGCAGCTCGGTCCGCGCCCCGGCCAGCGCGGTTGCCGTCAGTCCGGGTCGGCAGCCCCAATCGAGCGAGGTGATCGTCGCGCGCAGGCCGGGCGTGAGGTCGACCGCCTTGGCGCCGGGTTGGTTCAGCGGCAACAGGTAGGCGTCGCCGCCATCCGAGCCGAAGTCGCTCATCCAGCCGGCGATGTAGGCGACGCTGCCGCCGTCCGGAGACACCACCGGATGGGCCAGCTGCTGGTGCGGATCGTCCGGCGCGTGCAGCACCGATGTCGCGCCATCCGCCGCCGCCACCGCGACCAGCTTGCTCACCCACCACTGGCTGTCGCCGTCACCCTTGGCCGCGGTCGCCACGAAGCCGTTGCCGTCCGGACGCCAGTCGAACTCGTAGACGAACAGGTCGGCCGGCGAGACCAGCCGCAGCGCCCCATCCTGCAGCATCGCGATCCGCTGCTCGTCGGTGTGGCTGCCGATCTCGCCCGCCATCGGCGCCGCCGCCTCGGTCGCGCCGACCTTCTTGTGCGGATGCGCCGTCGCCAGCACCGCGAGCGCGTCGTGCGGGCCATAGCGCAACGTACCCAGCACGCCGGCGAAGCGCGCCAGCCGGTGCGGCGCCCCACCGGCGGCCTCCACCGCGTAGATCGAGGCCGTCGCCGTGCTTGCCGAGGTCACCACGAAGGCGAGGCGGCTGCCGTCGCGGTTCCAGCTCGGCGACGAGGGCACGCAGTCCGGCCCGGCGCGGCACGGCAACGCGACCTGCCTGGCGGCACCGTCGGAGGTGCGGATGAACAAATGGCGCGTCGGCCGCTCGCTGCCGTTCGGCACGTCGTCGCTTTCGATGCTGGCGATATGGCGGCCGTCCGCCGCGATCGCGACGGCGTGGAAGTCATGCACCGGGCGGCCGGCGGCGTGTACCGGTCCGGCCGTCGCGGCGGCGGCGATTGCGGGCACGGCGCCGCGGAGCCATCGAGCCAGACCTGCCAAATCATATCTCCTGCATCATGATTTCCGCCCGACCATGGCGGCGACCGGACATCCGGGCAATGCCTGCCCCTAGCGGGCGCGCACCGGTTGTGCCAGCGCGTCCAGGCGCGGCGCATCCAGGGG
>CAXSEE010000084.1:0-2650 GCA_964235615.1 uncultured Acetobacteraceae bacterium | reverse complement strand
GGGGGGGGCGCATCCAGGCTGCCGCCCAGGGCTGCCGTTCCTGGCGTTCGTGAACCGGGGTCCCGGATGCGATCCATACCGTCGCCCTGATGTGGCTGGTGCCGGATCGGCGTCGCGAAGCGGCCTTCAACCAGGAGGCATGGAGCGTCATGCGTTCATGCCGGCTGACGCAAGGCATCCAGGAGAAGCATCGCCAGCGCGGGAAGACGTTTTTCGTCACGGACGCAGAGCCGCAGATCCCGCAGCGACCAAGGGTCGGAGATCTGCACGACGCGGACTGCCATGGTTCGCGCACAACGAACGGCGGCGCTTTGCGGCACGATGGCCAGACCCGCTCCTGCCTCGACCATCAGGCAAACAGCGTCGAAGCTGCGCAGCATCATGCGAAGCTTGATTCGACGCCCGGCTTTTTCCGCGATCTCATTGAGGAAAACCTGGATCGCGCTCGACTCATCAAGCCCGATGAACGGCTGATCGGGCACATCCTTGAAGGCTATCGACCTATTGCCAATGGCGGAACTCTTGTGAACGACGAGTACCAAACGGTCCTGGGCGAAAGGGTATGTCTGAAGGCCGGCCACATCGATCGTGCTGGCGATGATCCCGATGTCAGCTTCGCCTTCAATGACCGCGCTGGCGATGGCGCGGCTGAGTCGCTCCTCAACCGTCACGCTGATGTCAGGATAGCGGGCGAGGAAGCGGCCGAGCGCACGCGGCAAGAACTCCATCAGCGCGTTCGTGTTCGACAGCAACCGTACATCGCCGCGTAAACCGCCGGCAAACTTACCGAGATCCGCGTCCAGTCGACGCGCGTTCGCCAGGATTTCGCGTGCGTGGCCTAGCAGCGCCTCCCCGGAAGAGGTGGGCCTGACGCCGCGCCGGTCGCGTTTCAACAGTTGGACGCCGAGGCGTTCCTCCAAAAGTCGCATCCTGGCACTCGCGGCTCCCAGGACGACGTGGTTACGCGCCGCTGCGCGCGTGAGGCTCCCCGCATCAACGGCATCGGTAAAAATGGCGAGATCGGTGAGATCGTAACGCATCATCGATCCTTCACACCTGGTGAAGATCGATCCTTCACACTTGGTGAAGGCTGAGTCCAGAAAAAACGCATTTTCTCTTGGCTGAATTCTTCTAATGTTCATGAGTATCAAGACTGATGAGAGATAATAATGAACCAGCGTTTCCAAATCCACGCAGCCGCTCTCCATTAAGTGAGCACCTAGGCGGAGCGCCGGGCGGCCCTGCCAACTTCAGCGTCATGGAGATGTACAATGTCCAGCAAGACGAAGCCGACGCGGAGTTGGCTGTTCACCCCGGGCACGCGCCCGGACCGGTTCGCGAAGGCCGCTGAGATCGGCGCCGATGTCCTTATCATCGACCTTGAGGACGCCGTCTCGCCCGAGGACAAGCCCAAGGCGCGGGCTACTGCCCTCGAATACCTGTCCGGCTCTGCCGCCAACGCAGTTTCCAGGGCGATCCGCATCAACGGGCTCGACACCGCGGCCGGCATCGCCGACCTCGACGCTCTGCTGGCTTCGAGTGCGGCGCCCGATTTCCTTGTGCTGCCTAAAACAGACAGCCCGGGCCACCTGCATATCCTTGATCGCCTGCTGGCAGCAGCGGGACGTGGAACCCGGCTGATCGGCATCATCGAGAGCGCCCGTGGACTGGCTGCGGCCGAAGCGATTGCGGCGGCGGCAACACCCCGGCTGTTCGGGCTGATGCTGGGGGCTGCCGACATGGCAGCCGATCTCGGCATCGCGACGGCGTGGCCGCCGCTGGTGGCCGTGCGCAGCCGGCTGGTGCTCGCCTGCGCCCTGGCCGGCGTGACGCCGATCGACTCGCCGTTCTTCGATGTACACGATGTGGACGGCCTGTCCCGGGAGGCGGCGGACGCCCTGGCATTCGGCTTTCCGGCCAAGGCGGCAATCCACCCCGGCCAGGTTGGCCCGATTAACCAGGCGCTGACGCCAACCGGCAAGGCGGTCGAGCACGCCAAGGCCGTGCTCAGCGCGAACGCGAAGGGTGTCGGCATCGTCGATGGCCAAATGATCGACGAGGCCGTCGCGCGCAAAGCACGCCATACCCTGGCCGCAGCCGGCCAATAACCTAATCGAGAGGAATTCCGCATGGAAACCCTATTGCCCGCCTACAAGACAGTCGGCGAGAAGCGCTATCGCGAGACGTCCGGACTGTATTGGGAAGACTTCGTGGAGGGGGATGTGTTCGAGCATCGTCCCGGCCGCACGGTGCTGGATGTCGACAACACCTACTTCACGCTGCTGACCTTGAACGTTCAGCAGGTCCATTTCGATGCGGCCTACGCCGCCAAGACCGAATGGAAGAAGATGCTGGTGGACAGCACCTTCACCTTAGCCCTGTTGACCGGCATGTCGGTGCGCACCGTCAGCGCCAAGGTCGTCGCCAACCTGGGTTGGGACAAGGTGCGCGCCACGCAACCGGTGTTCGCCGGCGACACGCTCTACGCCGAGAGCACCGTGCTGAGCAAGCGGGAGTCCAAGAGCCGGCCGACCCAGGGCATCGTCACCGTGTCGACGCGGGGTCTCAACCAGGACGGCCGCGAGGTGATGAGCTTCGAGCGCACCATGCTCGTCCATCGCCGCGGGCATTCGCCCGAAGAGGCTGCCGG
>CAXSEE010000083.1:0-17637 GCA_964235615.1 uncultured Acetobacteraceae bacterium | reverse complement strand
GCCCTATGTCGCCTGCATGATCTGCGCCGTCGGGTTGAGCGAGCGGATGGTGGTCTCGATCATCCCCAATGTTGCCGGCGTCACCAGGTCGGTCTTGTTGATCACCAGAACGCTTGCCAGCCTCGCCTGGGCCTCGATATGCGCGGTCATGCGGGCGTAGTCGCGCAGGAAGGCTCCGGCATCGAGCAGTGTCGTCACGTGCAGCGAGCGCACCATCGGCTTGAGGTCGGGCTGCGACAACACCCCGAGCAGGGAAGCAAGATCGGCGACACCGCTCGGCTCGATCAGCACCCGTTTCGGCGACCACTGCGTCACGATGGTTTTCAACTGTGCCGCGAGATCCTTTTTCAGCGAGCAGCAGATGCAGCCGTTCGGCAGTTCGACCACATCCGCGCCGCGCTCGCGCAGCAACGAGCCATCGACGCCAACCGAGGAGAAGTCGTTGACCAGCACCACCGTGCGGCTGTCGCGGCCGTACGAAGCCAATGTGTGGCGCAGGAAGGTTGTCTTGCCGGCGCCGAGGAAGCCGGCGACGATCTCTATGTCGAACGGGGCGATCGCCTTGCGCGACTTCAGGCTCCAGCCCCAAAGTGCTGCCGCCGGCAGTGGCAGCATCAGCAGCCAATGCTCGACGATCGCCAGCCCCATCATCGTGCTCAGGAAGGTGAAGCCGGCGGACGTGAAGGCGGTGGCCTGCGGGGCGATCGCTGCCTGCACCAGCCGCACCATGATCACCATCGAGACGGTGATCGAGACCGGGAACAGCAGGTTCATGGACTTCTTGGTCAGGAACGAGCGCAGGAACTGCAGATGCTCCGGCAGGAACTCCTCGTTCAGGTTCCGCACGCCAAGGAACACGTTCAGCTTGGCGCTCTGGTGCATCCACCAAAGCACCATGAAGGTCCAGGTGCCGATCTGATCGGGCTGGTGCCAGGTCAAGGCGACCACCGCGATGCCGGAGGCGATGATGGCGAGCTCGTGCCAGAGGCTGGTCTGGATCGCATGACCGAAATGACGCCAGCCGCTGCAACCTTCCGCACAGGGCGCGCCACGCGGCCCGGTCACGAAGCCCATGTAGAACGAGATCTCCTGCCAGCCCCAGGCCAGCAGGCCGCAACTGAAAGCGCAATAGGCGCCGCGGACGGAGATATCGTGGCTCGAGACGGATAATCCCCAAAGCGAAGCGCCGAGCAGCACGGTGGCGCCCAGCATGCTCCAGCGGAAGGTATGACGCGGCAGCCCGTCCAGATACATGATCAGCCCGGTGCTGAACCACCACACGAACAACGCGAACAGCGCCGGCAGGACATAGAGATGCATCATGGAACTACTCCTACCAGGAGGGAGCCAGCCGCACGGCGCGCGGCATCGCGTTGCGTTTCACCGGCAGCGCGTACAGCCGCAGGAAATTCACGCCTGCCGACGCCATCAGGCCGCCTTGCCGGATTTTGCCGACGATGCCGCCACGCGCCTTGACGGCGCCGATGGCCACCGCGATCCGGCGCAGGCGCTCCAGCCCGGCATGAAAGCGCGGATCGTCGAGATCCAACGCCACCGGGAAAACCTGCTTGCAGATCTCCTGCGTCACGCGAAACACCTGCATGTCGTACTCGGTCGGATCGAGACCGAGTGCCGCATGAAACACCGGCCGGGCGTGATCGCGCACATACATGGTCGCGAACACCGCGAGCAGGAAGAAGCGGATCCACAGCCGGTTGACGCCCGTCAGCAATGAGGGATCCGAGCGCATCAGCAGCGCGAAGGCTTCGCCGTGGCGATACTCGTCGCCGCACCAGTTCTCGAACCAGGAAAAGATCGGGTGGAACAGGCGATCCGGATTACGCTCGAGCTGACGGAAGATGGTGATGTAGCGCGCGTAGCCGATCTTTTCCGACAGATAGGTCGCGTAGAAGACGAACTTCGGCTTGAAGTAGGTGTATTTTTTTGCCCGCGCCAGAAAGCCGAGATCGACGCCGACACCGAAATCCTTCAGCGAGTCGTTGATGAAGCCGGCATGGCGGGCCTCGTCACGCGCCATGTAGGTGAACAGCGCCTTGATGTCGGGGTTGGTGATCCGCTTCTTGATCTCGGCATACAGCACGCAGCCGGAAAACTCAGCCGTCACCGAACTGACCAGGAAGTCGAGAAACTCGCGCTTCAGCTCGGGCGGCAGACTGTCGAGATCGCGATCGAAACGCTCGTCACGCACGAAATGCCGCTGGTTGACGTCGCGCTCCAGCTCCGCCAGCAACCCGTCCCACTCGCGCCGTACCAGGCTGATGTCCATCCGGTCCATATAGTCGAAGTCGGTGGTGTAGAAACGCGGCGACAGCACGGTATCCTCATGCGCCGATGCGGTGCTGGCGTTCACGCGCCGCTCGCCGGCCTTGCTCCCAGCCTTGCTCTCAGCCTTGATCAGCGTCTCGCTCATCGTCTTTCTCCCGCCTCGAAGCCGACTTCATACAACTCGGTCAATTGGAACAGCGACGTCATGCGCGTCCAAGCCCGCTTGATTGCCCCGGCCCGCTTGACCGTGATCCGACACTCTCGCGAAAGCCGCTCGCCATAGCCGATCCAGGTCGGTGCATCATGGATCAGCACCTCGTCGCCCGGACGGATCGCCACGCCATGCGGCACGGCATAGGCGTGGAAGCTGTCGAAGCTCTGCTCGATCTCGACCAAGCAGCTTGCCTCGATGCGGTCGGCTCCTAATCTGAACATCCCCAGCCCCGACATCAACGTGTCCCCTGCGCGGCTTTGGTCTCGTTTGTATGCAACAGGGCAGTAAAGAGTGCGGCATTAGCGTCGCCAAAGCTCTCGAGGTCGACCTGATTATGGGTCGGCGGGTCGGCAAGCACCACGCGGCCGTCGCTCAACTGCGTGAGCCCGTAAGGCGCGGACAGATCGACGCCGAAGCGCCGGCGCGCGACCTCCATGCCATACATCACGCCGGGTATGAAACCGTCCGCGGTGGATTTGATCCGTCCCACCTCATAACCGTTGGCCGCATCGACGATCGCCATGCGATCCCCAGGCTGCTCGATGAAACGCAACTGCCTGGTAGCGATGACGGCCGCGGTATCCTTCGCCGGCGGCAATGGCCATAATGCTACGATCGTGATCGCGACTACTCCTGCCAACGCGATCATCGGCGGCCATGCGACCGGCTTTCTGCGGCGTACAGCACCGTCTGTCGTGTTGCGGCGGTGGGCGATGCCGCTCACTGCATCATGCTCCCACCGAGGCGGGCCATTCGGCATGTGCGGGCTGCGGCTTCACGACAGGAGCGGACACCGGTGCGGCCTCTGCCGCCTTTCCCGCACTGGCTGCGAGAGCATTCCCGAGAAGCCGTGCCACCCGTGCCGCATCCGGAATGACACGCAGCATCGGCTGCACCCGTTGCAGGCGCCACGGACGCACATGCGGCCAGAGCAGCGTGATGCCCATGCGTGTTGGCCCGTTCATGAGCAGCGGAATATCGCCGGTCCCGTCAGGATACAGACGCATCGACGCGGAGTCGATCTGACGGAACGGCAGGTTCAGGCTTATCGGCAAGGCGATGCCGATCTTCAGCACGACGCGACGGTCGGTCAGCGTATAGACCGTCGTGCGCGCGACCAGCCAAGCGAAGATGCACAGCATTCCGATCGCGAGGAACCCCAGCACCACCAGGGCGACCAACGAATACCAGAGGCGTGGCGAGTTCGTGAAAATTGCCGAACCCGCGCACCAGACCGCCAGGATCGCGAAGTAGGCGGCGATCTTGCGCACATGCAGCACACGTCTTGCCAGTCCAAGCCAGTGCGGCGCGCCCTGCCAGAGCATGGTCTCACCCTTGGGAAGCGCTGCGGGCAGGCCATGAGGCTGGCCGTCACGGCGATCGCGAACAACACGGATACGGCTCATAGCAGCGGCCCCAGGCGAGCGGGTGTCCCATACAGCGCACCGCCGCCGAAATACCCCAGGATCTTGTCTTCCTCCAATCGCGTCACCTGATCCGAACGGCTCGTGCGCGGCACATGAACGAGCTGTTCGGCAACGAGGGCACGGACACTCACCTGGTTGCGACGCGGCCGGTAGCGAACAAATCGCTCGGGGAGCAATATACGCGGCAACGCATAGGCGGCATCGAGCTCGACCTCGAGATAGACGACCTCGTGTGCGGCCTCATCGACCCATATGTCGAACACCATGCCAACCTCGACGCCGTCGGCTGCCGCCACACGCATGCCGCGCGGCTGGAAATTACGCGCGTCGATCCGATATTCCGGCGCTATGCGCAGCGGCTTGTACTTGGGCAGCCCATCAATCGTCAGGTCCGGCTCATCATCCCGGTAGCAGTACGAGGCCGGCCCGATGCCGTCGACCAGCGGATTGCCGGTGGGTTGCAGCGGCGCCCCGGGAAACATGGCGGCTGGCACAGCACCTTCCGGCTGGCGCGGCAGCTGAGTGGGCGGCGATAGAGCAACGCCACCATGATATAGCCGGAAAATTTTCGGCGGCGGGACTTCGGGAAAACCCTTGGAGACGACGAGATCCGTCTGGCCCGGAACCTGGGACACGAGCGGATAACCCTCACGCCTGTCCTCCCGCCGGAGATAATAGATCAGACCTGCAAAAAACAGCCAGAATATGTAGAGCGAGACCTGAGCCATGTCGACATAGCCGGTCAGCGAACCTCTCAGCATGGGCTGATTTCCTTCTGAGACGAGTAGGAGCCTGTCGGGCTGAACTGCACGAGCCGGCCCAAGGCAACGAGGGTTGCGAACAGCAGCAAAATTTCCAGCACATAGACCGCCTGGTAGCCGACTGCGGGTCCACGCAGGACGTCACCGAGCTGCCCCCGTGACCCGAGCCAGGCGACGCTGTCCCGCAGCAGGCCGCCGGCGGCGATCGAGGCACCGGCGGCGAACGCCTGCACGGCACCCCAGGTGCCGAGTGCGAGACCGTTGCGGCCGGCGCGCGAAGCATCCATCGCTCCTGCCAGCGTGCCGACCAGGAACAGCGCTGCACCGAAGCCGATGCCGACGATGCCGACCGCGAAAGCCGCGACCGACTGCGCGGGCGCAGAGGCGATCACCATGGCGAAGGCGAAGATGCCTTCGAGCGCCCCCATCGCCGCCAGCCGGTAGCGGTCGCGGCCCGGTGTCAGCAGCCGCGCCGACAGGGCGAAACCGGCCAGGCCGCCCAGCGCCAGCAGGGCCGTCAGCGAGGTCGTCGCACTTACCGGCAAGTGCAGCACCTGACCGCCATAGGGCTCCAGCAGCACATCCTGCAGGCCGAAGGCGAAGGTGCCGAACCACACCGCCACCAGGCGGCGCCGCGCATTTTCCTCGTGTGACAGGACCCGCCAGGCGTCCCGGAAGCGTGGCGCGTTGGTCCCTGGGATCACCACCGAGGCGGCACGCGGCTCCTGCTTCCACAGGGCGATCATGTTCAGCGCGACGGTCACCATTGCCGCACCTTGTATGACCTGTATCAGCCGCATCTCGCTGAAGTGCTGCAGCAGAAGGCCGAACAGCAACGCACTGACCAGAATGCCGACCAGCAGCATCACGCAAAGCAATGTCACCACCAGCGGACGCGATCTCGCCGGCGCGATGTCGGTCGCCAACGCCAGTCCGACAGTCTGCACCGTATGCAATCCCGCACCTACCAGCAGGAAGGCCAGACCGGCCGCGATATAGCCGACGATCTGCGGCCCGTGGCTGTCGCCCGACAGTTCCAGCAGCGCGAACGGCATGATCGCCAAGCCGCCGAACTGCAGCATGGTGCCGATCCACAGATAGGGCACGCGGCGCCAGCCGAGCAGCGAGCTATGTGTATCGGAGCGGAAGCCGATGATGGCACGGAACGGCGACAGCAGCAGCGGCAATGCCACCATCGCCGAAACCAGCCAAGCCGGCACACCGAGTTCAACGATCATCACCCGGTTGAGCGTGCCGATCACCAACGCCAGCGCCATGCCTACCGAGACCTGGAACAGCGACAGACGCAGCAGACGGCCCAGCGGCAGTTCCGCGCTGACGGCATCGCCGATCGGCAGGTAACGCAGACCGACGCGGTTCCAGCTGCGGGCGATGACGGCGTCGCGTTTCATGGTGCGCGCAACTCCATCGCCTGCGAGGTGTAGAAGCCCGACTCGATACGCTCGGTGCGGCGACGGACCCAACCGGACAAAGACGGAGAATAGTCCAGCAACGTCGCAATGCGCGCCGGCGCCACCGGTTCGATCGCCGGCGCACGATCGCCGCGCGGGAACAGCCGACCGACCGCATGCATGGCCGCGAGCGCCGGCGTGCGCGGGGCGAAGGTGAACAGCAAGGAAGTCGATGCGCGCGCCGCCAAGGCCGCGACCGCATCGGCCATCTCCCGGTCCGGGTAATGGATCAGGCTGTCCATCGCCACGACATGATCGAACTGGCCGAAGGATGCGTCGAGCATGTCGCCTGGCTGGAACTCGACCGACCCAGCAAGGTCCACCGGAAGTCGCGACCGCGCCAGGTCGAGCAGGGTCGGTGACAGATCGACCGCCAGCACATCGGCACCGCGTCGTGCAGCCTCCACGGCCAGGCTGCCGGTGCCGCATCCGGCGTCGAACAGGCGCGTGCCGCGCAGGTCGGCCGGCAACCAATCCAGCAGGGTCGCGCGCATCCGCTCGCGTCCGGCACGCACCGTTGCCCGGATCCGCCCCAGCGGCGCATCGGACGTCAGGCGGGACCAGGCATCGAAGGCGGTGCGGTCGAAATAGGTCTGCAATTCCGCTCGGCGTTGTTGATAGACCAGGGTCGACATCACTCGAACCCCAGCAAGTCGAAGATGTCGCGATCCTTCAGAGGCTTGGCCGATAGCGGCTCGACACCGGCCCAGAGCTTGGCGGCGAGGTTGAGATATTCTGCCTGCACCGCCTCGACTTCCGGCGTCGGCTCCATCTCGAACAGGGTGGATTTCTTCAGCCGCGAGCGACGGATCACGTCGAGATCAGGGAAATGCGCCAACGTGCCCAAACCGGTCGCGGCATTGTAGCGGTCGATCTGGTCAGTGGCGGCACTGCGGTTGACGATCACGCCGCCGAGCCGCACGTCGTAGTTGCGCGCCTTGGCATCGATCGCGGCCACGATGCGGTTCATCGCGAAGATCGAGTCGAAGTCGTTCGCGGCCACGATCAGCGCCTGATCGGCATGCTGCAGGGGGGCGGCGAACCCGCCGCACACGACGTCGCCGAGCACGTCGAAGATCACCACGTCGGTATCCTCGAGCAGATGATGCTCCTTGAGGAGTTTCACGGTCTGGCCGACGACATAGCCGCCGCATCCGGTGCCGGCCGGTGGGCCGCCCGCCTCGACGCACATCACGCCGCCGGTGCCCTCGACGACGAAATCCTCCGGGCGCAGTTCCTCGGGATGGAAGTCAACGCCTTCGAGCACGTCGATCACGGTCGGGATCAGGCGCTTGGTCAGGGTGAAGGTGGAGTCGTGCTTCGGATCGCAGCCGATCTGCAGCACGCGCAGTCCCTGACGGGCGAAAGCCAGGGAAAGGTTCGACGAGGTCGTGCTCTTGCCGATGCCGCCCTTGCCGTAGATCGCGAATACCTTGGCGTTGCCGACGCGCGGCAAAGGCTCCATGCGCACCTGCACGCTGCCTTCGCCATCCTGGCACGGCGCGCAACTGCCGCCGGTCGCGGCACGACGCAATAGGTCTGGCTTGGTCAATACGGTCATGCCGCGGCTCCCATGGTGACGCCTTCGAGGCGATCCTCGAGTTCCTCTCGCGCCCGTTGCAGGTCGTCGAGGGTGTCGTTGTCTGGGACCCAATAGTTCCGTTCGCTGGCCTCGATCAGCCGGTTCACGATACGCGCGGACGCCATTGGGTTCAGACTCGACAGCCGCTCACGCATCGCCGGTTCCTGCACGAAAGTCTCGGTAAGCTGCTTATACACCCAGGGCGCGACCTCGCCGGTGGTGGCCGACCAGCCTAGCGTGTTGGTGACGCAGGCCTCGATGTTGCGCACGCCTTCGTGGCCATGCTCCAGCATCGGCTCGTACCATTTCGGGTTCAGCGCCCGCGTGCGCGTCTCCAGGCTGACCTGCTCGGACAAGGTGCGGACGATGCCGGTGCCGCGTGTCTGGTCGCCGATGTAGATTTCTGCCTTGCTGCCGCGCGCACTCTGCACGGCACGGCCGATACCGCCCAGCGTGTCGAAGTAATGGTCGATCGTGGTCACGCCCAGCTCGACGGAGTCCAGGTTCTGGTAGGCCACTTCGACGGTCTTCAGCATCTGCGTCAGCAGCGCATCGTGCCGTTGCGGCTTTCCGGTGACGCCGTAGGCATAGCCCTTGCGCTTGACGAAGGCGTTGGCGAGCTCGTCCTCGTTGCTCCAGCCGCCATGGTCGATCAACTGGTTGATGTTGGAACCATAGGCATCATCGGCGTTGCCGAACACGCGCAGCGCGGCGCCGGCGATGTCCCCGCCATGGACTGCCTGGAAGGCCAGGGCATGCTTGCGCACGTAGTTCCGGGCGGGTGGCTCATCGGCCTCCGCGGCCAGCAGGGCGGCTTCGGCGATCAGCCGGGTCTGCATCGGCAGCAGGTCGCGGAAGATGCCGGACAAGGTCACCACGACATCGATGCGAGGACGGCCCAGGCGCTCCAGCGGCACCAGCTGCGCGCCGCACATCCGGCCGTAGCTGTCATGCCGCGGCTCGGCGCCCAGCAGCCACAGCACCTGCGCCAGGGG
This sequence comes from uncultured Acetobacteraceae bacterium, assembly GCA_964235615.1. GTDB lineage: Bacteria > Pseudomonadota > Alphaproteobacteria > Acetobacterales > Acetobacteraceae > Lichenicoccus. The sequence continues at coordinate 8,900 of CAXSEE010000083.1, read as the reverse complement.
GCCGCCTTCGGTCTTGAGGTTGTCGGTGCCCCACAGCACCATGGCGATGGTCTCGGGCAGGTCGTGACCGCCCGAGGCGTGGCGTGCCAGAAGCCGGTCCGCCTGCAAGGCGCCATCCTGCACCGCAAAGGCGCTCGGGATGCGGAACGGGTCCATGCCGTGCAGGTTGCGGCCGGTCGGCAGCACTTCCGGCGTGCGCAGGAAATCCCCGCCCGGCGCGGGACGCAGGTAGCCGCCGTCGAGCGCATGCAGCATGGCCGGGATCTCGTGGTCGGCGGCCAGCAGCGCGTCCAGCTCCGCGCGGCGTGCGGGATCGGTGATGCCGGCGGCGTCCAGCATCTCGGAACGCTGCTGCGCGTCCGGCGGCGAGCCGACGATATGCAGCCCGTGCGGGATCAAGGTCTCTTCGAGTTCGAGCAGCGACACGCGCAGCCGGTCGATCCGGTCCTGCGCCGTATCCGTCCAGGCCGGTTCCGCGTCGGCCAGCGCGATCGAGGCCGCCTGCGCCTGGATCAGCGACTCCAGGGCGCTTCGTTGTGCCGGCTCGGTCTCGGGTTCCAGCAGCCGCCAGCGGTCGATCGAGGATTTCAGGTCGAGCAGGCCGCGATACAGTCCCGCACTCGCCACCGGCGGCGTCATGTACGAGATCAGCGACGCGCAGGAACGGCGCTTGGCCAATGCACCCTCGGATGGATTGTTCGAGGCATACAGATAAAAATTCGGCAGGTCGGAGATGAGCCGATCGGGCCAGCAGGCCTCGGACATGCCGGCATGCTTGCCGGGCATGAACTCCAGCGCGCCGTGGGTGCCGAAATGCAGCACGGCGTGGGCTGCGAAATCCTCGCGTATCCAGCGGTAGAAAGCCGAGAACGCGTGTGTCGGTGCGAAGCCGTGCTCGAACAGCAGCCGCATCGGATCGCCCTCGTAGCCGAAGTTGGGCTGGATGCCGACAAAGACATTACCAAGCTGGGCGCCAAGAATGAGGATATGAGTGCCGTCGCTGTTCTGACGGCCAGGTGCGGCTCCCCAGTGACGCTCGATCTCGTTGAGCCAGGTCTCGCGCCGGACATGATCGGCGGCCGGAATGCGCGCCGCCACGTTGGCCGGCATGCCGTAGCGCTCGGCATTGCCGGCAAGCACGCGCTCGCGGAGGGCATCGACGGACGATGGCACGTCGATGGCGTAACCCCCGGCTGCCAGACCTTGCAGCGTGCGCTGCAGGGACTCGAAGACGGACAGATAGGCGGCGGTGCCGGTCGCGCCTGCATTCGGCGGGAAGTTGAACAGCACGATCGCCAGCCGGCGCTGCGCCCGCTCGCTGCGGCGCAAGGCCACCAGCTTGGCGACCCGTGCCGCCAGCATGCCGGCCCGTTCGGGATGCGACGACATCTGCCGGCGACCGTCGCCTGTCGCCTCGGAGCGGCCGCCGAAGGTCATCGGGCAGATCGCGCCGTCCAGTTCCGGGATCGCCACCATCATGGCCGCTTCGACCGGCAGCAAGCCGCGTGCATCCGCCTGCCACTGTTCCAGTGTCTGGAACTCGACCGGAGTCACCGCCAGATAGGGCACGTCCAGCCGCGCCAGCACCTCCTCCGCGGCCTTGGCATCGTTGTAGGCGGGGCCGCCGACGAGCGAGAATCCGGTCAGGGACACGACCGTATCCACAGCCGGCACGCCATCCTGCATGAAGTAGGCTTCGACCGCCGGACGCTGATCCAGCCCTGACGCGAATGCCGGTATCACACGCAGGCCGCGCGCTTCCAGGGCCGCGATCACCCCGTCATAATGCGCGGCGTTGCCGGCCAGCACGTAGGAGCGCATCAGCAGCAGCCCGACGGTGCCGGTTGCAGTCTCATTCCGGCCAAAGCCGGGAAGCTCGCGCAACGCGGTCACGGTGGCAGTTTTGGCACGCGGATGATACAGCCCGACATCGGGATATTCGATTGGTGCCGCCGCTGTCAGCTTGCCCTGCAACCCCTGGCGCGGTCCGGCGGCGTAACGGTCGACCAGCATGCGCACCATGTTGGCGAGGTTGATCTCCGAACCCGCCAGCCAGTATTGCAAGCCGAGGAAATAGGCACGCACGTCCTGCGCGGTGCCGGGGATGTAGCGCAGCATCTTGGGCAGGCGCTTGAGCATCTTCATCTGGTCGCGGCCGCTGGAGGCGCCTGGCTTGCCCTTGCCGCCGCCACGCAGCCGCTTGAGCATCGCCATGGCACCGGTGGCCTCGGCGCTCATGTTGAACCGGCCCAGCCGGGTGGTGCGCACGATCTCGCCTGCGGACAGGCAGGACAGCATGGCGTCGCACTGGTCGCGTCGGGCCTGCAACGCCGGCAGCACGGCGCGGATATGGTCGTCGAGGAACAGCATGGTGGCGATGACGATGTCGCCGCGGGCGATGTCAGCGTGACAGGCGGCCAGGGCTACCGAGTCATCGCCCCACTCGTCTGCGGCGTGAACCACCAGTTCCAGTCCGGGCAGTTCGTTTCGCAGCATGTCACGTGCCGACGCGGCTGCCTGGGCCAGGTGACTATCCATCGTCACCATAACGACCCGGATGGGCGTTATCTCAACGGGCGAAATGCGCTTTTGCATCATACAATGCCTCGAGAGTGATGGTTGCGAGACCTCGCTCGCGGGCGAAACTTTCGGTGTTGCGGCGTGCCTTGCCTCGAACGAAAAACGGTATGCGGCTCAACTCGCGCTCGGCGTCCGGCGCCCAGGCTGCGATATCGATATTCGCGACCACTGGCGCTGGAGCGGGCGTGGGTGCGAGATGCGATGGTGCCGCGTCCGGGGTGAACTCGAAGTCGTCGCGGAACATCGCCAGCAGATGTTCCTCCAGGCCCATCATCAGTGGATGCACCCAGGTGTCGAACAGCACGTTGGCGCCCTCGAAACCCATCTGCGGCGAGAAGCGCGCGGGGAAATCCTGCACATGCACCGGTGCGGAGATCACCGCGCACGGCACGCCGAGGCGCTTGGCGATATGCCGTTCCATCTGCGTGCCGAGCACGAGCTCGGGCTGCAACGCGGTGATCTGCGCCTCGACTTCGAGATAATCGTCGGTGATCAGGGCTTCGAGTTCGTAGAACGCCGCAGCCTCGCGCATCTCGCGGGCGAACTCGCGGCTATAGGAGCCGAGGCCCACCACCTGGAAGCCGAGTTCGGTGGCGGCGACACGGGCCGCCGCGATCGCGTGGGTCGCGTCGCCGAAGATGAACACGCGCTTGCCGGTGAGATAGGTGGAATCGACGGAGCGGGAATACCAAGGCAGCCGGGAACGCTCTTCCGCGCCCTGCGCGTCGATGCCGGCCACGCGCGCGACCTCGGCGATGAACTCGCGCGTGGCATTGACGCCGATCGGCACGACACGCACCGTCTGTTGCCCGAACTGGCGTTCCAGCCAGCGTGCCGCGACATTGGCGATCTCGGGATACAGCACGACGTTGAAATCGGCGTCGCCGAGACGGGCAAGATCGGCAGGACTGGCTTCCAGCGGTGCGACCACATTGACGCGCACGCCGATCTGCTCGAGCAGCATCCGGATCTCGCGCACGTCGTCGCGGTGGCGGAAACCGAGGGCCGTGGGTCCGAGCAGGTTGCAGAGCGGTTCGGCGCCACGCTCGTGCTTGCGCGCAGGACCGGCAAAGGTGCGCACCAGCTGGTAGAAGGTCTCCGCCGCACCCCAGTTCTCCTTGCGCTGATAGGCAGGAAGTTCGAGGGCGACGACCGGGACCGGCAAGTTCAGCGCGCGCGCGAGACCGCCCGGATCATCCTGGATCAACTCCGCGGTGCAGGACGCGCCGACCAGAATCGCCTGCGGCTGGAAACGGTCGTAGGCCTCGCGCACGGCGTTCTTGAACAGCCCGGCAGTGTCGCCGCCGAGGTCGCGTGCCTGAAAGGTCGTGTAGGTGACAGGCGGACGGCGATCCCGGCGCTCGATCATGGTGAACAGCAGGTCGGCATAGGTGTCGCCCTGCGGCGCGTGCAGCACGTAATGGACGCCGTGCATGGCGGTAGCGATACGCATCGCTCCCACATGCGGCGGTCCCTCGTAGGTCCAGAGCGTCAGTTGCATCTCAGACCTCCAGCAGCGCGCGTCGCGCCAGCGGCCGGGCGAACAACGAGGCGAGGTCGCCGGCCTGCTCGAAGCCGTGGATCGGGCTGAACATCAGCTCGATCGACCATTTCGTGGTGAAGCCCTCGGCCTCCAGCGGATTGGCAAGACCGAGCCCGCAGACGACAAGATCGGGTTTCTCCGCGCGGCAGCGGTCGAGCTGCCGTTCGACATCCTGGCCCTCGCTGATGCGCGTGCCCGGCGGCAGCAGCGCCATCTCGGCCGCCATATGCTGGCGATGCAGATAGGGCGTGCCGACCTCGACCAGACGCATGCCCATCTCCCGCGACAGGAAGCGCGCGAGCGGCAGTTCGAGCTGGCTGTCGGGAAACAGGAACACGCTCTTGCCGGCCAGCTTGGGACGAAGCCGCGATGTGGCCGACTGCGCCCGTGCCAGTGCGGTTGCAGTCTCCGCCTGCAATCTTCCCGGGTCGGCGCCGACAGCAGCGCAGGCCGCCCGCAGCCAGAGCATGGTGCCCTCCGCGCCGAGCGGGAACGGGGCGGTGATGCAGACGGCGCCACGCGCTTCGAGAGCCTTCGCGGTGTCGGCCAGGAACGGCTGGGCGAGCAATACCCGCGTGCCGGTGCCGACCGCCGGCAACTCGGCGGCGCGCCGCGGCGGTAGGAAGCCCACGTCGGGGATGCCGATGCGCGCGAACAGGTCGGACATCTGCGCCTCGACGATATCCGGCAGCGTGCCTGCGACCAGCAGCGACCGTGCAGCACCGGCGTCGCGCATCTCCGGCACCAGGGCGGCAAGGCAGGCATCCTCGCCCTGGGTGAAGGTGGTCTCGATGCCGCTGCCGGAATAGGCCAGCACGCGGACACCGGGTGAGAATTGCCGCGATAGTCGGGCGGCGGCCCGCCCCAGGTCGAGCTTGATCACCTCGGAGGGGCAGGAGCCGACCAGGAACAGCAGCCGGATGTCGGGGCGGCGCTCCAGCAGGCGGGCGACGACGCGGTTGAGTTCCTCGTCGACGTCGGCGCGTCCGGCCAGGTCGCGCTCCTCGATGATCGCGGTGGCGAAGCGCGGCTCGGCGAAGATCATGACCCCGGCTGCCGATTGCAGCAGATGCGCGCAGGTGCGTGAGCCCACCACCAGGAAGAAGGCGTCCTGGATGCGGCGATGCAGCCAGACGATCCCGGTCAGCCCGCAGAACACCTCGCGCTGGCCCCGCTCGCGCAGGATGGGGGTCTCTAGGATCGGAGCATCCCCACGCATCGTGAGGACGTCGCAGCCGCTCATGCGGCGTGACCCCCGGCGGGGATGCGCAGCTCAACGGCGTAACTCCGGCGGGCGGCACGCAGCTTGAGCAGGAACTGGCCGGCGTTGATCACGTAGCTGGCGTAGGCGACGAGGGCCAGGACCAGCATCCGCGTCGCGTCCAGCGCACCGGTCAGCAGCGACGCGACATAGGCCGTGTGCAGGGCCAGCACGATCATGCTGACGGCATCTTCCCAGAAGAACGCGGGAGCAAACAGATAGCGCCCGTAGATGTCGCGCTCCCAGAGCGATCCGGTGACCATGATGGTGTAGAGCAGCAGTGTCTTGACCAGGACCGAGCCGGACGCCAGCGCGACACCGTGGCCGGTGATCAAGGCATGCAGCACCAGGCACAGACTGACCAGGAAGACCGCGAACTGGATCGGTGCGAGCACGCCCTGAACCAGCGTCCAACGGGAGGCGTCACGGCGCCGGCGCTGCTCGACGGTATAGAGCGGTCGTCTGGTCCCTGGGTCGGATTTCAGGATCATGTCAGGCTCCAGGGGAGGTCGCTCTATCCGGCTCCGGCAAGCGATCCCGGATGGTGATGCGACGCTAGGGCCCAGCCGCTCAAACTGTCAAGCAATCCTGACGTAAGGTTTGGTTGACAGTTGCGCGATGAAGCGTTTTGAATGCGCTCAGGCAGGAAGTTCAGCGGAGCGATGCCCATGGCGGCACAAAAGGCCAGCACGATGCCCGCGATCACCAGCGTGGTCGAAGCCGAGATCGTGCCGCGACTGGTTGCGGCCCATCAGGCCAGGCGGCTTGCGCAAGCCGCCGCCTCGGACGCCAAGCATGTCCTACCGGATGCGGCATTCATCGCGGGCGTTGCCGCACGCCTGATCGCCAACGACGAAGCAGCGGTCAAGGCCGACCTGGAGACCCTCCGCGAAAAGGGCATGACGGCGGAGGCGGTCTGCCTGCGGGTGCTGACCCCGGTGGCTCGCCATCTCGGCGATCAGTGGGAGGCGGACCAGTGTTCCTTCCTGGAAGTCACCACCGCCACGGCATCGCTGCACGGCATCATGAACGAGCTGCGGCCAGCGTTTCGGAATCGCGAGGTGATTGGCGCCTTTCGACGGCGCATGATGCTGTTCGCGGCTCCCGGAGAGCAGCACCGGTTCGGCCTGTCGATGCTGGCCGAGTTCTTCCGCAAGGACGGCTGGCAGGTCGCCCTGCCGATCGGCACGACGATCAAGCAGATCACGACCCTGGTGAGCTTCCGGCCTATCGACATCGTCGGGTTTTCCGCCGGCACCGATCGTCACCTCGACGCGCTGTCGACCTGCATCGCGGCGGTTCGGGCGAACTCCTGTAATCCTGATGTCGCCGTCATGGTTGGCGGCCCGGTATTCCTGGAGCGGCCGGAACTCGCGCAGGCGGTCGGTGCCGATGCCACCGCAGCGTGCGCAGAGGAGGCCGTGCTTCAAGCTGGAAGGCTGGTGGAAGCCCGTCGCACCGCCAACAGGTCACCGACACGGCGGGCGCCTGGCAGGATGCGACGCATCCGCCAAAAGCCTGACCGCTGCTTGCGGCCAGGATGCGTCTCACGCACCATAGCGTGATGAACGCTTTCGATGTTTTTCCCCAATCCACTGACCTGTTCAGGGCGCTCGGCGCTCCTGGTGCCGCCCGGATCATCGCCGCGGCTGCCGACATGACGCTGATCGTCGACCGCAAAGGGGTGGTAAAAGACCTCGCCTTCCGCAACCCGAGGCTGCAGAAGGATCTCAGGAGCGTCAGTAGCTGGCGCGGCAGTCCGTGGATCGACACGGTCACGCCGGACAGCCGGGCCAAGGTCGAGGCGCTGCTCGATGAAGCCAGCCGCGACCAGGTTCCGCATCTGCGCCATCTCAATCATCCTTCGGTCGAAGGGGCCGACGTCGCGATCCAGTATTCCGCGGTCGGCATCCACGGCCAGGACATGATCGCGGCGTTCGGCAACGACCTGCGTCCGCTCTCGCTGCTGCAGCAGCGCCTGGTCGAGGCGCAGCAGTCGCTCGAGCGGGATTACTCGAGCCTGCGCCAGGCCCAGCAACGCTACCGGCTGCTGTTCGACACCTCGCTCGATCCGTTGATCGTGCTGGATGCGGTGACATTGAGGATCGTCGAGATCAATGCCAGCGCGCGCCAGCTCACCGGCAGTACGACCCCGATCGGCATCAACATGCGCAGCCCGGGGTTCACCGACCTGTTCGATCCGCAGGATCGCGCCGCCGTCGGCCGCTTCCTCGTCGCCATGCGGGTTTCCGGCCGTGCCGATGCGCTGCGTTCGCGTCTTGCCAATCCGGGTCGCGACGGGAAGATCGAGATCACGGTCTCCGCGTCCCTGCTGCATGAGGACGAAGGCGCGCTGCTGCTGGTGCGTCTGTCCGAAGCGCCGCTGGCCATCGACCTGACCCGCACGACCCTGAACGGCCGCCTGCTCAGCGCGCTGGAACAGGCCCCGGACGGCTTCGTCTTCACCGATGAGACCGGCACCGTGCTGGGCGCCAACGCGGCCTTCCTGGCCATGGCGCAGCTCGTCTCGCTCGACCAGGTGCAGGGCCGCAAGCTCGCCGACTGGCTCGGGCGCGCGGGCATGGAAGTCGACATGGACGTGCTGATCGCCAACCTGCGCCAGCGCGGCTCGGTACGGCTCTACACGACTGAGCTGCGCGGCACCAACAGCCTGGAAACCAGCGTGGAGATCTCGGCGGTCACCTTGCGCGGCAGCGAGCCGGCCGCCTACGGCTTCGCGATACGCGATGTCGCCCGGCGTATCGCCGCGGGAGAATCCAGGCAGGCGGTGGAGCTCGGGCGTTCTCCCGAGCAGCTGATCGAGCTGATCGGCCGCGTGTCGCTGAAGGACCTGGTCCGGGACGCCACCGACGTGATCGAGCGGCTCTGCATCGAGGCTGCCCTGAAACTCTCCGGCGACAACCGCGCTTCGGCGGCCGAGATGCTCGGGCTGAGCCGGCAAAGCCTGTATGTGAAACTGCGCCGCTACGGCCTCGGTGATCTTGACGACAATACGGTCCCCGACGAATGACCGACACCACCCTGCCCCATGGGCGATCCTTGCGCGCGACCGCACCGAAGCCCGGAACACCAAGGCCGACGGCGTTGCTGGAGCTGCTCAAGCCGATCACCTGGTTCGCGCCGATGTGGGCGTTCGGCTGCGGGCTGGTGTCGTCCAACCGCCCGATCTCGTCTCATCTTATCGTCACGGCGGCCGGGATCCTGCTGGCCGGGCCGCTGCTGTGCGGCACCAGCCAGGCGGTGAACGACTGGTTCGACCGCCATGTCGATGCGATCAACGAGCCAGACCGTCCGATCCCCTCGGGCCGCGTGCCGGGACAATGGGGCCTGGCGCTGGCGATCGGCTGGAGCCTGGTATCGCTGGTCGTGGCGCTGCTGCTCGGCCCCTGGGTGTCGGTCGCGTCGACGCTGGGCCTGGTTCTCGCCTGGGCCTACAGCGCCCCGCCCACGCGACTGAAACGCAACGGCTGGTGGGGCAACCTCGCGGTCGGCATC
>CAXSEE010000082.1:6375-17663 GCA_964235615.1 uncultured Acetobacteraceae bacterium | reverse complement strand
TGCCGCGCCCGTGCAGGCCGTCACCCTGCCAGGTCAGGTGCGCGAAGGCCCAGAGTGGCACCGCGACCACGGCCTCGCACACCAGGATCAGCCAGCCGGCAACACCGGCGATCCACATCATGTAGGGGATCATCGGCAGCACGAAGGCGAGGATCAGGCCAGGGATCAGCAAGGCCATGCAGCCGTAGAAGATCGGCGTTGCCAGGAAGGTCACGACCACGTGGCCCATTGCCGTCGCGGCTGCTCCGCTGAAGTTGAAGGTCACGATCTGCGCCGCCGTCAGGCCGGTGGAAGCCACCGTGGAAGATAGCAGGGCCGAGAGCCCGAGTGCCGTCAGGGAGACGTTGATCATCAGGTGACCCAGCCCGATCATCGAGAGGATGGGGTTGGTCCACTGGTTGCTGCCGGCCTGGGTGAAGCCGATGAGCTTGTTCAGGAACGCCTCGTTGAAGCCGACCTTGCGTGCGACCTGCTCGATGGTGCCGGCTCCATCCTGGCCCGGCTGCGCGCCGCTGATGATGTCACCGTTGCCAGCCGGCGTGTCCCGGGTGTCGGTGGTCTGGACATAGGTGTCCAGCTTGGACTGGAAGGCGAGCACCGGGTTCAGCAGGCCCACGAGATCGTTGGTCAGTCCCTCGCCGAGCCCCTGGTAGCTGGGCGGGCTCACGATCGGGGTGGCCGACAGCAGCGAGAGGGTCTGCCCGTTCAGTCTTGATATCTCGAGATAGTAGGCCGCGGCCGATGTCCAGCCGAGGGCAGCCAGCTGGTTCTGGCCGGCCTGCAGGCCGACCGCACCGTTGCGGGCGGCGCTGGCATCGCTGAAGGCGGCGTTGAGTGATGCGGTGAGGGTCGTGGCCGCCGTGGTGAGCTGCTGCGTGTAGTCGTTGGTGGCCTGCGTGAAGGTCTGCATCAGCGGGTTGAGGGCAGCGCTGTTGCGGGTCGTGTAGAGGTTGGCTGCCACCGAGGTCGCTGAATCGCGGATCTCCTCGACGACGTAGCTCAGGATGGCTTGCTGGGTGCCTGTCATGTCCACGTTGACGCCGGCGAGGTTGTTGCCGGTTCCAGGCACCTTGATGGTGACGGTGCCGCAGATCGGCGTCCCGGTCTCGTTGCCGGCGCCCAGACCGTAGGACCAGGTCACATAGCCGCCCTGCCCCGGCTTGCCGCCTTTGATCGCGGCTGGGACGGGCACCATGTTCGGATTGCCGGATGCCGCGTTGATCAGCGCCCGGCACAGCTCGTTCTGCATCAGCCCGGCGACGATCGCCTTCGTGCCCGGGATCATCGGCTGGGCGATCGGGATGGCGTCAGGCCCGACTGCCTTGATCGCGTTCGTATAGACCGACCGGCCCATGCCGATCCCCCACTTGGCGGCCTGCACCACGGCCATCTGCCCGACGCTGAAGCCGCTGCTGATCGGGAACATCAGCATGATGGCGAAGAACAGCCGCACCGGCGCCCAGGAGCTGGTGCTGTCGCTGAGCACGCGGCCCGTCTCGGCGGCACGCTGGATCTGGATGATGGTGGTGTAGGCGACGAAGGCCGCCGCCAGCGCCATGACGTAGCCGGTCAGCTGGCCCAGCATCAGGCCGATCACGGTCTGCTCGGCGCCGATCGACGAGGCCCCCTGGGTCGCGGTGATCGGGAACACGCTATCGAGCAGCGTGGCCGACCAGTCACCCCCGGTCGAGAGGGATGACCAGGTCGGATCGGTGGGTGTCGCCGGATCGGCGTGGGCGGACACCGCCATCCCGCAGATCAGGAGCAGCGTCAGTAGAGGGGGCCAGAAACGGCGCATCGCATCCTCGCGAGGTGGGTTCCCCGCCAGGATGCGACGCAGCGATGCGAACGGTGCCGCCTGGCGCTACAGTGCCGGGCTGGGCGAGGGGCCTGGCCGGGCCGTGGCCTGCGCATCGGCGCTGGCCGTCCGGCCGAACGCCTGGCCGACCTTCTCCATGGCCTTGCGCAGGAGTTCGGCGAGCTTCTGCGCCATTTCCTCCATCGCGTTCTTGCCGGCCTCCCGGCCGGGAATGCTGGCGGCCTTCTCGCCCAGCTCCGCATCCTTTTTGGTAAACTGGTCGCCAAGAACAGCCGGGTTGACCCCGCGCTGATGCAGGTTGTTCTCCACCGCGTAGCGATCCTTGGCATGCCGCTGGGCACTTTCCGCCACCACTGTGTAGTCCGCGCCGACCGCCGGATTTTTCATGGCCGTGTCGAAGGCGACGCGCTCCGCGGCGTAGGCACCGCCGGGCTTCATGCCGGCGATCACGGCCGGCATGCCGCCCGGATCACTCGCGGCGGCTGTCTTCAGGCTTGTCATGACCCCCCGGGCCGGACCGGTCATGAAGCGATCGAGGGACGCCTCCATTGCCGCACCGGACTTCTCCGCCTGGCCGACCAGCTTCGAGGTCTTGTTGTCGGCGACACGCTGCTCGTGCTGGGCGATGCGGGCGCCGATCGGCGGCACGGGCAGCTTCCAGGGTGCGGCACTCAGGGACGGCTGGCGCTTCGAGGACATGATGGAGCCGAGCGCGCTTGGTGCGCGTCCCGCGACCACGGCCTGCTGGGCAATCGGGTCAGGGGCTGGCTGCTGAGCGGGCGCGGCCTGCACCACCTGGGCGACAGGACGGGCATTGTTGGAAGGAACCGCCATCAGGATTTGAGGATCGCTGTTGACCGCCACAGCCGCTGTGGCGGCCTCCGCCGGCCTGCCACTGCCTGGGGAGGCTATCGCATTCACCTTCTCCTGGCTCACGGTCGTCACTGCCACATCTGGCTTGGTCTCAGGCTGCGACGGAGCCGGCACGGTAGAGGATTGTGCTGCAGCTGCGGCCTTCGGGGTATCTGGAAGGGGATCGGCTGTAGGTTTTGCACTGCCCTGTGTCGAAGCGGCCTTGGGCTTGCGTTGCTGGCGCGTCAGCGGCGGGCTTGCGGGAGCGTCCACCGTCACGCGCTCGGAACCTGCGGCCTTTGGATCGTCCGGACCGGGGTGCGGCGGTGGCTCGCCGCCTGCGGGTCCCGGATCCGCTCTCGGCACGCCTGCGGCCGGCGCAGCCGCTTTAGGTGAAGACGCCTCCGGCGCCGGCCGCTCTGGGCCGGATGGTAGCTCGGCGCTGGCCGCAGCCCGACCGGGCTTCGGGTCGTCCTCGACGACAGTGATTGGCGTGACGCCAGGCGAGGCCGAAGCCGTCTGACCAGCGCCAGCCGTCAGCGGCTGCTCCGTGCGCGCCGCCTTGTCTGGCTTCGGACTGTTCTCGGCGGAAACAGCCTGCGCCGCCGAGGAAACGTCGGGCGCGGGTCGATCGGGTCCCGCCGGCAGAACCGCCTCCTTGGTTGGCGACACCTGGTCGATCTTTGGTGCGGCTTCAGGCGGTGTTGGCGCAGCCTCGCGGGCGAGTTTCTGGGCCGGATCTGCCGCAAGAGTGGCGAGAAACTTCTCCATATCTCTTGCCAGAACCGCGTCTGCGACGTCGATGTTTATCGGCGTCGTAGCTTGAGCACCAAATTTCGGAGCGATCCGTGTTGACGTCGGCGTTGCCGACGGAAGGATGCTATCGGACATGTTTCTTCGCCCCTTGAGCAAGTGTTGCGGATTGATGAAGAGGAATCATTGCGACGCCATCTGCGGGGTCGGAATGGACGGGGCTGGCATTGATCGAAGATTGCTCGTTGCGGTCGCCGCCAGCTGTGCGGCGAGCAGCGCCGCACTCTGCTGGGCCATGCGGTAGTTCTGCCAGACGATGTAGTTGTTCATCGCCATCTCGGTGGCAATCTCGACCAGAACGGATTTAGGAGGCATGGCCTGCAGCGACGCATGCCATTCGACATTGCTTATGCGGCGATTGACCTCGAGATCTTCGGCCATGAACCAGGACGCCGTGTCTGTCGGGGTGATGCCCTGAGCTGTCATCTGTGCCTTCTGGGTCGAGTTCAGAACGACAGAGCTGGTCCGAGAGGCGATGATGTCGTTGATTACACCGTTGGCAAGCGATATCTGAGCTGCATAACCTCGACGTCTGGCGCTTGCATCCTGTCCAGCGACCGACGCAAGTTGGGCGCCCCGAAGGGCTCCCGGAGGAACAGGTTCAATCAGAGTGCGTGCATAGTCATTGGCAGTATCGATAGCCGTTTGATCCGAATACGAACCGCTTCCTAGAAGGCTTCCCGACGCCTGATCGGCATTATCGGTTGCATCGAAATAATTGCTGCAAAGCCCAGCGGCTTTCTCGTTTTCAGAGCAGTATCTGGATAGGTGAAGCTGATTAGCCGCCGCCAGTGCCTGTCCTTCGCCTGCCCAGGCAGGATTGTTCGGCCTGCCTTGGGTACGCTTGTCCGTTTGCTGACTGATCCCCTGGCTCACCCTCCAAGATTGCCCCGCTGACACAGCAATAGACTGTCCATCATCCAGAGAGACGCAGGCCTGAGGTGTAAGCACATGCTCGTCTCGGATCTGCGCATTTCGCAGGTCCCTGGCATTACGAGCCATGATCGTGTTGTTGGCATCCGCGATCTGCTCCTGGGCACTGATCGACGCCTTGGAGTAGTTGGCGTTCTGTGTCCCGAGTGCCGCGATCCCCGTGTTGAAGATGTTTCCGACACTCGTGATCTCGTTCTGCACGGCCGTGATGGCGTTGCTCATCGCCTTCTGTGCGGTCTGTATCGCGAACTGTACTGCCCAGTCGAACACCGGGTAACCGTCCGCTCGCGCTGGCGCGGCATTGAAGAGCACGGCGCCGGCGATGATGCCGGCAGCAGTGGATGTCAGAAGCGGCTTGCGCATCGTCGTCGTCCTTCAATAACCGGGGCCAGGCGGCAACGGATAGCCGGTCGGCCCCTGCGCCTGGCCGTTCACGTTGAAGGCGCCCGTGTTGTTCAGGCCGGTGCCGATGCTGCCGATCTGGGATCCACCTCCGCCAAAGGTCAGCTTCGGGCAGAAGACGCCTCCGCCCAATCCGCCAAAGCCGATGTTGAACCCGGTGACGCTGAGCCCGCATTGCGCCGAGCCCAGAGCCTCCTGCCAGGCGCTGTTCACCTCTGAACAGATCTGTCCTTCCACCGACTTCAGGAGGGCGGCGGGATCCAGCAGATTTGTCAGCACATTCAATCCAACCCCGTTGAAGAAGTCGCCCAGGCAGGTGAGCTTGGTGACACTCTGGGGTGCCTTGATCGTCTGGTCGTCGGCATTCACCCTCGCCGCCAGGCCGGCAGCGCCGGCCTGTGCCAGGGCGGTGCAATTCACCGTATTGTCGCCGGACGCCGGATCGGCACCACTGACTGGTGTGCCGGTCGGATCGTCTGCTGCCAGAGCCGCCGCAGGAAAGCAGGCGACCAGCAGCATCATCGGGAGAAGGCGCCTCATGCCAGCTCCTCCGCCTGCCCAGCCATCTGGCATCCGGCGAGAAGGGAGGCGATGCGCTCGTGCCGGAAGATCCGCAGCAGCAGCGCATTGCGATGCAGGCCCTGCAGTTCCTGTTGAAGGGATTGGCTGTCAGACCCTTGCGTACCGGTCAGATAGGGTTCGACAACGAGATGCGGCTCCGGCATGGGGGCCTCACCCAGCCAGGCCAGCATCCGGAGACGACGCGGCACATCCAGCTGGGCCAGGAGGAGCTGCATCCGTTCCCGCACCGGGGACACCCTCAGGAGGCGCCCCAGCCGCTCGGGATCTCTCGCCTGTGCGGCGTCCAGCGTCCGACCGAGTTCAGCGATCATCGAGGCAAGATGCTGCGGCAGCGGGGACGGCGGCGGAAGGAAGGCCACCAGATCCGGCTCTTTCTCGGTGAGCCACGTGGCTACCGCGTTGTCACTCAAGTTAGGCATGATCCTGTCCACCGTTATTTATGGACAGGATCGGGGCCGCGGATGCGAACGGCTGCGGGTATCTAGGAAATCAGCACGGAGGTCGCTGTGAAGCTCAGATGCAGGTGCAGCGGCTTCACCGCGGCACCCATCACGAGGTTCCAGGCCCTGCCGCCGGTCCAGTCGACCGGCAGGCTCTGGTCGACGTCGGCACCAAACCGGACGGTCACGTTCCGGGGGACGATCTGTCGAGCTGCGAAGGACAGGGGCACGGCGTGGCCGAACCCCCGGGCATAGGGGACCTTCGGCCTCACTATCGGCGCCAGTGTCCCGTCATCCATTGCGGGAAGGACAGGGGTAATGAATGTCTCGGGACCGGTATTGCCGGATATCGGACGTCCTGCCGGGGCCGATACCGCTGCCTGAAGCCGAAAATCGGCCCTGGCGATATGGCCTGGAAGGCACGCCGCCAGCGCCAGGAGTAAGACAGCTCTATTGGACATTGAAACCTCGTATCGACAGATCCACAAATTGGGTGCTTCGGATACGAACGGCACTCCCAAACCTCATCCATTACGAGGCCAACGCCGCGAGCCTTTGACAAGTGGATTCGTGTTCGCAATATCGCTTGCGTCGTGTAAAACCTGAAAGGGAAAGCGAATGAAATGGGTAGGATGGTGGCAATGATGTTTTTTTTCCAATGAGCAGGGCCCGCGGGTCCAAGCCAAAAGATATGAATATCGTCGATCCTGTTATTCATGATGTAGAGGTCAAAGCCGTGTCTACTCAGAACAAAGCTGACGTAGATTCTACAGATACTGACAATTCAGAGAGCGATGCAGAGAATCTTCAACTGACGATGAGCTACAGCTTGATCATTGCTGCGAACACCAAGCTGCTGCGCGGGCGTCTCGGCATACGGCAGCAGGACCTGGCGAAGGCCATGGGTACAAGTCAGGGTCAGGTCGCGGCACTTGAAATGGCGAAGAACAGCATTGGTTTGCATACCCTCACGCGTCTGGCCAGTTCCCTGAAGGTCGAGCCTCAGCAGCTTCTGGTTCCAATGTCGAAAGATGATCAACCCGCACCGAAAAATGGCCAGGCAGGGGGAATCGTTCAGTCGGACGTCGCTCGTCCGGCTCACAGTGCCAGCGTCGCTTCCGATCTGGTGACAGGAGGTCTTGCGGTCGGTGTGAGCCTGTCGACAGTGAAAGGGATTGTCGCGGCGATGCATAAGCGGCTTGAGGCTCTGGAGCGCCGCCACGGCTCGGTTCCGATGACGCGCGAGATGCTGACGAGCCTCCTCGTTGTTCTCCTAACTGCGTCCCAAAATATAGATAACAACGAAGCCGAGCCCTGATAGGTCAGGATCGAGTTCAAAACGCGAATGAAGAAGTAAGAAACTCGCACGGAAATAAAACTTTGTCGCCCAACCCAGTTTTGGGTTTTTTCTAGAAGACACGGAGAATCCTGGCAGCTATATCGTCTTCAGGTCACACCGGAGGCGTTATGGAAGCCCACCTTGTGCAAAGCACCCTGTCCCTGCTGGGGCGCCATGCGCTCCTTGCCATGGCATCGACTCAGGAAACGACAGGCCCGGTATCGGTGCGGTCGGTCCGTGACAACACGCTGATCGGGCTTGTCCGCAAAGGCCATGGCCTCGAAGCGATTTGCGCTTTCCTGGGACTCTTGCAGGTTGATTTGCTGGCCCGTGTCTATGCGCTGGCCCTGACAACGCCCCATAATGGTTCGGTCCGTCGCAAGAACGGAATTCGAAACGCCTGGCAGCTCGGAGAAATCAGGCAGCTCATCGAGCTGTGGGAGCAAAACCTCAGCTCGGCATCTATTTCCGCGAAGCTCGGACGCTCGGCAAGCTCGATCCGGTCGAAAGCCCGCTGGCTTGGGCTCTGGCGCCGGCGGGATTGCGATCTCATTACTGATATATCGCCAGTCCTTGCTGTCGTGCCTGAGGCAACGAAAGAGGTTCCTGCTGTTGTCCAGAAGCGTTTAAGGTGGGTAGACGCGATCTACCTGCTCGTGATCGACCGCTTCCTCGCCTACCAGCACTATAAGGGCATCGCCCAGGACCTGGATCTCACGCCTGCCCAGGTCCGATCGAAGATCCAGGCACTCGGCCTGCCGCCGGATCGCGAGCGGCACCTGCAGTCCATGGATTTCCAGCCCGACACGCCCCACGCGATCGCCCTGCGCGGCCGGTTCGTCACCATGAAATGCCCCGAACTCCATCAGATCTACGTAACCCCGCGCAAGAATCGCCGGCGTTACTGCCCGGCCTATTACAAGACCGAGCAATATCGTCATCGCGCCGCGTTCGGCTGCGAGAACGACAGCGTCTCGCATATGTGCTGATCGTATTCGCATCCATATATCCGAGAATAAGTCTATGAAAAACCAGACCGCTGCGGTCGGCCGCAGGCTTTCCGATCCGGAGTTCTCGCAGAAACTGCTGCGACGCTCCTTCCTGACCAACACCATCCTGACAGGCGCCGTCACGGCCCTGATCGGCGAAACCATATGGGTCGACCATCATCCGCCAAGGCCGCATTACTTCTACACCGATGGCAAAGGTACGCCGCGCGAGGTGTATCCGCTCGATCATCCCGTGATGAGCGATTCCGACCTGATCCTCTGGACGGTCAGCTCTGTCTGCGCGGTGTTCGCCGTCAACTTCAAGGATTATCGCACGCAGCTCAACAAGGCCAGCGAGCGCTTCACCGACCGCGGCTGGGTTGCCTACGCGGTGGCCTTCAAGACCGTGGGTAATTTCGACAGGATAAAGCAGTCGCGCCTGATCGGATCGGCAGTACCGGAGAAGGCGCCACTCATCAACAGCCAAGGCGTCGTTGGAGACCTGTATACTTACAAGGTTGAGATCCCTCTCGTTGTCACCTACGAGAATGACAACGTCACCAATGCGCAGCACCTGGTCGTCTCCGTTGTCGTGATCCGCACGATTGCTCCAGACCACCCGGACGGGATTGCCATAGATCAGATCACGGCAGTTCCAGCCTGAACAGGAGATCCATCGTGCGCGTGATCCGGCTTTCTTATTTGTTTACGGTCTGTGTTGCGTCGTGTGCGATCGGCCGCGCGAACGCACAGACGTCGCCGGCGACAACGCCCCCGTCCCAGCCCAATGTCGATCAACCAGCGTTCGACGCCGCGCGCCGGCAGAACATCCCCCTGACACCTGAGATGATCGAGCAGCTGGCCCACGACTATGGCCAGGCACAGCGCGCGCGCGAACAGGCCCAGCAAGGCGGTCTCGCGGTGCCGGTCACCCGGTCGGTCAACATCGCCATCGGCCCAGGCGGTGCCACGCCGATCATCCAGACCATGCAGGGCTATCCCTCGGCGATCGCTTTCATGGATGCGACCGGCCAGCCCTGGCCGATCGTCTGGGACACCAACAGCAATCCCAATGTCAGCGGGTCCGGCTTCGACGTCAGCGTGCCCGAGAAGGGCAGCAACGTCATGCAGATCATTCCCCGCTCGGCGGTCCCCCGGGGCGGCCTGCTTGTCTATCTCAAAGGCGCGTCCGTGCCGCTGACCTTCATGATCCTCGCCGGACAGGGCCGCTACGACGCGCGTGTCGATGCGCGCATCGCCAACCGTGGTCCAAACGCCAAGGTTCAGATCATCACCCGTCCGGACGTGCCGGAGACCGGTGCGGCCAGCCTGACGGCAATGCTCGACGGCACACCGCCCGCGGAGGCCATACCCCTGGTGGTAGCCGGCGTCTCGCCGGACGAGGTCCGGGCGTGGCGCATGGGCGAGCAGGTCTACCTGCGCACCCGCTACACCATCATCTCGCCCGAATGGGTCGCCTCGGAAGCCGGTGAGGCGGGTGTCTCCATCTACGCGCTGCCTTCCACCCCGATCGTCCTCCTGTCAGTCGATGGCCGCTCGGTTTCCGCGCGCCTCACGGAGCACTGAACCATGTTCGGCAACCTCAAACTCACGCCGGGCCGCGTCTTCAGCGGCGCTGCCGGCAACGGCCCACGCCGTCTCGCGCTGATGGGCACTGTCGCGGTCGTCATCTGCGCTGTGGTCGCCGCTTTCGAAGTGGCCGGGCACCAGGCGGTCCAGACCACGAATGTCGCGAAGATGCAGTCGGCCGATCCACTACCGGGCGGCCAGCATGGCACTCTCTACTTCCACCAGCTGGCCCGGGATCAGGCGCGCGACCAGGGCCTGGCGGCGCAGGCCAAGGGCGCTACCTACGTGGCTCCGATGGAGGGCAACATCACTGCCGAACCTGGCCCGCATGCGCGCGTGGCCGATGCGCTGCCGAGACCGCGTCCTGTCCCGATGGTAGGGTTGACCACGCGCAACACGGCCGATGTCGCAAATCCGTTCCATCCCGTTCCGGCCACTCAGGCAGTTCGTTACGTAACAAGCGCTTCGCAGCAGCCGGTCAAGCTCGACCAGAACCAGGTGCATGCCTACGAGGCGGCGATGAAGCAGCTGTTCGATGGCATGGGCGGCAAGGGTGCCGAGACGAAGACCTGGATGGCGGCAGCCACGAGCGACGCCGTCGGCGCCGGCCTGGCGGGAAACGGTGCGGACGGTCTGGCGCGGCTGGCGACCAATCCTACCTCAGGAGCTGCGGTGACGCCGCCTCTCGCGACCAGGCGGGCGTCCAGGATCCTGATGCCGGCCGACCGCGGCATCTACGGCATCACGAAGCTGGCGGCCAATACCGATGGCGGTGGTCCGGTCATCGTTGAGGCGGAATCCGGACCGATCGCAGGCGACCGGATGAGAGGCAGCTTCGAGCAGAAGGATGACCGCATGGTGGTCCTGCTCACGAGCCTGCATCACAACGGCCATGACATCCCGATCCAGGCGATCCTGGTCACGCCCGACACCATGGAGACCACGGTCGCCTCGCGCGTCGACGAGCACTACGTGGCTCGCTTCGCGCTGCCTGCGGCTGCCGCCTTTGTCTCGGGGTTGGGACAGGCGATAGCGCAGTCCAACACGACGACGGTCGCCGGTCCGTTCGGCGGTGCCACCGGCTTCACGCACCTGAACCTGAACCAGGAGCTTGGTGTTGCGGCCGGCTCAGCCGGCGCGCAGATCGGTCAGGTGCTGACCCAGTCCGCGCCGAAGAAGGCGACCGTCTATCTGGATGCGGAAACGCCGGTCGGCATCGTCTTTCTCGAATCTGTCGATGATCCCGACTGATTCCTGAAACAGGACCGGCGCCATTCGCGTCGGTCCAGGGAAGACTCTGCGTCGAACACACGCAGGTGAAACATGGATACCCATACCCATCCGGCCCACGACCTGCTTACGTCCGGTGGCCAGTCTTCAGAAACAGACGAGCACGAGGCCGCAGCCGAGCGGCCTGCACATCCTCCAACCCACCCCGAGGGCAACGGCCTCCACAGCCCGGTCCAGGGCGATGGGCATGCGGAGAAGGAGACCGAGACAACATCCCTATCCTCCGGTGATAGCCTTGA
>CAXSEE010000082.1:0-6275 GCA_964235615.1 uncultured Acetobacteraceae bacterium | reverse complement strand
GATGAGCACGAGCCAGGAACGGCGCAGCCGCTGACCATGCCTGGCGAGCACGAGGCGGAGGCCAGCCATTCTTCCTCCCCGGCAGCCCCTGTCCTGGCCGCCAAGCCCTCCACACGCAATCTGCTGCTCGGAACGGCTCTCGCCCTCACCATGATGATCGGCGGCGGAGGTATCTACATCCTGTCCCATCGCCAGCATACGGTCCGTATGGTGTCCATTCCGCGCCCGGTCTGGCATCCGGAGCAGATCACGAAGGATCCTGCCGATCCTGTCAGCGGTCTTCCGGCTGGTGCGGTCCAGCCGCTGCCTCAGCACGGCGAGCCGACGCCCGCTGCTGCTGACGGTGACGATATCCTGGCCATGCGCCATGGGAGCGTCGCACGGGTAGCCGCCGCTGCCCCGCCCGCACCCAAGGTGGCCCCTGTCGTCATCACGCCAGCAGCACCCGTCATCGCGGCGATGCTACCAGCCGTGGCGGGAGCCACTCCCGCACACCCTGATCCCGTGGACACGGCCCTGGCCCTCCGGCCAGCACCCATGACGCCGACGCAGCAGGTGGATGTGCTGTCCCTGGTGACGCAGCTGGCCGCCCTCGTGCGCGACATGCGAACCGAGAATGCCCAGCTCCGCGAGAAGGTCACGTCGCTGGACGAGATGGTGAGGAACGAGACGGCCGACGTCAGCCAGCGCCTGAGCCTCGCAGAGGCCCGCAAGGCGATCGCCAGCGCCCAGGACGCCGGCAAGCCGCCGGAACCGGCCCTGTCAGGCAGCCGGGAGACAGTCCCTGTAAGGTTGGTGCAAACTGTCGCGGTCCGCTCGGTGCGGGACTACCGTGTCCAGGCCGCCTCGCCGGGCCTCGCCATCCTTGCCGACGCCAACGCCGCCCCGGGCCAGTCTAGCGGTCTGCAGGTCGCCGTGGGCGATCAGGTGCCCGGTGTCGGCCGCATCACCAGCATCGCGCAGCGCGGCACGGCCTGGGTGGTCCAGACCAGCCACGGCGCCATCCAGTAGCGGAGCCTCGCCATGCAGGGCTTCGTCAACTTCGCGACCGACCTGGGCGAGGTCATCGCCGTCCTGATCCCGCTGATCTGCTATCTCGGCGGGGGCGGGATCCTGATCGCCTCCGGCTGGGGGCTGTGGCAGATGAACCGTCCCGGCAGCTTCTACGAGAAGCACCCGTGGGTGCCCTTCGTGGGACCGCTGTTCGCCGGCCTGCTGTTCACCTTCGATCGCGTGCTCAACGAGGGTACCAAGACGATGGGCGGCGGCGGGGCGACGGCCTCGATGGCGGCCGCCGTCACGAGCTATACGCCGCCCGCGGTGGATCCGGGCACCCTGCTCGGCACCACGCCGGAAGCAACACTGCTCAACATCATCACCACCTTCATTTTCTTCTTCCGCAGCTACGGCGCCCTGATCGTGCTGCTCGGCCTCTTCAAGCTGAAGGGGGTGACCGACGGCAACAAACGCGGCCACACCGGCACGTCCCTGGTCATGATCTCGTTCGGCTTCGCCGTGATGAACATCGATGTCATCAGCTCGGCCATCATGAAGAACTGGCAGACTACCGGCAGCTGAAGTTTCTTGTCGGAAGGCGTCATTTTCGGCAGGCGGCACGATTCCCGTTCGCATCCGCGATTGGGAATCTGGCTGTCGAGGGAAGCATCCTCGACAACCACAGGAGCCCATCGTGGCAAAGACACACGCTCTCGTCGCAAACACTCCCGCCCCCTTCATCGCCTCGTCGGGGAAGACCATGGTCCGCGCGCGCCGCGCGCTGGCAAGTGCCGCCGCTCTCGTCCCGCTCGTTCTCGGCAGCTCGCAGGCCATGGCGCAGACACTCGGCGACCGGATGACCATCGCCGCGGCGGACCTGACCACGGGTGGTGGCACGCTGCTGACCCTGTTCGGCTTCATCCTGGGCGGCACCGCCCTGATCGGCGGCGGCTGGGCCATCTACCAGCACACCAAGAACCCGAACGGCCAGGGCAAGATCGGCTACGGCATTGCCGGCGTGCTGGCCGGCGGCTTCTTCCTGACGATCTCCTCGATCGCGACCTTCTCGGGGCAGACCATCTCGGGCGCCGCCGCCAGCAGCGACGGCACCAACAAGCAGATGATGTTCAACCAGTAAGGCACGAACCGTCATGCGCCTCCTGCCTCTTGTCCCGTCCGCCCACCTGTCGGCCTGGATCCCCGACGCGGACACGGAAGGAACGCGGGAGGCGCATCGCGCCATTCTTCTCCGCGACGATCACACCTGCCGGTTCTGCGGCTTCCGGGTCCAGGACCGACAGGATGTGGTTCCCCTGGACGGCAACCCGGTCAACCGCTCTGGCGACAACCTCGTCACCTGCTGCCTGCTCTGCGCCACGGTGCAGCAGCTCAACCGATCCACCGTCTCCCGGGAGGCCGTGCTGATCTGGCTGCCGCAGATGAGCCAGGCGGTGCTCAACGCCATGGTGCGTGGCATCCATCTCACCCTGCGCCTGGACGGCCAGTCGCCGGTCCTCGGCAGACAGCCCAGCAAGGACACGCCAATGGTTCGGGCGGCGTGGCGTGCCTATGACGCGCTGGCCAAGTGTCAGCAGGCCGCGGAGCTGCATATCGGCACCGTCTTCCCGGTCGAGCTCGCAGCTGCCCTGCTGGAGATGGCGCCAGCCTCCTACGCCCGTCGTGGCGAGATGCTGGGCGGCGTGCGCGTCCTGCATCGTGGGCAGCACTTCCGGAACGGGGCCGACATCTATCCCGAGACCCTGAAAAGCTGGGCCGAGGCTCAGCTTCCGGCTGTTGCCGCCGCGCCCGACTTCCTGAATTCTGTAGCCGGAGACGCATGATGTTCGGAATGCTTGCCAACGGGCTGGCCGCACTCTCCCTGAAGTTGCGCCAGCCGCTTACCTCCTTCTGCGACCTGGAGACGTCGGACGGCGATGGTCTCGTAGGCAAGCGCGGCGAGAGAATGACGCTGCTGCGGGTGCAGGGCCTGCGCAAGATGACGCTGCGGCGCGACGTCGAGGCCCTCTCCGAAGCGCTGCGCCTGGACCTGGCCGGATCGCTCGACGGCACCGGCCACGTGCTGCAGGGCTTCTTCGCCTGCGATCCCGCGCAGTCCGGACCGGAGATCGAGCGCAACCTGCGTGGCGCCCGCACCATGGCGCGCGAGATCGGGCTGTCGATCCCGGACATCTTCGATGAACGCTCCAAGCTCTGGCCGCAGATCATGCGCTCGGAAGTGGCCTACCTGGCGGTCTGGAGCAAGCCGAGCCTGCTGACGCGCGAGGAGAAGAAGCAGAGCAAGACCGAGCGCCTGGCCGCCAGCAAGCACGCGCCGCGCATCACCGATGCCCAGAACCCGTTCCTGTCGAGCGAGATCCTGTCGGCGCGGCATAACGCCTTCATCGGCCGCGTCACCAGCTCC
The DNA here is from genome assembly GCA_964235615.1 of uncultured Acetobacteraceae bacterium. Lineage (GTDB taxonomy): Bacteria > Pseudomonadota > Alphaproteobacteria > Acetobacterales > Acetobacteraceae > Lichenicoccus. The sequence goes on along the minus strand of CAXSEE010000082.1, from coordinate 2,857 downwards.
TTCCGCAGCCACGGCATCGGCGTGGTCGAGCTGACCCCGGCAGCGGCGCTGATCGCCATACGCGAGGCGATCGATCCCGAGACGGCAGGCGGCGACTGGAAGCCGATCCTCCCCGGCAGCCCGGTGCGGCCTCGCCTGCCGGAGGATGGCGAGAAGGGGGATGCCGGCCTGGTGCTGTGGCCGCCAATCGCCGACCAGCTGTTCCGGGCGGATGCGGAGACCCATGGCGGCCAGAGGGTCCGCATCGGCGGGTTCGAGTGGTCGTCGGTCGACATGATGATCGGCCCCGAGGACGCCCGGCCCTTTGCCGAGCTGGTCGGCAAGCTGGCCCACCATCCCCACCTGCCCTGGCGCATGTCCATGCTGGTCGAGGGCGGCGGCAAGAACATGATGCGGCTGAAGTCGATCTTCGCCACCGTGCTCGGCTTCGTGCCGGCCAACCGGCAGATCCACCAGGCCTTCACCGCACTTCGCCTGATGCGGGAGAACAACGTCGACGTGCTGGTCAAGGTGCGGACCAGCTTCGCGACCTGGGCGCCGGAGGGCGAGGTCGGCATGCTGCGCCGCAATGCCTCCACCCTGGCCCAGCAGGTCGAGGGCTGGGGCAACTGCATGACCGGCGTCATGGCCGGCGATCCGCTGGAAGGCGTGATGAGCAGCGCGCCGGGCCTGGCCGTCGCCTCCACGGCGCCAGCCGCCGCGGCACCGCTTGGCGAGGTGCTGCGCATGATGCCCTGGGGAAGGCCGGCCTCGCCCTGGCAGCTGGGCGCCGTGCTGTTCCGCACCCCGGACGGCCGCATGTGGCCGTTCGATCCGGCTGGGTCGAAGCGCAAGCACACCATGGACCTGTTCATCGCCCCGTCCCGCTTCGGCAAGTCGGTGCTGTCCAACACCATCCTGCTCGGCCTGTGCCTGAGCAGCGCCGCCCAGACTACCCAGGGTGCGCGTCTGCCGCTGATCGGCAAGCTCGACATCGGGCCGTCCGCCGAGGGCCTGATCCTGCTGATCCAGGAGGCGCTGCCCGCGCATCGCCGCCACGAGGCGGCCTACGTCGCCATGCAGCTGGCCGACGGCTACGAGTTCAACATCTTCGACACCCAGATCGGCTGCCGCTTCCCGCTGCCGCTGGAGAAGGACTTCATCCAGAACATGCTCTCGCTCGGCTGCATGCCGATCGGCGCCGACGCGCCGTTCGAGGGCATGGACCAGCTGGTCGGCTTCGCGATCGAGGAGGCCTACCGCTTCTTCTCGGACACCGGCGCCGGCAAGAAGCGTCCCAAGAAGTATCAGCCCGGCATCGAGCCGGCCGTGGATACCGCGCTGCGCAAGCTGGGCTTCGCCGCCGAGCGTGACACCTTCTGGTGGGAGGTGGTCGACGCGCTCTGCCGCGACAATCAGCATCATCTGGCCGGCATCGCCCAGCGCCATGCCGTGCCGCTGCTGGACGACCTGATCTCGGCGGTCCGGTCGCAGCAGATCCAGGACATGTTCGGCAAGGTGATCGCCGACACCGAGGAGAAGCTGCCGGAGCTGTTCGAGCGCTACATCATGGCGCTCATCAAGAAGTATCCGACCCTCAACCGGCCGACCAAACTAGACTTCGGACCGGCGCGGGTCATCGTGCTGGATCTGGAATACGTCGCACCCACCGGCAGCGCGGAGGCGGATCGGCAGACCGACCTGATGTATCTGCTCGGCCGTCACATCCTGGCCCGCAACTTCTTCCTGCGGCCGAAATACCTGCCGCACGTGCCGGAGCTGGTGCGCGAGTATCACCGGGTCCGCTTCACGGAGGTCTACGAGACCTACAAGCGGCTCGAATATGACGAGTATCAGCGCACCGAGGGACGCCGCTACGTCCGGCGCCAGGTCGAGCAGGATGGCCGCGAGGGCGGCAAGCACAACCTGCAGCTCGGCGTCAGCAGCCAGCGCATGCGCGATCTCGGCGACTACCTGATCTCGCAATCCACCGGACGCTTCGTGCTTGGGGCCGGCGACGAGGACGAGAAGGAGGACATCATCAAGCGCTTCGGCGTCACCGCGGCATCTGCCGAGGTGATCCGACGCCGGCTGAACGGGCCGACCCGGGGTGGTGCCCCCTTCATGGCGCTGATCGAGGCCGACAACGAGTGGTACGAGCAGATGCTGGTCAACAGCCTAGGGCCGGTCGAGCTATGGGCCTTCAGCACGTCGCCGCAGGACGTGGCGCTGCGCTCGCGCCTGTATCGGATCGTCGGACCGGCGGAGGCACGGCGGCGGCTGGCGCGCGTGTTCCCGAACGGCAGCGCCAAGGACGAGATCGAGCGGCGCAAGGAGGAACGGCAGCGCGGCGGTGAGGACGAGGCGCGGGCAAGCCTGAGCGTGGTGCAGGACCTGGCGGATGAGCTGGTCAATGGGCATGGGCTCGGAATTGTGCTGCGTGGATTTGATCCCACGATAGAGCATCTACAAGCGGCCGAATGATCAAGACCGGAGCAAGCAGACACGCTTCGGCGGCGGTGACACCGGCTGCTATGCACGCGACTTGGATATTCACCGGCTGCTTTCACGTGCCCGAGAGCAGACGCTTCCTCCCAGCATTTTTCCGATGACGGTTTATAAAAATTGGACTATTAATATAGCTATTAGAAGGTAGGTGGCGCACCTATGAGTCATCAAAACATCTGGCTAAGTCCGAATTACTCACTTGATGAGAACCGGAGTGTCATAGAAAAATGGTCTGGAAGAACGGTGGTAGACTCGGTGTCGTGCAGGCGAGGGAACGAGCTAACGTTCACCAACAAGACCTTAGCGTTAGAGATATTCGAAGACCGTGTCGAGGGGTGGTTTCTCAAGCCAGCTATAGATCTGGCTAGGC
>CAXSEE010000081.1:1156-17883 GCA_964235615.1 uncultured Acetobacteraceae bacterium | reverse complement strand
ACGCCGTCGGTGACCTTGCGGGTGACGAACTCGATGCCGCGCAACGGGCTCTCATGGTTGAACAGGATACCCGACGAGGCGTGCATGCCGAAGCTCTCGCGGTAGTTCACCGTCATCCAGTGCGCGTAGAGCTTGGCCGCGGCGTAGGGCGAGCGCGGATAGAAGGGCGTCTTTTCGCTCTGCACCGGCTCCTGGATCAGGCCGAACATCTCCGACGAGGAGGCCTGGTAGATCCGGCAGACCGGGTGGGCGATGCGTATCGCCTCGAACAGGTTGACCGCGGCCATGCCTGTCACCGAGCCGGTCAGCAGCGGCTGCTGCCAGCTCGCGGCGACGAAGGACTGGGCGGCAAGGTTGTAGGCCTCGTCCGGACGCACCTGCTGGATGATGCGTATCAGGCTCGACAGATCGAGCAGATCGCCGTCCAGCAGTTCGACCTTTTCGAGCACGCCGAGCCAGCGCAACCGCTCGTTGACACGGTCGGCGGAGGCCGAACGCCGGATAAGGCCGACCACACGGTAGCCTTTTTCGAGAAGCAGGGCAGCCAGATAGGCGCCATCCTGGCCAGTGATGCCGGTGATCAGGGCTGTGGGCATGAGCGTTCCTAGTCAATCCTCGATCGAATGTTCTAGAGCGAGTAGAGCAAGCGCGTGAATGGAGCAAATTCAGCGAACCCAGTCGAGGATGCGGAACGGTGTCGTGGCATCCCCGGCCGCCCCGCCGTTGTTGGACGACTGGCGTGGATCCATGCGCAGGATCGCCTGCCGGGCCGCCCGTGTGCCGCCCGCACCGGTGGCCACCGCGCTGACCACGACCACGCTCTCATTCACCGGTGCATCGGTCAGCGGCGGCGGCGCCCCCAGCGCCTCGGTCAGCGCGCGCAGCACCAGCGGATCGGCGGCGTTCGGATCCGGATCGGTATCGCGATACAGGGATAGATGCGGCGCCAGGCAGGCCAGCAGTTGCGGCGTCATGCCGAGCACCAGGCCAAGCTCGTCGATGCTCTCGAACGGCTGTCCAGGTGGACCATAGGCACGCCCGGCCTGCCGGTAGGCATCCATCCCGTAACTGCCCTGCGCGTTGGGAAAACGCCATGCTACCATTGCAGACGCGATCCCGGTCGCTCGCGGCGTGTCGATGCCGCAGGCATGCACCAGGCCGGTGAGCAGTTCCAGCGAGGCGATGCTCGGATTGATCTTGCCGGCCTCGCTGGTGATGCGCAGCCGGATCGCCGCCCCGTCCTGGCGCCACTCGCGCAGCACGCCGTTTGCCGGCCAATGGGCGTTGCCGGCTGCGGCCAGGTGAAAGCCCGCTTCCTGCAAGGCGCCGTCGGCCACCGCTTGCAGCTCGGCCTGGGTGCGCAGGCTGCTCGCGAGCCGGATCGCCTGCCGGCCCGAACCGGCAAGCTGGCTGATCAGCAGAGACAGGATCGACAGCGTCCACAGCACGATCAGTAGGGCGAAACCGCGGTCGCGTCTCGACCGGCCGCGCAAGGCTAATGCTCCAGGTTCAGGTTGCGGCGGATATTGCGGTTGGGGTCGGAGCTGCCGCTCGCGGTCGGATTCTCGTACGGCACCGCCGCGGCGTTGGTGAGCTGCTCGCGCAGATCTTCGGTCAGCTCCTGGGCATCATGCTGGTCATGGATGACGTGCGGCGTGATCATCACAATCAGTTCCTGGCGCTGACGGTTGTTGGTCTGGGTGGAACCCAGGAAGCCGAGTAGCGGGATGTCCTTCAGCCAGGGGATGCCGCCGTTGGTGCGAGAGACATTGTCAGTGATTAAGCCGGCGATGCCGATCGTCTCGCCATCCTGCACCACCACGCGCGTGTTGACGTTCCGTGTGTTGAACGTCGGCGAGTTCACCCCCGTGGTGCCCACGCCGGCAGCGACCGAGCTGACCTCCTGCGACACGTCGAGCGTCACCAGCCCGCCGGTGTTCACCCGCGGCGTGATCTCCAGGATGACGCCGGTCGGCTGATACTGGATCTCGCTGACGATCGACGAGGTGCTGGTCAGCGTGCTCTGCGCGGTGCCGCTCTGGTAGGGCACCAGCGCACCGACCTGGAGCCTGGCCGGCTGATTGTCTACCACCAGCAATTCCGGCGAGGACAGGATATGCACGGTGCTGACCGACTGCAGCGCCGAGATGGCCAGCGGCGCGCCGCCGTTGCCGAGGCCGCCGATGATCAGTCCGGGTACGCTGGCGCCCAGCCCGATGCTGGTGGCGGTGCTGGCGATGGTGTTGGTGACGCCGGTGGTGGTCGACGCGTTGCTGAGCAGTCCGTTGATGCCGCCCGACTTGAAGAAGAACTGGGTGCCGTACTGCAGCGCGTCGTTCAGATCGACCTCGGCCACGACGGCATCGATGCGCACCTGCAGCGGGACGATGTCGATCCGGTGCAGCATCTGGGTGACCTCGTCATTCTCATGCTCGGTGCCATAGACCAGCACGGCGCTGTTCTGGGTGTTGGCGATGATGCGCATGTCGCTCGCGCCGCCGGCAGTGCCGCCACCGCCGCCGGAGCTGTCGAGGCCGCCGAGCAGCGGGTTGGCCGAAGCGCCGCCGCCGCCGGACGAGGGAACGCTGGTGGAACCGGCACTGGTGCCGCCGCCGGTCACGCCGCCGCCGGTGCCGCCGCCGCTGCCGCCGAAACTGCTGCCCAAGCCGCCGGAGCTGCTGCCGCCACCGAGGCCGCCGCTACCCAGGCTGCCGCTGCCGCTCCCGCTGCCACCCGATTGATTGCTGCCGAGTTGGCTGTTCTGCGGCAACTGGCGCGGCGTGCTGGGCTGGATGGTGACGTTGTTCGGCGTGAAGGCCTGCTGCAGCAGGTTGGCGGTGTCGCTGGCATGGCTGTTCTGCAGGTAATAGACGTGCCAGCTGCGCACGGTGTTGCGCCGGTTGCGGTCGATGAGCTGGAACAGACGGCGCGCGTCGCTGATGTAGCGCGGCTGCGACGATACCACGAGCACCGCGTCGACCCGGCTCATCGGGATCACCCGCACGATCTCGGCCAGCGTCTTGTTCTGGCCGCGCAGGGCCTCCTGCAGGGCCGTGGCCATGTCCTTGGCGGTGCCGCTCTCGACCGGCAGCAGCGCGTAGGACTGGTCGGCCAGCACATCGACGTCGAAGGCGGCGATCAGGCTGGTCAGGGTGCGGCGCACGCCGGCATCTCCGGCGACCAGCAATGCATTGCTCGACGGCACCGCGGTGATCCGGCCGCCGCCGCCGACGAAGGGCTGCAGCGCCTTGGCCAGGTCGTCAGCATTGGCATAGCGCAGCGACACCATCGCCGAGCCGCCGACGGCTGAGCCCTCCGCCAGGGCCGCGTTCGGCGAGCCCCCTCCGCCTGAGGCCGCACCCGGGCCGCCCGGACCTTGCGACACCCCGACGGCGACGATCCGGTAGAGGCCGTCGGATTGCAGCAGTTCCGCGCCGACCTGGGCCAGCAGGGCCTGCATGACCGGCAGCAGCTGGCCGTTGGTCAGCGGTGTCGCGGTGTGCAGGGTGACGCTGCCCTTGACGGCCGGATCGATCGTGTAGTTGGCATGCAGCAGCGTGCCCAGGATCTGCCCCACGGCATCGCGTATGTCTGTGTCGGCGAAGTCCAGCGTGATGGTGCCGTTGCCCTGCACGCGCGCGTTCTGGGTGGTGTGTCCGGGCGTCCGGCCGTAGCTCAGCAGGGCCGGACCCGGCGCGTCGTTGGCCCCGATCTCGCCGTCGATGCGTGGCTGCGCCCGGGCCGCGGGATGGTTCAGCGACGGCAGCGAGGGGATGACCGGCTGCTGCACCGTGGCGCAGCCGGCGAGCAGAGCCGCCATGCCGGAAGTCAATAGTCCGGTCTTGAGCGGGGGCAATCGTGACAGGCTCATCTCTGGTTTATTCTCATGATGCGGACCAGACCCTACCGGCGCCAGACCTTACCGGCGAGCAGGAAGCTGGAACGTGGAGGGGGGAAGCAGGGACGAGTTCAGGTTCGCGCCGGTCTGCACGCGTGAGCGCAACAGGTCGAGGATGGACGGCGGACCGGCCTGGACCGGCATCCCGGCAGCACTGGGCTGGTCATGGTCATAGACCGGCTGCAGCAGCTCGGCGCCGTTCGGACCAATCACGGATACACCGGTCAGTCCCACCGAGCGGATCAGATACGGACCGGCACGGCCGCCGGCGGTCGCCACGATCGCCCGGCCGTCTCCGGAACCGGCAAAGATCGCGCGCGCTCCCTCCGGACCGACGATGATCCCGGCCAGCCGCGGCAGCTCCGTGCTGGCCACCGCGACACTTCCGGGGCGACGCGACGGGCTGAAGATCGGCCGATCGAGGATCGTGCGCACCCAGATCTCCGGAACGGCGGACGAGACCGCTACCCGGGCCGGCGGACCGGCCTTATGCACAGCCTCGCCATGCGGGATCACGGTTGCGACGGGCTTCCCACCACGGGCCTCGATCAGGAGCAAAATCGCGAGCCCGCACGCCAACGCCACCAGTATCGCCGGGAGAGTACGGTTCACGCGAGGGCCAACCTACTCGTCGGTGGAATCGGCAGCCGGGGGCGTCACCGGCTCCGGCGCAGAGGCATCGAACCGGCGGAAGCCGAGCACGGTGAAGGCGACGTTCAGCGGCGCGCTGTCGGACTGGCCGAGCAGGCGGGTGCCGTGGATCTGCAGGTCGTTGACCAGCAGGCTCGGCTGCGCCGTCTCGATCGACTGCAACAGATGCACCACCACCGGAAACGCCGCATCGAGCGAAACCCGGACGCCGATGCGGCGGTAGGCACCCTCCCGCGCCGCGGCCAGCGTTTCCGTCGAGGACAGGCTCAGCCCGAGGCCCGAGGCCATGGCCGCCACCTTCTCCTGGATCGCCGCACTGGCGACCGCATCGCTGTTGCCCTCGATCAGGGCGCCCGCGGCAGCCTGTCCGGAGGTGGCCAGAGCCTGTGCCTGGGCACGCAGCATCGGCAACTGCCGCGCCAGGTTGGCCATGCGATCGGCCAGCGCCTGCCGCTGTTCCAGCGCGTCCTGGCGGTCGTCATGCCAGCCGATCAATGGCGCCGCCGCCGCGCGCCAGACCAGGGCCAGCGCCAGCAGGGTGATCAGCACGGCGAGGATGCGCCCGTTGCGGCCGGTGGGCAGGTCGAGCGTTGCCATCAGGGCGCTCCCGCTCCTGTTCTTGCCGCCCCAATTCTTGCCACGCCGGCGCTTGCCACGCCGGCGCGGATCGAGAACAGGTCGGAGTTGTTGGACTCTATCCTCGTCACCGGCGCCGAGAAGGCAGGTGCCACGAAGGCCGCATCCGCGCTCAGCGCGGGGATCAGTTTCACCGCTCCCGGCGACTGCCCGGTCAGGGTGATGGCCCCGTCGCGCAGGGCGAGGTCGGTCAGGTAGGTATCGTCCGGCAGCACGCGGGTCAGGGCGGCCATCAAGGCCAGCGGATCGCCGAGGCGGGAGCGTTCCGTGGCGATGGCGTCGGTCCCCGCGGTGGCCGCGCGGATGCGGGCACGCAACACCTCGACCTGCGTCACCTGTGGTTGCAGTCGCGCGATCTTGCGCTCGGCGTTGGCGCTGGCAGCGGATTGCAGCACGAATGGCAGGATGATCGCCGCCAGGGCCAGCAGGGCGCAGACCGCGCCGGCGGCGACCAGCAGGCGGCGCTGGACGATGCGTCCCTGGCTCGGCGCGTGGGCGATGGCGATGCGCTGCGGCGGTTCCCGGCCGGCGCCCTGCACCTCGATCGCGCCCTGTATTTCAATAGCGGCAGGACGGCCACCGGCGGCCTTCACGGTTTCGAGTAGGGCCGCCAGCCAGGCCCGCGGCACCAGGGACAAACGCAGGTCGATCCGGCCGGCCTCCTTGTTCCGGCGCAGCAGCCGCGCCGACCAGAACACCTCCGAGGCGGCGAAGGGCGTCAGCCGGTCCATCTCGTATTGCAGCACCCGCTCGTAGCCGGCTTCGGCCGCCAGCGGCAGCGATACGTCCCGGCTCAGCAGGCTGTCCGGAGGCAGGCGAAGCAGCAGCGGCAGGTTGGGATGTTCGCCCAGAAGCTGCGGCAGGACTGCCTGTCCCGGCGCCTGACGGCCCGCCGGCTGCTCCTGGCCGTTGCGTCGCAGGGACAGCAGGACGGTGCCGGCCTCCCCGCTGCCGCTGGTGTCGGGTGCCACCAGGATCGCGTTGGATGTCGCCGGGTCCCGACGCGCGAAGCGCTCAGGAACCAGATCGAGCATCTGCCGCGTCCACCAGGACAGGAATTCCGTTACCATCGGAGCAGGGTCTAGCAGAACCTCCGCGCAGGAAAAACCGCGTCTTCCGAGTGAAAGTTGGTTTTGAGACGAGATGTCACAAAAGCCCGCCAGGTGAATGGTCAGCCTGTGCCATCCGATGCCATCGTCAGGCGCCTGACCAGGTCACGCACGGGCAGGTAGCTTGAGGTGCGGCCGATCTTCTGCTTACGAAGCAGCGATAGTTCGAGCAGGGACTCCAAATCTTTCCTGGCGGTCAGATAACCGACACTGTTTCTTTCCTGATGTTCCAGAATATTTGTATGTGATGACCTGTTCCTGGCAAATTCGTTCAACAGCCATGATTGCCTGTGGTTGAACATGTGGCTGTCGGACAACCGGCGCTCGAAATTGCCAAGCTCGTCGCGTCGGCGGCTGACATACTCGCCCAGGCGGGTTACGGCTCTCTCCAATACGAATGTATTATACAGTAGAAAATAGGTGGTATCTCCGAGATCGGTCTCAGTATAAAGATATGCGCGGCCGTATTTAATCTTGGCCTCGGCGATGATACTGGATATCGAGACGTATTCCATCAGCCAGTAGCCGTCTTTCAGGACGGACCAGTAGAATAGAGCGCGCGCAACCCGTCCATTACCATCCACGAAAGGATGTTCGTAGGCGAGCATGAAATGCAGAAGTATGGCCCTGGTTATGGGATGCACCCACAAGGCGGAGCCATAGTCTTCATTGGCAAAACTTATCAGTTGTTTCAGGCGATGCGGAAGCTCCTTGAAGTCCGGAGGTTGGTGAAGAACATCACTGGTGATGGCATCGACAACCTGCACATCGTTGGATTGCCTGATCCGTCCCGCATCCTGGTCGTTATCAAGGGTGCCGACCGTTACGATCCGGTGGATTTCGAGCAGTAGATCAAGGGTAAGTGGGTCATTACGATGGACTTTCACAAATTCCAGGGCGCGGTGATTGTTCAACACCATGCGCTCGTCTCTCGTGCGTGGTGGCTGCCCTTCGAAGATAAGTTTTTTCGCAATCTGCATGGTGGTGGCGGCACCCTCGATCAACGAGCTGGAGAATGGTTCCTCGGCCAATGACCGGGCGAGATAAAGTCGTCCATCTCCCGTAGATAGGGTCGTGGTATCCGATGCCAGAGAACCCCCGGCGTTCATGTCGAGATATCTCAACGACGCCCTCAAGCTGGGTGGCTCGCAGTAGCTGAAGGGCCGGTTGGCACTGTCCATGAGCGGGAGACTCTGCGCCGCCGCCCTGCGCGCCATTCGCGTTCCCGTCCAGAACTCTTCCATCGTCAATCCTCGTGGAGCCTGCTTGAACCGCAACTGGTCCCAATGCAGATACCTCCCCTTGTCGTCAACAATGGTCGAATGCTGTATGATGAAACGGAGGCGCGCCGGATCGGCGATGTTATTTAGCAATGCAGTGTAATTTGGCGGGGTCTGCGGAAGCTTCATCAGGGCAAGTCGCCTACACTCGATCGCGCTGCAACGCCGGGACAACATGGACCCCGGCACGTTGCCCTGAAGAGGGTCCGTGCAGCGCCTCGACCTTTATAGTCTATAAAGGTTTAACGACAAATTCCGGAATTAGTCTACAAATCAATGTTTTAACGTTTATAGGCCTTGATAGGTGTGTCGTCGGGCCAGCCCCGGCGTTGGGTCTCAGCCCGCTCTACCAGACGATGGCGTGCGTCTCCCCGGTCCCGACATTGACGAAGCCCTCGGGAGCCCGTTCGTGTGGCGCCACCAGCACCCAGCGCCAGGGCGCGCAGGTCAGCGTGGCGAAGATCAGCCGCTCGGGGAAACCCGGATACCAGCGATGCATGAAGCTCGGCTCGTACATCCAGTCCACCGCCTCGGCCGCTTTGTAGAGCCCCTGCATCTCGGCATCGAGTTGTTCCGCCGGACGCGCGGTCATCAGCCCGCCGATCTCGAAGCGCACGGTGGCAGCCACCGCGCCCGCGAGCACCAGCGCCCAGCCTCCCTGCTGCGACGCGATCTGGTTCACCGCCGCCGCCATCGCCGCGTCCGAAGAGCCGATCACCCAGATATTGTGCTGGTCATGCGCCACCGAGCAGGCCAGCGCGGTGTCCGGCGTGCGCGGGCCGCAGCCGCGCCAGAACATGCGCGACACCTCGCCCTTGCCGGAATAGCGGTCGACGATGGCCATCTTGGTGATGCAGCGGTCCGGATCGCGCTGCACCAGCCCATCCGTCACCGGCAGCTCCTCGGTCAGGAAGTCGTCGGCCCAGTGGAACGGACGCAGCACGGCAGCCTGCATGGTCCGGCGTCCGGGTGCGGCCGCGATGGCAAAATCCGCGGCCGTCAGTTCGCGCCCGATCCGGACCGTCCGGGAGGCCCATTGCGGCCATTCGATGCGCGGCGTGAAGCCCGTGAACGTCTTGCCCTGCGAGACCGGGGCGCCATCGGCCCAGACCTCGGCGATGTCGAGCGAGGCGACGTCCGACAGCAGCACGACATCGGCGAACCGCCCCGGCGCGAGGCTGCCGACCCATGGCGTCAGGCGCATGTGCCGGGCCGGGTTGATCGTCACGCACTGGATCGCGATCTCGGGTGCCATGCCGGCGGCGATCGCGAGGCGGACGTTATGGTCGGTGGCGCCGAGGCGCAGCGTGTCGGTGGCGCTGCGGTCGTCGGTGGTAAACGCCACCTGCGAGAAGTCCTGCAGGCCCCGCTCCAGCATCGCCTCGATCACCCCAGGTGCTGTGACCGGCCGCACCTCGACGAAGATGCCGGCGGCGAGCTTGTCCATCACCTCGTCCGGCGTATAGAGCTCGTGGTCGGACGCGAGGCCCGCGGCGGCGAAGGCGTTGATGCTGGCCGCGTCACGCAGGCCGGCGCCATGGCCCTCGACCACGCCGCGCTGGGCGAAGGTCGCCTCGATCATGCCCCAGAGACGCTCGTACGACGGCGTCTTCGGGTTCCACACCGCGGGCCAGTCCATCACCTCGTCGAGGCCGGCGACCATCAGCTGGGCGCCCATGAAGCCGGCCTGCTCGTCGCGGCCGAAATAGCCGCCGCCCTGCTCGTAGCCGGTTGGCGGCACGGCCGATCCCGGCAGCGGGAAGATCTTCAGCGCGGAGCCCTGCCGCCGCGCCTGCAGCCAGAACTCGAGATTGTTGGGGCCGTCGACGTTGGACATCTCGTGGCTGGCCTCGCAGGTCCAGGTGTTGCCGCGCGGCAGCACCAGGGCGGCCTCGAATTCCGGCGTCAGATGCGAGCTCTCGATATGCTTGTGCACCTCGCCGAAACCCGGCACCGCCGACAGGTCCGGGCGATGCACGCGGCGCGCGACCTCGCCGGTATAGGCGCCGGCCGGACCGACCCAGGCGATGCGGCGGCGCTTGATGACGATCTCCTGGTCGGGCAGCCAGCGGCGCGTGTGCACGTCGAGCAGCCGGCCCACGCGCAGCGCCACGTCCGCCGGCCGCCGGCCCAGCGCGGTCAGCACCAGGTCCTGGCGGATGCGCACCTCGTCGGCGGCGTTTATGATCAGGTCGTCCGGCAGCGGCGGTACATCGGCGGTCATGGCGCACGGGGCTCCTTCGGGGAATAAGGTTCGCCTAAGCAAGATCCTAAGCAAGATGCCTGCCAGCTATCGACGTCGTGCCTGGCGGCTTCCTGCACTTCCAGGAGGAGGTGGGGTCAGCAAGCCCGCGAAGCCGGAAGGGGACTTCTGCCACGTGCCGGAGCACGCCTGATGGATCGAAGATGAAGCCCGCCTTCATTGCCCAGCTCTGTATGGCGGGTGCCGCAGGCGACTTCACGCCGAGCTCCGCGACCAGCCTATCGGGATCGATCCCTTGCCAGCAGGCGTCCACGTCACGAACGAGAAGCTGCAGCATGCAGTTCTCGGCAAACTCCTTCGCGTAGAACCGCTGAAGAATGAAGCCAATGATCCTGCAATCATGGCAGGCCTATCGGCGAACGGTGAAGCCTTCTGCCCTGGCTGCCATCCCGGCCACCTCGCGCGGCTGGGTGCTTACCTGCGGCAGGCCCATCAACTCGCCATGCGTGCCGCGTGCCAGCGGACCGACGACGAACAAGGTCTCCCAGGCGGTCCCGTCCGGCCGCAGCACCCGGCTCCGTGTGTCGACCGCGATCCCCAACGCCATCGGGTCCGCCTCCAGCGCTCCGGCCTCACGCAAGCTTCGCAGCACCGGATGGTTCTCGACCACTGAACGGTGGCCGGGTCCGGTGCAATTCACGATCGCCGCCACCTCGCGCGTGATCCGCGTCTCCGGCGCCGTGCCGCGCGGATGCAGGGTGACGCGGAAGCCGCCATCGATAGGCTCCGCCGCCAGGGGTGTGGCGGCCAGCAATTCGAGGCTGCCACCGGCCAGTTCCTCATGCACGACACGATCGATCTGCGGCGCCGACTGGAATCGATGCACGTCCCAGAACGGACGCAGGTGACGCAGCAGCCGGCGGCGCTCCGGCACCGGCAGGCTTCCCCAGACGATCCTGGCCTGCTCGCGCAATGCCGCGATCACGTCCTCCCAGGGACGCCCCAGCCGCGCGGCCTCGGCCACGGCAGCCCGCACCCGCCGCAGCAGCGCCAGCGCGGTGTCCGATGGCGCCTGATCGAAGCGTCCGAAGCTGGACACCGGCAGCATCGTGCGCGGACGCGGCAGCAGGCCACGTCGCGACACGGCGGTGATGCGGCCCCGGCAGCCGCGGGCACGCAGGCTGGCGATGGCGTCGCAGCCGGTCAGCCCGGTCCCGACCACGAGGATGGCACCGTCATGGGAAACCGCATCCAGCGCATCGCGCCGCCATGGATCGGCGACCAGCCCCGCATCATCGAGCGTCCCGCGCAGGAAGCGTGGCAGGTCCGGCGACGTGTGGCTCACCGCGAGCACCAGCAGGTCGGCGTGGATCTCCTCGCCATTATCCAAATCCACCCGGAAACCCGCACCCTCCGGCGACGCCGCGACCGCACGCTGCCGGACATGGCGCACCTCGGCACGCGCGCTGCGGATTGCCGCCTGCAGGGTGTCGTGGACGTAGCGGCCATACAGCGCGCGACGCGGAAACAGCCGCCCGTCGGGCAGCATCCCTTCGGGATCGGACTGCGGCATGCCTCCCGCGCGCAGCCAGCCGTCGAAATGCTCCGGCTGCTCGGCGAACAGCGACATCCGGCCGGCCGCGACATTGACCCGGTGCACGGGATCGACGGTCGAGTAGGCAAGCCCGGCACCCAGCACCGCCGCCGGTTCGATCAGGGTGATGCTGGCCACCGGATCATGGTCGCGCAGCAGATGCAGCACGAACGCAGCCCCAGCCAGGCCGCCGCCAATGACGGTGATGCGGGATAACGGACCGATGCTCAGGGCGTGTTCGCAGTCTGCGGTGCCGCGGCCTTGGCCATGCGCTGCACGACGACCTCGCCCGCCGCCGGCCTGAACACCGGATCGCTCATCGGCCGGCCGGGCGCGATCGACGGGCTCTTCTGGAACTCGTCGAACCAGGTCCGGCCGTAGAACGCATCGCGCATGATGAGGATGCTCCACCACTCGCCGGCCCGCTCCAGGCTGTGGGCAACCGGACACTGCAGGTTGGTGAAGTCGCTACGCTGCATGGCCCGATGATGATGCCATGACTTGCCTGGCGCAAGCCTCTTGCGCTGCCTATGGACTGCCGGCCAGCAGGCGATTTTTGCCGATATCGCCGCAAATCGCACCCTGCCACTCGCGGTAATCGCCCAGGCGCAGGCCGAACCCGGTTCGACCGCGGCCGATCGCGACACCCCCAACTCGATCCGGGCTATACCGAGCTGCGCGCGCCGCTCGACGGGACCATCAGCAATCGCCGTGCGCGGCTCGGCGCGCTCTCCGCGATCAATGAACACCAACTTCAAGAAAGACCAGATCAGACCAGCATGATCCCGATGGCGGCATTTATCGGCTGCCTCGAATATGCGTGCGGGGAAGGGCTGCGCCGGAGCTGCCTTGGCGACTGAACAATACGCACCACGGCCTGGATCGCGTCACTCCCTGCGGGCGGCACCAGGTCACCAGCTTCTCACCTAATCGGAACACCATAATCGGAAAGGATGACTTTCGGCAATTTCACTTTCTCGATGTCGAGAGAGGCCGCATGGTCGTCTCGCTTCCACAGCGTGACGGAACATGAACATGACCAAGGTCCTGGTGCTCTACTACTCGTCCTACGGCCATATCGAGACGATGGCCGAAGCGGTCGCCGAGGGGGCCCGGCAGGCAGGCGCCACCGCCTGGGTCAAGCGCGTGCCGGAACTGGTCCCCGAAGAGGTCGCCCGCTCCAGCCATTTCAAGCTCGACCAGAAGGCGCCGATCGCCGAGCCAGACGAGCTGACCGAGTATGACGCCATCATCGTCGGCACCGGCACGCGCTACGGGCGGATGTCGTCGCAGATGGCCAACTTCTGGGACCGCACCGGCGGCTTGTGGGCCAAGG
The DNA here is from genome assembly GCA_964235615.1 of uncultured Acetobacteraceae bacterium. Classification (GTDB taxonomy): domain Bacteria; phylum Pseudomonadota; class Alphaproteobacteria; order Acetobacterales; family Acetobacteraceae; genus Lichenicoccus. The sequence continues at coordinate 5,176 of CAXSEE010000081.1, read as the reverse complement.
GCGCGCTGGTCGGCCGCGTCGGCGCCGCCTTCACCTCGACCGCCAGCCAGCACGGTGGCCAGGAGACCACGCTGATCTCCATCCTGACCAACCTGCTGCATCAGGGAATGGTGATCTCCGGCCTGCCCTATTCCTTCCAGGGCCAGCTCAAGCTCGACGAGGTGACGGGCGGCACCCCTTACGGCGCCAGCACGCTGGCAGGCGGCGACGGCTCCAGGGCGGTCAGCGCCAACGAGCTCGACGGCGCCCGCTTCCTGGGCACGCACGTGGCCAGGATCGCCGCCAGGCTCGCCGCCTGATTGGCCCAGTTGAACACGACATCAGTCGCGGCGTCCGGCAGGGCGCGCTATACGCCGGTGGCGATGCTGCGGCTCGGGCTCCACCAGTTGCACAAGCCGCCGTTCATAAGGTCGGGCGGCCCTGGACCACCGGATAGCCGGTGGCAGTGGAGGTCGGCGTCGACATCGACCTGGTTGCCCGCCCAAATCCTGGACGCTCCCGTTCAAGTCTCCCGGTTGTTCAAGTTGTGGGTAGCATGTGGTTTCTTGTGACAATTCGGTTGTCGTCGTCGTGTCCGAACTGCTGATCTCCGCGTTAGGCTTGACATGACCCTCAGCGGCGTACAGGACCAGGAAGAGTTCATGAGCGGTGCGGCAACGATTGGCCAATGGCCGGGGTTGGCTGTGTTAGATCAGGACATACCGGCCAGGGTTGTTTCGGCTGTCTCCCACGGGACTGGCTTCGTCGTCATCAGTGTTCCTCCCGGTTCGAGCGGTGAAGATGCCCTCATGTCGGACTGCCTCTCCGCCGTGACCGAACGCCTGAGCGAGGCGGGTTTCGTTTCCACGACAATGACAGCGCCCTTGCCTCGCCTCGCCGTGCTGACGGACGCGATCAGCGGCGCCATGAGCGGGCAGGCAGTCTCGGGCCGGCCTCTGGTGGTGGTTATCAGGCAAGCCGAGGCCCTGTCGGATGCCACGGCACGGCGATTGGCGGCACTCGCGGAACTGCGTCAGGACGGCCAGCCGGTGCTGCAATTCCTGCTCGCCGGCACATCCGACCTGTGGCCGGTGCTACTTGCCGCCGACCTGGGACATCTCGAGGACGATGCCGTCGCCGATATCCGCCTGACCCGATCGTTGGTCACGCCGCCGCCTGCCTTGCCCATCAAGGCCGCCGAGCCATCTCGCGCCACGGAAAGGCCGCTCCCCTCTCCCGTCGGCACGGTGGCCAGAGGCTGGAATGCGGAGGTCTTCCGTTTGCGGGGGAGCCTGACCGGATATGGCCCCTCGCTGGTCCGGCTCGGCGTCGTGGGCATCGGACTGGCGGGCATCATCGCGGCGGGCTGGTTCATTCTCACCCCGGGAACGGCGGGAGCCGGGTTGAAGCGGCTGGAGGTCGTCCGGTCGTCGATAGCGTCCGCTCCGGTCGCGCAGCTGCCGGCCGCCGCTCCGCCGGCTTTGGCATCATCGCCCGACGCCGAATTCGCCTTCCTCATCGAGAAGGAGAAGAACGAGATCGCGTCTCATCAACTCTTCTCGCCACCGGGTGACAACCTGGTCGAGACACGGCGCCAGATCGACGCGATCCTGCCGCTGTTGTCCAACCAGGTCCTGCGCAGCCTGACCGAGGCTTCCACGCATGCCGATGCCGAGGAGGCCAAGCGTCTTGCCGATAATGCGCCGGCGGCGACGCCCGCACCGATCCCGTCCGCCGGGAGTGCCGACACGGGCCTGATCGCCAGCCCCCTTCACGTCACCCTGCGCTACAGCCGTGGTGATGGTGCGGCCGAGGCAAGGGCCGTGCGGCTGCTGGCCCTGCTGCGCTCCAGCGGGATCCTGGCCGATGGTCCCGAGCCGGCAGCCGCCCCGATCGAGCGGTCGACCGTTGCCTATTATTTCGTCCAGGACCAGGACGCTGCTCTCGACCTGGTAAAGCGGCTGCTTCCGCATATCCAGCAGATCCACAAGCCGGTAATGTCCCGCGGAGCCTCCGCCGACGCATCGCTGCCACGTCCTGGCGCGATCTCCATATCGATCGGCTCTCGCGACGACGTCGCCGAGACGCCAGCAGCACCGGGAAAACAGACATGATGCAACAGACCATGCGCCACCTTATGCTCTGCACCACCCTCCTGCTCGGCAGCGGACTGGCTTCAGCGGCTGCCATCGCACAGGACAAGCCGGCGGTGCAGCAGGCCCCTGCGGCACAGGCGCCGGCCAAGGCTCCCGATGCGCTCGACCTCTATTTCGACAGCAACAGCAGCAAGGTCCGTCCCCAGGACCTCGCGCTGCTCGACAAGGCGTCCAGGCTATATTCCGAAGGCAAGCCGATCGTCATGGTCGTTGCCGGCTCGGCGGACCAGGCCGGTTCTCCCGAGTTGAACCTGAGGCTGTCGCAGGCGCGTGCGGATAACGTGGTGCGCGGCCTGGTCGAACGCGGCATCCCTGTCGAGCGCTTCCAGGTGCTGGCAAAGGGCGTGTCCGAATTGCCGGTGGAGACTGCTGGGCACACGGTCGAGCCGCGCAATCGCCGCGTCGAGATCACTTGGCGTTAAGCGGGGCGCCATGCTCGGCACGAGGGGGGGCGCGAGGCTGGCGACTGCCTGATCAGGTGGTCCTGGCCGCTCTGCTGGTCGGTCTGCTGACCAGCACGGCCGTCGCCCTGCCCGCCTCCGAGGTTCAGCAGGCTTCGCAGGCACAATCGGCCTACGAAGCGGGCAACTACACCCAGGCGCGCGAGTTGTGGCTGCCGCTCGCCAATGCCGGCAATGCGGAAGCGGCGTTCCGGCTCGGGCTGCTCGACGATCTCGGCGAAGGCACGCCAGAGGATACCGCCGCGGCCTACCGATGGTATCTGCGGGCTGCCGAGGCGGGCCATGCCCAGGCCGAATTCAACGTCGCGGTGATGCGGGACAGCGGCCGCGGCACCGTGCGTGACATGGCCACGGCCGCTGCCTGGTACAGCCGCGCCGCCGCGCGCGGCAACCACCGCGCCCAGTATAACCTCGCTCTGCTCTACAGCGATGGCGACGGGGTGCCGCGCAACCAGGCTGTCGCGCGCGCCTGGTTCCGTCTGGCTGCATCGGGCCTGCCGGCTGCGGCGCAGAAGCTGCGCGCGCCGGAGATCGAAGCGTCACCCACGGACCAGAAGGATCGCACGCTGCATTCGGCGATCCCGGTCGCACCACCCTCAGGTACTGCAATCCTGTCCGACGCGGATGGGGCCATCGAGATCGTCTGGTCGGCTCCGGCCCAGGTGGCACCGGTGCGTTACTTCCTGCAGGTCATTGTCCGCGGCGAAGGCAGCCAGAGAGAGATCTATGCGGCATACCTCGACGTGACCGCTGTTGTCGTAAAGCTCGACCGCACGGAACATGCCTATGCCTGGCGCGTGTTCACCGTGTCGCCCAGCAGTGCAAGCTACTCGGTCAGTTCATGGACCCCTTTCACGACCTGACTTCGCTGTCGGCGTCCACGGTCACGATGATCGAGAAAGTCCGGATCGGTGGCGTTCGCGCGAACGCCAAATCCAGGATAATCCTTTGACGTGATGAGCCTGGAAATCGCGGAGATCTGCCGGACCGTGAGCGCTTCGCGGCGGAAGCGAAAGCATGCGGCCTTGTATGTCATCGGCATTGGCGTCTCGCCGCTGTTGCAGTCTCGAAGCAGTAGCGGCGTCGGACGCAGCTGGCCGGCATCATGGCAGCGCTTGAGAAAGCCCGCGTGACTGGCCGGGAAATGAGGCTCCATCCCCATGCGCTCGTGCCAGCGGTTGGCCACCGTTGCCAGATGCGGGTAGAGCCTGCCGCGAAGATCCTGCACCAGCGGCGGCAGCGGATAGGCGAAGTAGCGATATTCGCCCTGCCCGAAGCCATGCCGCGCCATGACGACATGGCTGCGGAAGCCCGAACCGCCATCGTAGAGGCCAGCGATTCCGTCGCACTCCCGGTCCGTGAGCAGGCCGGGCAGAATCGCCCAGCCTTGCGCGTCGAGCTCGGCGCCGACCAGCGGCCAGTCG
>CAXSEE010000081.1:0-1056 GCA_964235615.1 uncultured Acetobacteraceae bacterium | reverse complement strand
GCCACCAGCGCCTCTCGTTCGATCAGCTTGCGCTTGCGCTCGACGCCCCAGCGATAGCCGGACAGGCCGCCGTCGTTGCGGACCACGCGATGACAGGGGATGGCGACGGCGAGCGCATTGGCGGCACAGGCGCCCGCCACGGCCCGCACCGACTGCGTGGCGCCGATACGGGCGGCAATCTCGGTGTAGGTCGACGTGGCGCCCGGCGGGATATCGCGCAGTGCCTGCCACACACGCTGCTGGAACAAGGTCCCGCGTATGTCGAGCGGCAGGTCGAGGCCGATATGCGGAGCTTCCACGAAGCCCACCACCACGGCCACCAGCTTTTCATATTCGGCGTCGCCGCCGACCAGCAGCGCCTTGGGAAAGCGATCCTGCAGATCGCGTGCGAGGCCGTCCGGATCGTCGCCGATCAGGATCGCCGCGACGCCTTTGGCGCTGGAGGCGACCAGGATCGCGCCCAGCGAGCATTGGCCCACGGCGAAGCGCAGCGTCTCCGCCGCACCGCCGGCGCGGAACTGGCGCGGCGTCATGCCCAGCATGGCGTTCGCGGTCCCATAGAAGCGCCCGTTCGAGCCGAAGCCGGCGTCGTAGATCGCCTCCGTGACGGTCGCGGCCTGTCCCAACCCCTCGCGCACGCGGGCGGCCCGGCGCGCCGTGGCATAGGATTTCGGTGTAACGCCGGTCACGGCCTTGAACAGCCGGTGGAAGTAGAACGCGCTGAGTTCGGCCGCATCGGCGAGCGCCGCAAGCGATGGCGCCGCGTCCGCCTCGTCGATGGCCCGGCAGGCCTTGGCGATGACCGCGGCATTCCCGGCCTCGACCGACAGGCCATCGGGGTTGCAGCGGCGGCAGGGCCGGAAGCCGGCCGCCCTGGCCGCGGCGGTCGTCTCGTGGAACGCGACGTTCTTCGGGTTGGCCGTGCGCGATGGGCAGGACGGGCGGCAATAGACACCCGTCGTCGCGACCGAGTACCAGAACAGGCCGTTGGCGCTCCTGTCGCGACCGATTACGCGCGCCCAGCGCTCATCCTGGATGATGCTGCCTGCGTCTCCG
>CAXSEE010000080.1:0-18010 GCA_964235615.1 uncultured Acetobacteraceae bacterium | reverse complement strand
AAGGCACGAGGTCGTCCCAGATGTGCAGATTGTCCGGGAAGCCGTGCATGAGGACGAAGGCGGGAGACGCACCTTCTTAGTCACGAACATAAAGATTTCCTTTACCGCGCGAGACGCGATGTTCCTTGAAAGTCGGCGTGCGTTCCATCTAAGTTGCCTTTCCTGGTGCGGGTTTGTTGCGTCTTGAGTCTCAATCCGTTTTGGCAGGCTTCATGATGCGGTCGGCCATGTCCATCACTGCTACCGACCCGCCGTTGCCCAGCATCGCCTTGGCCTTGACTTGCGCGGTTTGCCACGCCGGCCAGCAAGCGAGGAGCAAGTCCTTGCCCGTCTGCGTCAGCACGATCGGCTTGCGCTTGCCGTTCCCCTGGCCCGGATTCTCTCGCGCCCAACCCTCCGAGAGGATGATCTTGAGGTTCCGCGTCAGGGTGGATCTGTCCTGATGGTGGAAGCGCCCGATCTCCGAGCGGGTAGCCGGTTGAACTCTGAAGATGACCACGAGCAGGGCGAATTGCGCCGAACCGATTCCGAAGGGGCGAAGCTCCTCGTCGTGGATCGCGGTAACGACCCTCGAAATCAGCCGGGTCCGCATGAGCACGCAGGAACCGGCCATTTCCGCAATGACGTCTTCGGCCGGCGACGGATTGGCTTTCATTCTCATGTCAGGACTATGCTGTATATGCAGCATAGAGTCAATCCGGGTAGGCAGGCGTTCCCGGGACGATTAGCATCCGCCGGCAATGACGAGCCTGCCCAGCGCGAACGTCCATCGCCGCGACGATGATCCGCGCGAGCCGAGTTCGCCGCTTGCGTTGGCGGGTCTGGCTCTTTTCGGACTATTCTGGTTCGTGGCCTTTGCCGGCTTGGGCAACTGGCAGGTGCATCGGCTGGCCTGGAAGCTGGACCTGATCAAGACGGTCGATAGACGCATCCATGCGGACCCGGTGGCGCCGCCCGGCCCTGCGACCTGGTCGCCCGCCGCGACTGCGGCCGAGGTCTATCTGCACGTGCGGGCGCACGGCGTGTTCCTCGACAGGGAGACGCTGACCCAGGCCGTTGCCGACTCCGGGTCGGGCTATTGGGTCATGACGCCGCTCAAGACCGACGACGGCCTGGTCATACTCGTCAACCGCGGATTTGTTCCACCGGAGCATTCGGCGCCGGCGAGCAGGGCTCAAGGTCAGCTCACGGGTCCCGTCTTCGTGACCGGCCTGCTGCGGCTCTCCGAGCCCAAGGGCGGCTTCCTTCAGACGAACGATCCGGCAAACGATCAATGGCACTCACGCGACGTGCCGGCGATCGCACGAGCCCGTGGGCTCTCCGGTGTCGCGCCTTATTTCATCGATGCGGACGCGACACCGAACCCGGGCGGTTTTCCGCTCGGTGGACAGACGGTCGTGGAGTTTCCCAACAATCATCTGGTCTACGCCATCACCTGGTACACGTTGGCGCTCATGGTGGTGGGTGCCGCCGTGATCGTGATGCACGGCGAGCGAGCGGCGCGGCGGCAGGCGGCGGCATTACGAGGAGACCGGTGCGGCTAGACCCTCCCATACCCCCAACTGCTTTTCGGCTTCGGGGTCAGGCCATAGCGCATGCTCCCCGGCGACGTATCCGGCAGTCCCGCTTCCGTGGCTGGTATCAGGATACCATTCCGCATCAGTGTGTAACGAGAGATCTGGCTGTTCGGCAGATTATGCAGCACCAGAAGCGGCGGCGCGTTCGTCACGGGCGAGGGTGTCAGCGTCCAGCGATCGCCCCAGGTCAGTTGGTGATCGCCGGTATCGAAGGTCGGCTGCGCGACCTGCGCCTCGATGTCATACTTGCCTTGCGTGTCCCCCGGATTGCCATGCAGCACCAAGGTCACGAAGGACGGATAGATACTGAAGCCGCTTGGCTGTCTCCCCTGCCAGTCGCCGAACACGGGGCCGTCCGTATTGGCGCAGCCGCCAAGTCCGAGCATGAGGCCCAGGCCCAGCAGGGAGCCGATTATCGTCACTGACCGGTTTTGCATCGTGTAACTCCTTGACCCTCTCCAATAGATGGGGTCTGGGGCCTCCCGGCCCCAGTGGGTTCAAGGGCAACGCCCTTGCCTTAAATCTTCAGGAGAGATGCTGCAAAGCTGTAGAGCGCATCGCCGGCGATGCTGCCGGCGGCGAACACCTCCATGTCGGTGCGACCGGCTTCACCCGCATAGCGCTGCCAGCCGAGGCGGCAGACGATCCCGGCGAGCACCGCCCAGCCGGCCAGCGGCGAGGTGAGCAGCAGCCCGGTCGCGAACATCACCCCGAGCTGGCGCCGGGAGCCGCCGATGGCCTGCAGCAGCGCGCCCGGGATCGCCCAGAGCAGCAGGGCGTGGGCCACCGCGGGGCTGCTCCCGGCATGGATGGTGGCGACGAACACACGGTCCACCGGGGCCACCTGATTGCGGGCGAAGTAGCCGTGATACAGCACCAGCACCGTCAGGGCGGCGATGACCAGGGCGTACATCGCGGCGAAATACTGCTGGCGCCGGCCGTCGCGCTCGAAGTCCGGCTCGGCGCCGTCGCCGCGCAGCATGAAGCCGGCCTTGAGGTCGCAGCCCATGTCGGCGAAGGCGGGGCCGGTGGAGGCGGTGAAGCCGACCAGCAGGGCCAGCGCCGGCGGGGGAAAACCGATCAGCATGCCGACGGCGAGGGAGACCACGGCCACCGCGAAGGCCGGGAACCAGCCGGAATGCATCCCGGCGAGGCCGATGATCATCTCGTGCAGCAGGGCCGCGAACGCCGCGTAGACCACGAACAGGACCAGCATTCCGGTGCTCATCCCGCTCGCCAGGCCGCCGAGGGCCGCGATGGCGGCGGCGATCAGCAGATACAGGCCGAAGCCGAGCCCGAGGGTGCCGCCCAACTGACGCCGGTTCGGTCCCGCCTCGTCCTGCACCGGACCTGACGGGCGGCGCAGGATGGTCGCTCCGACCTGGATCAGGGCGACCAGGCCGGCACCGAGCATCATGCCCTGGGCAACGTGGGCGTGGTCGATGTCGCCGTGCGGGATCAGCCCGGCAAGCAGGGGGTGGTCGAGCAGGATATGCTCGTAGCCGCGCAGCAGCAGGCCGATCCCGAACACCGCGAGCGCCCAGGCGTTACCGATGAAGGCGACGCCGAAGCCTGCCATAGGAATGCCGAAGATGGAGCCGAACACGCCGATCCCGAGCCCGGCGCCGAGCACGACCGCCTTGCGTCCGCCCTGGTCGCCGGCGCGGATCGCCTCCGCCGCGGCCACTCCCGGCGGCCAGGCGCCGTGGGCGGGGAACACGTCGGAGGCGAACATACGGTAGAGCATGGTCGCGTCCAGCAGCATGGCCGCGACGGTGCCGATCAGCATCGCCGGCACCAGGTCCGGCCGTCCGAGCAGGAAGGGGATGCCGATCGGCAGCAGCAGGCTGTTGGCCGCGCCGAAGGTGGAGGCGGAGATGGCGCTCTGGGCGAGGTTCTGCACGTGGACCGAGCGGTAGCGCGACAGGGCGGCGATCGGCAACCGGCCCAGGCCCATGGCGGCGAGGGCGCCGATCAGCGAGGTGTTGGTGGTCACGCCGAGCCGCACCAGCACCTGCATGCCGACGATGGAGCCGAGCACGCAGAGCGGCGTGATCAGCAGCAGGCTCGCCCACGAGAAGAAGCGCGGATGTCGCTGCCCCGGCTGATGACCCGCCTGATGGCCCGCTTGGTGCAATGCAGATGCGCCGTCAGCCATGTTCGGCTTCCCCGATTTTGCCTAACCTAGCCGTCGTTGGCGACCGCGGGAAACATCCGGTTCCAGGTCGGCGAGATGACGACCTCGTTGAGACAGATATGCGGCGGCAGGTTGGCCACGTAGCGGATGAGATCGCCGAGATCCGAGGGCTGCAGCATGCGCGCGCGTTCCTCCGTCGAGGCCTTCTTCGGCCGCTGGTCGAGGATCGGCGTCGCCACTTCCGCCGGGCAGATCGCGCAGGAGCGGATCCCGTTCACGCACTCCTCGGCGTTGAGCAGGTGGCTCATGACGATCATCCCGTGTTTCGCGGCCGAATAGGCGGGGCCCGAGATCGTCGAGGGATGCCGCCCGGCCCAGCTCGCGGTGTGGATCAGGACCCCGTCCTGCTGCGCGCGCATGATCGGCAGCACGGCCGTCGCGCAGTAGAACGCGGACGAGAGGTTGGTCCCGATCAGCTGGTCCACGCCCTCCGGCGTCAAGGTCGCCCAGGAGCGCGCGGTGATGTTCGAGCCGGCGTTGTTGACCAGGATATCGATCCGCCCGAGGGTCTCGGTAATCCAGCGCGAGATCCTCCGGACGTCCTCGACCCTGGTGACGTCGCCGGGCTGGACGTGGGCGGTGCCGCCCGCCGCCTCGATCTCGGAGGCGACGCGCTCGAGTTCCTGGGGGCGGCGTCCGGTCAGGACGATGCGGATGCCGTCCGCCGCCAGCGCCCGCGCACCGGCCTCGCCGATGCCGCTTCCCGCTCCTGTCACCCAGGCGACCCTGCCGCTCTGTCCTGCCGTCATGCGAACCGCCTCACAACCTCGTCGCGATCATCGGGCACTGCCGACCGCATAGACTGCCCATAATGCAGCCGGTATCCAACCGATCACGGTGATCTGCAGCAGCAGGCAGACCACTCCCGCCACTGGACGGCCGATCGTGAAAAAGGCGAGCCAAGGCAGCAGCAGGGCTATCAGGATCCGCATCGTCCGCTCTTCCGGTTGTTGATCCGTCTCAACGTCGAGGCAAGGCATTGTGTTTCCTGGTTATGTCCTCTCATGCCGGAAGCAGGTAATAGGGGAACATGACGATCGACCGCGCTGCTCTCGAAGCCCTCGATCGGGACGATCCGCTCGCGCCGTTCCGGGCGCTGTTCGCGTTGCCTGACGGGCTGGTCTATCTCGATGGCAACTCGCTCGGGCCGCTGCCGCGCGCGACGCCGGCCCGCGTGGCCGAGGTCGTGGCCCAGGAGTGGGGGCAGGGGCTGATCCGGTCGTGGAATACGGCCGGCTGGATCGACATGCCGAAGCGGCTCGGCGACAAGATCGCCCGCCTGCTGGGCGCTCCGCCGGACAGCGTGATGGTGGCCGACAGCACCTCGGTCAACCTGTTCAAGCTGCTGGGGGCGGCACTGTCGCTCAGGCCGGATCGCCGGGTGATCCTGTCGGAGCCCGGCAATTTCCCGACCGACCTGTACATCGCCGACGGGCTCGCGGCGCTGCTGCAGGGCGGCCATCGGTTGCGCGTCGTCGATGGCGACCGGATCGCCGCCGCGATCGACGACGATGTCGCGGTCGTCATGCTGACCCACGTCGGCTACCGCGACGGCGCCATGCATGACATGGCCGCGTTGACGCGGGCGGCACACCGGGCCGGCAGCCTGATCCTGTGGGATCTCGCGCATTCGGCCGGCGCGGTGCCGGTCGATCTGGAGGCTTCCCAGGCCGATTTCGCGGTCGGATGCGGCTACAAGTTCCTCAACGGCGGTCCGGGGGCGCCCGGCTTTGCCTATGTGGCAGCGAGGCATCAGTCGGAACTGCGGTCGCCGCTGACCGGATGGCTGGGTCATGCGGCGCCTTTCGCCTTCGAGCCGGGCTACCGGCCGGCGGCCGGGATCGGCCGGCTGCTGGTGGGCACGCCGCCGATCCTCAGCCTGGCGGCGTTCGAGGTCGGGCTCGACATCGCGTTGCAGGCGCCGATGGCGCTGGTGCGGGAGAAGTCGGTGCGCCAGACGAGCCTGTTCGCCGATCTCGTGTCGCAGCAATGCCCAGGCTTCGGGCTGCGTCTGGCGTCACCGGCCGATCCGGGTGCGCGCGGCAGCCAGGTCTGCTTCACGCATCCGCAGGCCTATCCGGTGATGCAGGCGCTGATCGCCCGCGGCGTGCTCGGCGATGTGCGGGCACCCGATATCCTGCGCTTCGGCATCACCCCGCTCACCCTGCGCTACGCCGAGCTGTGGGACGCGGTGGAAAGCTTGCGGATGGTGCTGACACGCGAGGAATGGCGCGCGGAGCGGTTCCAGCGGCGTCAGGCGGTGACCTGAGCAGGCATCGACTGCCGTGGTGCTTGATCATCGAGCTTGATCCTTGCTTAATCCAGAAGATTTTCGATCGATCGCCTGAACATCGTAGATTGCGCTGCTGTTGTTCTGCCAACGTAAGGCAAGACGAGGATCGCGATAACCTGCCGGCAGGACCGCGTCGATCAACCAGAGATAATCAACTCCTCCGAGGGGTGCTACGGCCAGAACCTCCTGGAGCGTCGGATGCCCTTTTCCGCGGCCTCCGCACGATACAGGCCATACATACTGTGAAGGATCGTCGTAGAAGGACGCTGAAGGCCGGTAGCGGACTTGCAGCAGGTGGGCTCCATCGGTATCCCATCCCGAGTTGGTCCAGCTTCGACGATAGACGACCGCGAGGTCGCCCAGATGGCCAAGCCGGCTCGGCCGCCAATTCTGCCGCGCACTGCAATAGCGGGTGTTGAACACGAGGATGCGGCTATGTTCCCGGACATGCTGGAGTGCTGCGAGATCGCTCGCGAATTGGCTGTCATAGGCGACGAAGCCGGCAATCGTCACCACGAGCCGTGCGCCGAACAGGGACAATCCGGCGAGAGTGACGAGGCGGGTCAGCCGAATATCGACAGAACTCCAATCCTGGGTCGCGAACGCGAGGATCGGGATCAGCGGCAGCAGGCGTTCGTCGGCGAAACTGGAGCCGTTCAGTGACGACGGGGTGATGACAAAGAGCGGGATCAGGAAAAGAACCGCCGGAACAACAGCCCGGTCGGGTCGGGCGCCCTTCCAACAGCCGAGCATGAACACCAGCAATGCTGCGAGAAGGGAACCCTCGTCCAGCAGGAGGTTCTGATCTCGAAGGATCATGACCAGGGCATTGAGCTTCGCCTTTATGCTGGTCTCGTTCTCGCCAGCGAATGATCTGGCGCTCAGCCGCCACGCGAGCAGTATGAAGAATGACGATGACAACGGCCGCAACCTGCGCAGTAGGCTCCGGAACTGGTTCCTTCGCCGCAGCAGGCTGAACTCCCGCGCGCAGATGAACAGCACGAACAGGCAGCCGGCAACCGCGTGGCACAGGAACAGAAGCGGCGTGAAAATCCACGTGGCGGTCTCCCGCAGGCGAGGATGCTTATCGAGCGACATCCAGGACGCAAAACCGATAAGCGAGAACGCCACGCCAAGCATGTAGTTCAGGAAGCCGTAATTGAACGGATAGCTGTATATGAAGATCAGCGCCCAGGGGATCGTCGCGGCTCCGCGTGGGTTCAGCCTTCGAGCGATCATGAAGATGCCGGCAGCAAGCAACGGAGGAATGATTGCCGACACGATCCAGAAGGCCCGTGTGATGCCGATCATCCTCTGCAGCAGGGCGACGATGATATCGGTCCCCAGGTTGGGCAGGATGCGCCAGTGAAATCCCAGGAGCGGTGCCAGCGCCGGATCGCCTGCATAGGCCGCCACCGCGGCAGTTCCCATATGTCCCGGGACATCCGTAAGAGGGGGGATCGTGACGGTGAGGAAGGGGATGGTCACCAGGATGCAGATTGCGATGGCGAACCACGTACGGGTCATGAAGCTCATTGAAGGCACTTCCTATATTGCTCTCCCGGGTGCATCCTGTCTTCCGTGAGAGCGCTCCTTTGACCACGGACAGGCGGCCGTCAAGCTTGATCATCAACCGTTATCTGACCCGCGAACTCGCGAAGCCGCTGACAGCGATCCTCGGCGTCCTCGTGGCATTGTTCGCCAGCTACAGTGCCGCGAGCTTCCTGTCGGAGGCGGTCAACGGATTGCTGCCGACCGGCGCGATCGCGGAGATGACCTTCCTGAAGGTGCTGATCTCGCTGGAGGTGTTGATACCGGCTTCGCTCTACATCTCGGTGCTTCTGACGTTCGCCAGGCTGTATGGCTCATCTGAATTCGCGGCCATGTTCGCCCTGCGCCTGACGCCGGCGACGATGATGCGGGCGGTGCTCACCCTGTCGGCTTGCCTGGCTCTCATCGTGGGTGGGCTGTCCCTGTTCGTGAGGCCGTGGGCGTATCAGAGATTGCACGAACTCTCGAACCGCGCGGCCACGATGCTTGACGTCGATGCCATGGAGGCCGGCTCCTTCTACGTCGGCCAGAGCGGAACACGGGTGATTTTCCTCGGCCATCGCGACGGGCCTGGCTCTCCGGCACGGGACGTGTTCGTGAAGCTCCGTCACACCGGTTACACCGAGATCGTCTCGGGGCGGCTGGCCAACACGATATCGCGGACAGGGCCGAACAGCGGTTCCGATGTTCAACTGAACGATGCCTACATCTACAAGATCCATCCCGGAAGCGGAGAAGACGATGAGATCCTGCAAGCCAAGGAAACCATCATAGATCCCAACACCCGTGACAGCGAACCGCTCGGCTATGCTGCGGTGGCCGCCAGCAGCAGGCGGCTCGCAGCCTCCAGTTCCAGCGAGGACGTTGCCGAGTTCCAGTGGCGGCTCTCGACCCCTCTGTCGACGTTCCTGCTCGGAATGCTGGCCATACCGCTGAGCCGCGGGAGGCCGAGACAGAGCAGGCAGGCAAAATTCGGCACGGCGTTTCTGGTATATTTCGGTTATTACCTGTTGTGCACCTCGACGCGTACCTGGGTTCAGCACGGCATGATCGCCAGCTTCCCGGGCATCTGGTGGGCTCCAGCATTGCTCATGCTGCTGTTGCTGTTCACGACCTACGAACGCAACCTCAACTATGCACTCAAGCGCGGACGCACATGACTTCGCTTCCGTCCGTGATGACGCTGACCAGCCGTTACGTGATGGTTTCCGCCTCCAAGGCCTTCGCTCTGGTGGCGATCGCCCTGACCGGCTTGTTCAGCCTGCTTGAATTCGTCGAACAACTCGCCTCTGTCGGGCAAGGGCATTTCGATGTCACGGATGCTTTCGTCTATGTTCTGCTGACGGTTCCGTCCCGGCTGCTGCAGGTGGCGCCGATGTCGATGCTGCTGGGCTCGCTGGTGGCGCTGGGGGATCTCGCGAGACATTCCGAATTGACGGCGATGCTGAGTCTCGGCGTTTCCCAGCGTCGCATCATCGGATCCGTGCTCATCCTGACCTTGCCGATCGTAGCGTTCCTGCTCCTGGTTGAGGAGTTCGTCATACCGCCCGCCCAGCAACTGGCCCAGTCGCAACGCTCGTCCGCATTGGTGTCATCGACATCTTCGGACGACCAAGACAGCTTCTGGGCGCATAGCGATCGTCAATATCTGAATGTGCAGCATTTCGGACCGAAGAACCTCGCCATCGGGATCGATATCTACGCCTTTGCGCCCGATGGAAGCCTGAAGAGCATCATTCACGCCGATCACGCGGATATCCGTAGGGACGGCATCTGGCTGCTTACCGGGGTATCGAGGAAACGTGTCGCCTCGTCGCAGATGGTGACCGATCGCCTTGCCTCGCTTTCCTGGCATTCCTTCATCCCGTTCCAGCAGATGCAGTTCATGACATTGCCCCTGGAAAGCATCCCGCCGATTGCCTTGTACAGGCACGTCCGCGACCTCGATCGCCAACATCAGAGGACGACACGCTACAGCCATGAACTCTGGGCGAAGATCAGCATCCCGCTATCCATGATCGCCATGATCATGATCGCCGCACCTTTCGTGTTCGGGTCAAATCGCCTGACGAGCACCGGGCGAAGCCTTGCGTTCGGCATCGGCTTCGGGATCGTCTTTTCGCTTGGTCAGCAGATCCTGGAACGCCTGGGCCTGCTGCTTGAGCTCAATCCCGCGCTCGCCGCACTGACACCTTCGCTGTTGGTGATAGCCCTGGCGTTCTACCGCCTTCAGCATGTCCGGGGACGAAGGCGCACACGATCCTTCACGTCGGCATATCCAGTTCCATGAAGAACTGCCTGTATCGTGCGCGCTGCCAGTAGAGCAGACCGACCAGAATGGCACTGAACCCGAATATCTCGAAGTAGAAGTAGAACAAGGGTAGCTGCAGCAGGCTGAAGATGAAGATGCCGAGCGTGCGGTAGTTCGCCGACATCACGGACCATCGTCGCACTGTTGGCGCGAACACCTCCCGGTATCGGCGGCGAATGGCTGCATCATGTTCGGGCTGGAGTCTCAATGCGGCCGCCAGAGCCTGGCGCGACGCTGGATCGATACCGGCTGCAAGAAGCTGGACCCTTGCGTATATCCGGTGAAGCCGGTCCGCTACCCGTTGCACTGGAGATGCAGCGGCGTGACCCGCCGAGAGGCTCGGGTCCAGCAGCTCCGCAGATTTCTGCCCCCGACCCCAGAAATTATAATCCTGCCGCTGCACCTCGTAGGCAGCAGCCTGTACCGCATGACATGCGCCAGCAACGATGACGACAGCCCATACCCAGTCGCCAAGTTGCCGACTGAGTGTCAGGGCCAGGCCCGCGTAGACGGCGGTAAATGTGACGTAGTCGCAGATACCGTCAAGGATTTTCCCGAGTTCGGACTGGGAGTGCGTCAGGCGAGCCAGTTGCCCGTCGGCTCCATCCATGACATGCCACATGACCATCAGGAAAAAGCCGATGATGGTGAATATCGGCCTCTGATAGTGATAGTAGGAGATCCCGGCGATGATGCCGCAGGCCATCCCTGCAAAGGAAACGGCATTCGCCGAGACATGCAAGCGGGCCAATAACAGTGCGAGTCGGCTGGAAATCGGGTGAATGACGTAGAGGTTGGTCAGCTCCTCGATTTCCGAGGTTCTGGCTACCGGCTCGGTATTGTCCACGTGGGGGGCTACAATCGACCCGCTTCGAGCAGCGCCTCGGCCTTTGCGAACGCGACCGGATCATCGACGTCGATCCACACCTTGTCCTGGATGTCGAACGTGAGCGCCTTGTGTCGCAGTGCCAGCCTGTTCATGGCTCCGGAGATGCTGTCGTCTCCGAGCGACTGGCTCTCCTCCAGGGCATCGAAGATAGCCGGAGTGCATAGGAACATGCCGGTGTCGAAGCAGTTGAAGTCCGCGATCAGCTTGCCGATCTGCTCGATGCGGCCATTCGAGGACCTGACGCGAGTGACGTCTTCCGGATCATTGATCGGATCCTCGATATTGAAATCCACTCCCAGGATCACGCTGCCCGGATCGAGAGGTGCGGCCATCAGCCCACGAAGGATTTCCGGATCGACGATATGGTCGCACATGCTCAACAGGAAAGCCTCGTCGAGGTGTCCGCGGCCCTTGAGCAGGGACACCCCGTTGGCACGAGTCCATTCATCGTTGATGATGTGGCTGATACGGATTTCCCGGCGTGCAGCTAGATCATCCAGCTCGCGCCGCAGGTCGTCTCCCCTGTAGCCGCTGACGACAAGGAACTCGTCCACTCCGGCAGAGCGGGCACGTTCGATGACGTGCTCGATGAGGGCTTTCCCCTTGAGGGGCGTCAAGGGTTTGAGTTCGAACGTCTCTCTCAGCCTGACGCCTTGTCCAGCTGCTATGATGAGACACTTCATAGAATGGCGGGCACTTTCAACAATGGGGACGTCGTCTGCGTGGTGTGAACCCGTATGAAGGCCTCGGTCATGGTGTAGGCTTCGTCATCCGTGAACTGCTTGAGCGGATGCTTGCAGAAATAGGCGCTGGGACCTTCGAGCACGCCCCCGACACCATTCTCCAGCGCCAGCTTGCAGCAGCGGATCATGTCTATGACGACGCCGGCCGAATTGGGACTGTCTTCCACCGACAGCCTCAGCTCCAGTTCCATGGGAACGTCGCCGAAAAGATGTCCTTCTATGCGCAGGAAGCAGAGCTTGTTGTCATTCTGCCAGGGCACATAGTCGCTCGGGCCGACGTGGATGTTCTCGTCCTCGATACGCTTCTTCGAGACGGCCTGTACCGCTTCGGTCTTAGAGATCTTCTTCGACTGCAGCCGCTCCTGGTTCTTCATGTTCAGGAAGTCGGTGTTGCCGCCGGTATTCAACTGATAGGTCCGAAGCAGCTTGACGCCACGCTTGCCGAACAGGTCCGTCAGCACCCGATGCACGATGGTTGCCCCGAGCTGGGACTTGATGTCGTCGCCGATGATCGGCAGGTTGCGCGCCTTGAAACGCTCCGCGAACGCCGGGTCGCTGGCGATGAACACCGGCATGTTGTTGATGAAGGCGATGCCGGCTTCCAGAGCGCACTCGGCGTAGAAACGGGCAGCCTCCTCGGATCCGACCGGCATGTAGTTGAGGAGGATCTCGGCGCCACTCCGCTTCAACTCATCGACGATCTCGGCCTTGGTGAGCTCCTTGGCTTCCGAACGGACGTAGGTGCGATCCTCGGCGTAATCGGCCATATGCTCCGAGATGCCATCCAGCACCGGACCCATGCGCACGGTCACCTGGCTGTCGGGAATATCCCCCTGGAAGATCTTCGTGCAGTTCGGCTTGGAGAAGATGGCGCGATGCACATCGGTCCCGACCTTGCGGGCGTCGACGTCGAACGCCGCGACAACCTTGATGTCGGACGGAAGATAGCCACCGATCGCGGTATGCATCAGGCCGATCGCACCCTCGCGGCAACGCTCGGCCGTGTAGTAGTGGATGCCCTGGATAAGCGAGCTCGCGCAGTTTCCCACCCCCGCAATGGCAATACGAATGTTGCCTCTATCCATCATGCTGTGCCTCGTGGAGTGATAATCGGTTGAAAGAAAACGACATGGCCAAATACGTCATGCTCATCTAATATGAAGCGCTGACCGAGGCAACCCGACAGCGGGTATCGAGCTATGCCGCTTCCGGTAGCCGGCCGATGCATGAACACACCAGGGCGCTGTATAACTGACGGTCCTGGTTCCTCCTCACGTAGCCCGGCGTGATCTGCCCAATGAGGTCGCGCGCGCGGACCGACGCATACCAGTGCACCACGCGCGTCTCGGGCCACAGGACATCGCCCAGTGCCACCCGCCTCGTGATCCGGAACCAGTGCTCGGAGATCTGCGGCGGCAGTGGATAGAAGACCCGAGGTTCCTGGACGACCAGGTCGCCCTGTTTATAGCGGCTTACCACCTCCTGGAGTAGATGCGGTCCTAACGCGTAGCGCTTCGTCTGGCGCGCCGGGGCCAGCTTGACCATGGCGTGCAGATAGTCCGAGATCAGCCGTGATCCTGCTTCTGCTCCCATTACGGCGTTGTTGATGCTGGGAAAACAGAACCGCTCCAGCTTCCTGAACAGCTTCCAGCCCTCGGGTAGCCGTCGGCAGGCCTTTCGGGCCAAGTCGAGGGCGAGTTGACGGGCCCACAGGCTTGGCGTGCGTGAAGCGCGCACGAAGTGCGGCCATATGATGAATTCCGTGCCCACGAACTGAGAGGTGATCAAGGGGAGGAGCGAGCCTACCGTTATGGTGTCGAGATCGAGGTATATTCCACCCTGGTCGTATAATATCGCGGCTCTCAGCACGTCCGAACGCATGACCGGGCTCGCGAGGCGGCGATAGAGTTCGGCCAGTTCGCTACCCAGGCCGATCTTTCGACCGACCTGATCCAAGTAATCGACCGGTTCGATCCGCGACAGCCGTACACGAGGTGCCCGTTCGAGAGCGTCCAGCTCGTCGCCAGCCACCAGGCCATCAGTATGATAGAGTATGACTTCAGATAGCTCGCTGCGTTCGGCGGCCGACAGGATGGCGAATACATAGGCCCAGGGTATTTTTTCGCCTATCCAGCAGAAATACACTATGGGCGGTATGGTCATAGGCTCCAGCCCGACGGCAGTGCGGCGTCGTCAGCATAGCCTGTCTTGCTTATCGACAGGCCTGTCTTGCCTATCGACAGGCCTGTCTTGTATGAGGCTGGTGTCGTAGTTCGCGGGGCTATCTGTTGGTGGTTGGCCCTGAGCAGCCCGCTCATAAGCGGCAGATCGCGATATTCCGCCATAACCTGTTCAAGGTCTCGGAACCTTTCATCACACAGCAGGCGCAGCAGTTACGCCGATACAGACCTCTGTATCTCGGAAGGCTGCGTTTTGGCGATCCGCCCGAGGGAGCGGAAGCGCTCGCCCTGCACGATATGGGAGGCTGGCGGTCGTGGCCGGGCATCGGCCGGCAGATGATCACGCGAAGCCCCGGCCCCTATATGCGCCTGCTGGACGGACGCCGGCCGTCGCTGATCCACGCCCATTTCGGCATTGACGGGGTGTATGCGCTCGCATTGTCGAGGCGGCTGAAAATCCCCCTGGTCACCACCTTCCATGGTTTCGACGCCACCCTCTCGACCGCCGCCCTGCTCTCATCGCCGGCCTGGATGAATTATCCGCTGTTCCGGCATCGGCTGGCACGACAGGGTGCCCTGTTCCTCTGCGTCTCGTCGTTCATCCGCGACCGGGTGCTGGCGATGGGTTTCCCCGAGGAACGGACCCATATCCACTATACCGGCGTGGATTGCCGGGCGATCGAGCTGCGCGACCCCGCCGAGGAGACCCAGACCATCCTGCATGTCGCCCGCCTGGTGGAGATGAAGGGCACCCGGTATCTGATCCAGGCATTCGCCGCCTTGGCGCCGAACCACCCGGACACGCAGTTGGTCATCATCGGCGACGGTCCGTTGAACCGCCCGTTGCGCGCGCTCGCGAAATCGCTCGGACTGGAAGGCCGGGTGCAGTTTCTCGGTGCTCGACCGCACGCGCAGGTTGTGGCGTGGATGCGCAAGGCGGCGATGCTGGTGCTGCCCAGTGTCCACACCTCTACCGGACGGGTCGAGGGTCTCGGCATGGTCCTGCTGGAGGCCGCGGCCACCGGTGTGCCGGTCGTCGCCTCCCGGGTCGGCGGAATACCGGAGGGAGTGCTTGATGGCGAGACCGGGTTACTGGTGTCCGAACGGGATGCCGATGGCCTGGCCAGATGCATGCAGGACCTGCTCCACGAGCCGGCGACACGGCTGCGTATGCGGGTCCGCGCGCGAGCTTTCGTCGAACGGTTCGACATTAGCCGGCAAGGCGAGGCGCTGGAGACGTTCTACGACTCTGTCCTGCCGGGCCGATAAACCGCCCCGAACTTCCCCCCAGGGAGCACAGATGCTACTGGACGGCATGTCCTCTGAAAACGCGCCTTCCCCTCGGCGCTCAGGAAGCCTCGCTTCCGGCGTGAAGTTCCTGTCCCGGGTCGTCGGGTCGCGCTATAATCCGCTTCTGGCCCAGGTCGTCGTCACGCGCCGCTGCAACCTGGCCTGCGGCTACTGCAACGAATATGACGATTTCTCACCGCCGGTTCCACTGCGGGATCTGCTTGCCCGGGTCGATCATCTTGCCAAGCTGAAGACGGCCTCCATCACATTTACCGGCGGGGAACCGCTGCTTCATCCGGAGCTCGACCAGATCATCCGCGCGAGCCGTGGGCATGGCATGATCACGACGATGATCACCAACGGCTTCCGTCTCACGCGGGACTGGATCGAGCGGCTCAACGCGGCAGACCTGCAAGGAATGCAGATCAGCATTGACAACCTCAAGGCCGACGACGTGTCGATGAAGAGCCTGGCATCGGTTGAAGGCCGGCTCGAACTGCTATCGAAGCACGCCAAGTTCAAGGTGAACGTCAACTCCGTGATGGGTGTCAGCAACGAGCGCACCCAGGATATCGTGACGGTGGCCAAGGTTGCGGCGAGCTATGGGCTGCAGCATTCCGTTGGCGTGCTGCATGATCACACCGGAACCCTCAAGCCGCTCAGCTCCGAACAATTGCAGGCCTACCGACAGGTCACCAAGATCTCGCCATCGGTGGTCCATAGCCTGAACTACTGGCTGTTCCAGAAGAACTTGATGCATGGGCAGGCCAACGACTGGAAATGTCGTGCCGGTGCCCGCTACCTTTACATCTCCGAGGACGGCAAGGTTCACTGGTGCTCGCAGCAGCGCGGATATCCCGGGATACCGTTGCTCGAATATACCGGTGAAGACCTGAAGCGCGAGTATCACACCGAGAAATCCTGCAGCCCGACCTGCACGTTGAGCTGCGTGCATCAGATGAGCATGTTCGACCGGTATCGCGGTGCACAGACGCGAGCGACCGCCGCCGCTCGGTAAACCGCAGTCTAGTGGAGAAAATCTGACGGAAAGAACCGTCAAATTTTTCCACTAGCCGTCGATACCGTTGGCGAATTCACGATTGGCCTGGCTCATGTAGCCATAAGACGGATCAGGGCCGAGGTCTGATCGGTCGTCCGGTCCCGGAAGACTGACTTGGCTGATGGCCTGCCATGGGCTGCAACCGCAATTATCTGGATTTCTTTGACAAGAGTTGGCGTGAATCGCCACAGGGCGGGATCACACAGGCTGATACGGGCTACTCATGCTCACGAAATCAATGCCTTAATTGCCATGTTAAATGTGGCATGCTTCGTGCTGATAAAGGACGAATGTCTTCAGAGAGATCTCATGCTTCCTTCATTCGAGTGCGGCCACTTCAGCCGTCTTGTTTCCAGCGTGCTTCCTGCTATCGCGGGCGATCTCACCCCATTCGAAGACCTTTCTCGGAACGCATGCTCTTGATGTACGATCTATCCCCGAGCCTCGATGCCCTGAACTCTCCCAGTCGACGCTTCCTGGCGCACTGGTGGCCCATTCCGATCGGGATCGCGGTGGCGCTCGGGCTCGGCCTGCCTTGGATCGCTGTCGGATGCACCCAGCTGAGCCTGTCGATCATGGACATCGGGAAGCTGCCCATCACCGATTGGGTTTTTGTCCATCACGGTTTCCAGCTTGGCTTGGCACTTCTCTCGATCGCTTTGGTGAAGAAGTGGGTGCCTGGCGACTATGGTTTGCATCTACCGCACGGCCGGTCCTTCGTTGGCGTTGCGATCATCACCGGGCTTCTCGTAGGAATTCTGATGACGCTGGTCGACTACGCGCCGCAGCTCGCCGCAGGCACACGTCCTCCGATCGCGTTTCCATTGACCACGACGAACGTCGTCAAGTGGCTCTTCTTCGAAGGTGTCTATGTCGGTCCGACTGAGGAGGTTCCCTTCCGAGCGCTTCTAGTCCCATTCCTGGCAGCGACGCTTCCAGGTCGGATCCGCGTCGGTGCATACGAAATCAGCTTGGCTGCCATCATCGTCGCCGCGCTTTTTGCGCTCGCACATGTCAACAACTTCTGGCATCGACCTTGGCCCCAAGCTCTTGGACAGCAATTCTACGCGTTCGGACTTGGCCTCGCGTATGCGACCTGGTTGCAGAGATCGCGAAGCATCCTAGCACCGATCATCGCGCACAACGTCGGTGATCTCACGGAGTACGTCATCGTGTTCCTGTGGGCCGGCGTGTGACGGCTACGCCGTAAGCGCTGACGCTGAGCTCGCCTCGCTGAACCAGAAGCGGCGTTCATCCGCAAAGCACGGACGGCGTTGTGTTTTGGAGAGCAACAGACACCGTTTAGCAATTTACCGGCTCCGTGCTGGCCCTACTTGCTGTAGAGTCAGCAAGGAGAGCCACCGTGTCGTTACGTCCTGCCGAGATCGCACCTGTTCCTGCGGCCACCGTGCAGGTCGCGAAGGCTGCCTTTCCGAAGGGCTGCCCGGCTATGCGGATGCGCGACGAGCTGAGTGCGATCTACGATGATCAGATGTTCGCGCCGGCCTACCCGGCTCGCGGCCAGCCAGCGCATCCTCCCTGGCGATTAGCGCTTGTCACCGTGCTGCAGTTCACGGAGGGCTTGTCGGACCAGCAGGCGGCCTATGCCGTTTGAAGGCGCATTGACTGGAAATATGCGCTGGGCTTGGAGCTTGCTGATCCAGGATTCGACTTTTCCATCCTATGTGAGTTTCGCGGCCGCCTGACCGCGGGCGGTGTTGAGCACACCCTGCTCGATGCCATGCTGGCGCGGTTCCGCGAACTTGGATTGCTGAAGGCCCGTGGACGCCAGCGCACGGATAGCACCCACGTGCTGGCAGCGGTGCAGGCGGTGAACCGGCTGGAGAGCGTCGGCGAGACGCTGCGCGCGGTCTTGAACGCCCTTGCTGTGGCTGCGCCCGACTGGCTGATGCAGCATG
>CAXSEE010000079.1:4689-18068 GCA_964235615.1 uncultured Acetobacteraceae bacterium | reverse complement strand
GTATCGTTGTGCTGCTTCGTGAGATTGGCATTGTATCCGCACGGGCTCTGCCCAGCCGCGGCTTGCCACGTGGCGACGAGGCTTGCGGGACAGGCGAACGAGCCGGCCGGATACTGCTTGTTGCCGTCGTAGGTGTAGAGGGGCGGCTGATAGAACCCGCCACCCGGGCCGAACAGTCCTTCGCCGACAAGGCCGAACCCTGCCGCAGTCTGGTTGAAGGGTGCCGCACCACCGACCGTGACCGAGCCGGGGAGGACACCGGGCAGGGCGAAGATCGACGGGTTGCCGTAGTTCGTCGTCTGGCTGTCGGAATTCAGGTAGAACGCCGAGAGCCCGACGCTCAGATAGTCGTTGATGTATGTATTGTCCTTCAGAAGGATCGTCAGATAATCATTCTGGTTGCGCGTGAATTCCTGATCCGGCGAGTAATTGCTGTACATCCCGTTCTGCTGGAGATACGGCAGCGGGATCGGTTCGGGAAGCGTGAGACCGTTCGCGGTGTTGTAGATCACCGTCGTCTGGAAGGTCGAGAGGCCCTGGTCGTAGGGCTTGTCGAGGGTGAACAGCATGCTGTTGTAGCGGGCGGGCGTATAGTCGATGAACCCGTTCGTCTGTTCGTTCGAATATTTCAACAGGAACTTCGGCGCATCGGCTCCGGTGCCGAGCCAGCCGTCGAGGGCACCCGAGTTCAGGGTGAAGCCCTCGTTATAGGTACCGAACGAGCCGATCGAGCCGGTCAGGTCGACGCCGAACTTGTTGTCCGGGCGCAGCGTGTTGTAGGCGATCGTGCCGCCGATGGTCCCGAAGGTGTTCTTGTCCGGGTAGGCCACGCCCGGGTAGATCGAGACGCCGCTGATCTGGTCGAGGTTGAAGCGGCCGCCGAGGATGTTGTTCAGATAGGAGCCGCTGCCGCCGTTCAGCAGGTCCTGCATCGGGAGGTCATCGAGCGTCTGTGCGGTCTCAAGGCCGCGCGCGCCGCGGATCGAGAGCACGGGCTCGTTGTTGCCGATGCCCTGCTGGTAGACATAGACCGACGGCGCCTGGCGCAGCAGGGTCGAGGGGCTGCCTTGCACGCCGATCTGCTGGATCTGTGCCTGACCAAGCTCGGTCACCGCACTCGGCGAGTTCTTGTCGCGCAGGAGCCGGCGCTGCGCCCGGACGGTGATGCTCTCGCTGGTGCCGCTCGAAGCAGAGGTCAAGGGAGCCGCATTGCCGGCGTTCGGATTGAGCCCTCCCGGACTCGTGGAACCGGCAGACGGGACTTGTGTGGGAGACGTGTCCTGCGACCAGGCGGCGGTGCTCGACAGCACGGCCGCAAGCGCTGTCGCGCCCATCAATACCGATCGGTGACGGGCAAATCTCGACATGCGCATAAGCGTGGGCCTCCAATGGTCGGTCGAACCTGTTGGACCCAGCGTAGGCAAGTATTGCTTCTTGGTAATCTCCTAATAACACCGTTACGCACACGTATAACTGAGTGTGTCAAATTGGATACAGACGCTGTTACAAAGGACTTTACTTCAAAAATCAACCGAGGAATTTGCTCTGGATCGTCTTGTCGGCGGCTAGCCGTTGCCGATCAGCACGCCCGCCGCCAGCACCAGCGCGCCACCCAGTCCCACTTTCGCCGCCGCCGAGAGCATCGGCGTGTCCATGTAGCGGAACTGGATCCAGGCGATGATCGTGAGTTCGATCGCCACCACGACGGCGGCGATGACGGTGGCGGTCCAGAAATTCGGTATCAGATACGGCAGGCTGTGACCGATGCCGCCGGCGACGGTCATCAGGCCGCAGACCAGGCCGCGCAGCAGCGGCGTGCCGCGTCCCGACAATTTGCCGTCGTCGGCGAGCGCTTCGGCAAATCCCATGCTTATGCCCGCGCCGACGCTTGCCGCGAGGCCGACCAGGAAGGCGTTGTGCGAGTTGTGCGTGGCGAACGCGGCGGCGAACACCGGCGCCAGGGTCGAAACCGAGCCGTCCATCAACCCGACCAGACCGGGCTGTATGATCTGCAGCACGAACCGCTTGCGGGCGTCCTCGTCCTCGCGTTCGCGGACATTGCCGGTCAGTCGCTCGTCCTCGATCCGGCCGGCGGTCTGCAGATGCTTGGCCTCCGCCTCGGCCAGGTCGCCGAGCAGGCGGCGGATGGCGGGGTCGCTCGCGCGCGCCGCCGCCTGCAGGTAGAAACGGCTGGCATCGGCCTCCATCTGGCGTGCCTGGCGGCGGACGGCGTCGATGCCCCTGGGCACCACGCGCCATACCGGCAGCGGCACCGGTGCGCCCTTGATGTCGCCGCGCCGGACCAGCGGGATATGGTCGCCGAAACGCTCCACAAAGAGGTCGATCAGGGACCGCCGGTGGGTGCTCTCCTCGGAAGCCATCTCGACGAACATTTCCGAGCTATCGGGGTAGTTCTCGCGCAGGTTCTCGGCGAAGTCGGAGTAGGTGCGCCCATCCTCCTCCTCGTTGGAGATGGCCAGGGCCAGGATTTCGCGCTCGGTGAGGTCGGTGAAGTTTCGCATGGGTTCTAGTTAGTCGGACAGTAAAGAAAGTCCAGACACAATCCAGAAGATAATATTGCTAAAGTTAATACTGATTATCAACTGCATCAGGATCTCGCATCTGGGCTTGCCGCGCCCGGCAACAGCGTGAACCATCCGGAGTCGGCCGGACTGCGCGTCGCCGGCATGGCGCCCTTGTCGCGCGTCGCATTTCAGCGCCATATCGAGCCTCGTCCCAGGGAGGCTCGCATCATGCAGTCCCGGATCACCGGCTCGGTCCTACCCGTGCTGAACGTGTCGCTCGACCCCGGTGAGAGGCTCATCTCGGAGACCGGCGAGCTGTCCTGGAAAAGCCCCAACGTCAGCCTGCGCACCACCATGGGCGGCGCTAGCGGCCAGGGCTTTCTCGGCGCCGTCAAGCGCTCCATGGGCGGCGGCGGGTTGTTCATGACCGAATACGTGGCCGAGGGCGCTCCGGGCTTCATCGCCATCGCCGCCAAGATGCCGGGCGTGATCGAGGAGCATGCCGTCCAGCCCGGACGGGCCTATCTGCTGCACCGGCACGGCTTCATCTGCGGCAGCGACGGCATCGAGCTCTCGGTGGCGCTGCAGCGCTCGCTCGGCGCCGGCATCTTCGGCGGCGACGGCTTCAGGCTGCAGCGGGTCGCGGGGCACGGCCGGTTCTGGTGCGAGCTTGGCGGCGAGGTGGTGAGCCAGCAGCTCGCGCCCGGCGAGGCGATCGACGTTCATCCAGGCCATGTCGGCATGTTCGAGGACAGCGTCGATTTCACCATCACCATGCTGCCCGGCCTGCGCAACAAGCTGTTCGGCGGCGACGGGTTCTTTCTCGCCCGCCTCACCGGCCCTGGCCGGATCTGGCTGCAGACGCTGACCTTGCCCAATCTCGCGCACGCGCTCTCGCCCTACATGCCGCGCGCAAGCTGAACAAACGGAACCCGAACAATGCGCTGTACCACGCTTCTGCTCGCCCTGATGGCGTTCGCCTCATCTGCCGCAATGGCGGCGGACGGCACGCGCGTGGGCGAGGTCAGCACCACCTTCCGCCTGCTCGGGCGCAACGACAAGATCGTGGTCGACCGCTACGACGATCCCAAGGTCGACGGCGTCTCCTGCTACATGTCGCATGCCGAGACCGGCGGCGTGAAAGGCTCGCTGGGTCTGGCCACCGACCCGAGCCGCTTCTCCATCGCCTGCCGCGCCACCGGCAAGCTGGTGCCGCACGGAGACCTGCCCGCCAGCGAGACGGTGTTCGACGAGAGCACCAGTTTCTTCTTCAAAGTCATTCGGGTGACACGGCTGTACGACAGCCAGAAGCGCGTGCTGGTGTATCTGGTATGGTCGACCAAGAGCATGACCACAGGCGGCAGCCCCTACAACAGCATCACCGCGGTGCCGCTCGACCCGCCGTAAGCGGCTTTACATCGCGGCAGGCCCATGCTGCATTGTGAAGGTGCAAGTATTCCAGTGCCTCACCAGTGTTTGGGTTATTATCACCCCCCTCGGCGGGCCGGAGACGCACGTGCACTAACGTTTCGCACAGCGCCTACCTAATCAAGCCCCGCCGCACCGGTCGGGGCTTTTTTCATGCCCGTTCGGTCCGGCTGTTCCGGAGCATGGTCATGACCTCTGCATTGCTGCCCTTCCTAGCCTTCGCCATCGTCGCCTCCGCGACGCCGGGGCCGAACAACATCCTGGTGCTGGCGACTTCCGCCTCGCACGGGTTGCGTGCCGCGATCCCGCTCATCCTCGGCGTGGCGCTTGGGTTCGGTTTCATGGTGGCGTTGATCGGTGCCGGTCTGGCCGGTTCACTCGCCGACCATGCGAGGCTCCAGGCCGGGCTGCGTTGGCTCGGGGCTGGCTGGCTGCTGGTGCTGGCCTGGAAGATCGCCCGGGCCGACATCCCGGCGATAGGCGAACGAGAGCACCGCCCGCCGCTCGGCTTCTGGACCGTCTGCGCCTACCAGTGGATCAATCCCAAGGCGTGGATCATGGCCCTGGCGACGGCCGCCACCTACACGGTGCCGGGCCGGCCGCTGGTTCCGCAGGTCCTGCTGCTGGCGGCCCTGTTCGTGCTGGTCAGCCTGCCCTGCGTGAGCGGCTGGGCTCTGCTCGGCTCCGGAGTCGGCCGCCTGCTGGATCATCCCGCGCGGGTCCGCACATTCAACGTCGTCATGGGCCTGCTGCTGGCCGCATCGGCAGTGCCGCCCCTGCTGGAATAGCCCGTGTGGAACAGACGTCATCGATCGGTTAAACTGGTATGGCCTAGTCAAGCCTGCTCGGGAGGATCGAGGTTTTCAAGGAAATGCTCGGCGACAAGACGAGCGCGATGAGCTGATTGCGCAACTGGAAGCTTGATACCGGCATACTACAGGAGGTCGAGATCATGGACGAAGAAACCAAAGCAACGTTTGCCGAAGTGAATACGCGGCTTGATGAAGTGAATACGCGGCTTGATCTGATGATGGCGCGGATGAACGACGGCTTCGAGCGCATGATCGAAGAGATCACGGCGATGAAGACTGATGCTCACAACTCCAAGGCATTCTTGCTGGAAGACGCCATCGCAACGGGCCGGCGTATGTTGTCTATCGAGGATCGGCTGTCGAAGCTGGAGCGCAAGAGCGACAACTGAGCCTATTCCTGATCAGCCCAGCCGTGCCGAAAGCGAAAAGGCAAGCGGCAGCCATGGTTTATCCGGCCAACGATACATCCGGTCCGGATCGGTACGCAGTCCCTCGATCATCCGCCACGGCACGGCGTCATGCTCGTGCAGATACTCGAGTCTGAAACCGGCATCAATCAGCGACGTGACGATATCGCCAAGCGTGTGCAGGAAGACATAGCTGGTCGAATTGACCATCACCGCGCTCTCGTCGGCGTAATCATGCGGATCATCGGAACATATCGGACCTGAGCCGAAATACGGCGCCTGATGACGCAGGAGCCCCTCCCCGTCGGTCATCGCCGCCTCATGCAACGTCAGAGCGAATGGATGCCCGTCCGCGAGGTAGATCCGGCCGCCCGGCTTGAGAAAATGCGCGACGATCTTGGCCCAGCGCCTGATGTCGTGCAGCCACATCAGCGCGCCCCAAGTGACAAACACAAGATCGAAGCCGGCTTTCGCGTCCAGCAGGAGCGGCGCTTCGTAAAGATCCGACTCAACGAAGCAGGCACGTTCGGCGAGACCGAGTTCATCGGCCAGACCACGAGCCGCGGCGATCGCGGTGCCGGAAAAATCCAGGCCGGTCACACGAGCGCCCTGCTGCGCCAGGATCAGGCTGTCGTATCCGAAATGACATTGCAGATGCAGGATATCGAGACCAGACACCGGACCGAGCTCAGCCCGCTCGATCGGATAAAGTTGTGCCGCGCCCATACGCAGCTTCCCGACGTCGTAGAAATCCGAGCGCAGATGTATCGGCACGCTCTCGTCCCAGCCCGCGCGGTTCGTCGATTGCCAAAGACCGGGACCGCTGGTCATTGCGAAACTCAATCTTTTTCGGACGGTGTGGAAGTGACAGGCAGTACTGGCTGCGTATCGGCCCGATCCCGTGCCGCCCTGCGCGCCGGACGCCAGATCTCGAAATAATAGAGAGCGGCCAGCCCGAAGATGCAGCCGCCGCCCTCGATCAATGGTTCGATCATGACTTCCTCGATACCGCGATAGTCAATACTGGAACTGGTATTTCAGCCCGACGCTGCTGCCGGGATCATTCTCCGGCGTCGTCGTGCCCGTCACCGCGCCCCCGGTTCCGACCACCGTATCGAGCTTCAGCCGCTTGGTCAGGTCGATCTGCACCTGCGCCTGGGTGCCGGCGCCGGAGGTGGACTGCTTGGCGCCGACATAGACGCCGCGCATGACGTATTTCCCGGCTTCCACGCTGGTGCCCTTGCTGTTGGCGCCGCCGCTGCCGAGCGACAGCCGGTCCAGGCCGAGCGTGCCGCGGACCGTGCCCAGCACGCCAGGACCGCCGCCGCCGACGCCGCTGAGTTCCGCGAGGCCCGCCGCCACGCTGGCGATCTGCAGCGCGCTGAGCTGGGTCGTGGTCTGCTGGAACAGGATCAGCGCCAGCACCTGGTCCTGCGGCAGCGTCGGAGTGGAAGACAGGGTGATCTTCGGCGCATCGGCATAGCCGCCGACATTCAGCCGCGCCACATCCGCGCCGACGAAGCTCTCGGCGGTGAAGTCGAGCGAGGGGTCGATCTTGTTGGTGACCCCGGCGCCATTGAAGCCGACCCGCCCCTTGGTGAAGGTCAGGCTGACCCCCGCCAGGCTGAAGGTGCCGTTGCGCATGTCGAAGCCGCCGGAGATGACCGGCGCCGTGGTGGTGCCGCCGGCATGCAGCTTGCCGCCAAGCTCGGCGTCGAGCCCATGGCCGCGGACGAAAATCTGCCCGGGCGCCAGCAGGGTCATGTCCAGGCCGACGGTCGAGCTTCCGGCGGCCGATGCGGGCGGTGGCGGCTTCTGTCCGGGGCGGATCACGTCGAGCTGGGTGACGGAGGGCGGCAGGCCGCTCGGGATATTGATCGCGGCGCTGTCGATGGTCACCGACCCTGCCACGTCGAGCCGTGACGAGGCCTGTCCTCGCGCGGTGATGTCGGCGTCCAGCACCGCGGTCAGCAGGTCGCTGGCCAGCGGACGGGCGTTCTTGGCCGTGATATGCAGATCCACCGGCAGGCCCGGCGCCAGCGCCCCGACCGTGCCGCTGGCATTGATGACACCGTCGCCGGCATGGGCGGTGAACTGCGCGATGTTGACGCTCTGGCCCTGGGCCTGGATCAGCGCGCTGATGTCGGTCAGTCGTATGCCTTGCCCGAAATCCTGGATCTGGCCGTTCGCCAGCCGCACCGTGCCAGCCAGGCGCGGCGCCTTCGCGGTGCCGGACACACCCATGTCGAGGCTGAGCTGTCCCCCCGCCTGGCGGCCCTGCGCACCGAGCACGGCGTTAGCGACGGCGAGGTCGATCCCGCCCCTGGCGCGCAGGTCGAGCGGACCATCGCCGCCGACCGGTGCGGTGCCGGCCAGGGTCAAGCCGATCTGCGGGCCAGCTTCCAGATGGGCATCCACGCGCGCTTCGCCGTTGGCGAGGTCGGCCTTGGCATCGAGGTTGGCCGGCGGCAGCGAGGCGCCGGGACCGCTGCGCAGACGCATCGACTGGGCGGTGAGCCGGACGGTCCCACTGGGCCTGGCGGTGGTGCCGGTCAGATGCGCCTGGGCGGCGATCACCCCCGACGCGTCCAGGGCCGGGTCGAACGGCTTGGCCAGCGCCGGGGTGATGTTGGTCAGCGAGGCGTTCAGGTTGAGCTTCGGGCTGATCGTGCCGGCGATGTCGATCAGCGCCGCGGTCCCGCCGGCGGCCGGCGCTAAAGAGGCCCGCAGATGGTCGACCTGCATCGGCGTGCCGAAGCCGATCCGGGCCGGCTGCAGCAGATGCAGCGCCTCGCCCTTCGCCGTCGCCGAGAGGCGGTTTAGCGAGACATGCTTGTCCGGCAGGTCCAGCACCAGCGCGGTATCGACCGTGGCCGGAGCACCGGCGACGTGATCGAACGCGCCCTTCGCGACCACGGCAAGCGCCTGCTGCGGTCCCCTGGCGGTGGCGCGCAGGCCACCGGTGATGCCCTTGGCGAGGATGCCGTCGGCACGCAACGCGAGATCGACGTCCGGGCTGCCGGCCGGATCGAGCACGGTGCCGTTCAGCGCCAGCTTGCCGACACGCAAGGCGGCATTCGCGACCGCACCGCCGACATTCACCCGCAGGGTCGGGTGCGCGTCATGCTCGCCCTGCGTGGTGCGGATGGCGGCGGCGAGGTTGCCGCTGATCGCCTGCCCGATCACGCGGGTGAGATCGGCCAGCCGTGTCATGCGCAGGTCGAAGCTGCCGATCGGCAATTTGGCACCGGCCGGCAAGGTCATGTCGGCATGGCCCGAGGCGCTCTTCCAGCCCAGCCGGTCCAGCGTCACGTGGGTCGCGCCATCCGCCATATGCTGGACCCGTGCCACCAATGTCAGAGGGGCACGGTCCAGCGTGCCGTCCAGGTTGAGATGGCCCTGCGGGTTATGCGGCAGATGGGCGGCATCGATAGCCAGGTGCAACGGACCGGCCGGGATCGAGCTGGTGCCGATATCGCCATTCGCGCCGATCTGCGCCGAGAGGTCATCCTGTGGTCCCTGCGCGGTGCCGTCGATCGAGAGCGTCCCGCGCAGGCTAGGCGACACCGCCTGCAGGTCCGGCAGATGCAGCCCGAACTTCGCGGCGATCACGTTGGACAGATCCGAGCCGCTGGCGTCGAGATCCAGCGCGCGGCCATGCAGGTTCAGCGAATAGAGCCGCAGGTCGCGGCCGGCGAGGGAGGCGGTCAGCCCGAGCACGCCCTGGTCGCCGATCAAGTGGGCAGCCTGGGCCTGTCCCCCGGTGACCGCGAACGTGCCGCCCAGCCCGAGCACCGCGATCCCGCTCGCATAGGAGAAGTTGGTCGAGATCGCGGCATGGCCGTCCAGCGCGGTGCCACCGGCGGCGGCCAGCGGACCCAGCTCCGGCAGCGTGATCCCGACGGTGCCGTGCAGGCCCGGCGTGGTGAAGATACGGCCGGTCACCTGCGCCAGCGTGTGGAACAAGGTCAGATCGACCGGATGGCCGGGCTGCTCGTTATGCAGCGTCGCATCCAGGGTCAGCGGCGTGGCGGCGAACAATGCGGGCTGGGGTCCGGGGATGCGCAGCCCCTCGGCGACCGCATGCAAGGTCGCCGGACCGATGGCCGAACCGCCGCTCTCGGCCCCGCTGAAATGGGCCGTCAGCCGGCCTACCCCGGCGCCTGCCGCGGACAGGCTGTCGAGCAGCAGATTGCCTTCTCCGGCGGGCGCCGAGGGCGTGCCGACCAGATGCGCTGCGAGCGACAATTCGTTCCAGGCGATCCCCGGCCGCGGTTCCATCGCCGGCGCATGGCCACGAGCCTGTATGTCGAAATGCTGCGTCAGCAGGTTGGCACTCCCCTGGGCGTCGAGCGTCACCGGACCAGCCACGAGCGCTAGTTTGAGCGGCTCGGCATTGCGCGGACCGTCGAAATCCAGCGCCAGCGTCAGCGGGTCGAGCGCCGGCAGGTGGCCGACCGCGGTAACCAGGCCGCCCTCCGGATCGGCACCGTGCAGATGCAGGGCGATCCGACCGGGGGTTACCGCCGCCACCAGCGACAAGAAACCCATCTGGTCCAGGCGTGCCAGGCCGATGCCGATATCCGTATCCGGCAGGTTGGCGATCGAGACGCCGTCCAGCAGCGGCTTGATGCCGTCGATGCGGACATGCCCGTCCAGCCGCACGCGGGCGGGAACGCCGGCCACCGCCGGTTCGAGCGACAGGCTGCCGACCATCAGGCGGTGGATGTCGATGCGCAGGTTGGGGACGCTGCTGGTCTGGCCGGGTTTCCTGGGCGGGCTGGGCTTGGCGTTCGGGTCCGACGCCGGGCGGCGCAGCACCGTGATCGCATCCACCGACGCCAGGTTGACCCGCGCGGTCAGGCGGAGCAGCCGCAGCGGCTGCCAGTCGAGCCTGACGCCGTCCAGCGTCGCGTAGGGGCCGAGATAATCATCCAGCGTCAGGCGGCGTATCGTCAGCGCGTCGGGAAAGCGTCCGCCGAGCCCGTCGATCTTGACCAGGCCGCCGGTCAGCGAGGCCGCCTGCTGCTCGATCAGGCGCCGCCCGGCACCGGTGTTTGCGCCGACCAGCACCACCAGCAGCACCAACGCCACCAGGACAATCGGCACCCCGAGCAGCAGCCCCAGCACCCAGGCCAGGATCCGGCGCGGTCTTGTCAGGCGATTGGTCGGGGCCATCAGAAACTCTCTCCCAGCCCGACATAGAGCTCGAAGCTGTCACCGCCGGGAAGTTTTTGCAGCGGCAGCGCCACATCGAGGCGGATCGGGCCGATCGGCGTGTAATAGCGCGCGCCGACACCGACGCCTACGCGCAACGGCCCCTGGAACGGCCGCGAACCGGCGGCGGCCTGGCCCGCATCGATGAAGGCCGCGGCACCAAAACTCTTGAACAGGCGCTGGCGGAACTCGACGCTGCCGGCGTCGAGCGAGGTGCCGCCGACCGGGTTGTTGTCGCGGAACAGCGGGCCGACGCCCTGATACATGTAGCCGCGTATGGTGCCGCTGCCGCCGGCGTACAGACGCTGGTCCGGCGGCAGCTCGAAGGTGGTGGCGCCCTGGACGCTGCCGACCACGCCGCGCACCGCGATCACGCTGCGTCCGGGAGCGCTGATGCCGAGCCGCGCCAGGTCGAGATAGGTCGAGCCGCCCGCCTGCAGGATGGTGAAGAAGTTGCCGCCGCGTGTCAGCGAGTAGGTCGGCGTGGCACTCAGGCTCGCGCGTATGCCGTGGGTGGGCGCGTCGAGCGGGCTGGCGAGGTCGGTGCTGTCGTAGGCGGCGCTGAGCGGGACCGAGACGATGGTGTAGTCGCGCGTGACGCCCTCCTGCTCGATCTCCTCCTGCTCGGCGCCGAGACCGACCTGCACGCTCCAGCGCTTCGACAGCTTGCGGTCGATGACCGCGCGGGCCAGCAGCGCGGTCTGGTTGTACGCCTGCAGATCCTGCTTCAGCCCCTCGACGCGCAGGATCAGGTTCTGGTCCTGGCGCAGGAAGTCCGGCTTGTCGAAGTTGGCGTAGACGTCGTAGCCAAGCCCCTGTTCCGCGCTGCCGCCGATGCCGGTGAGCAGGGCGGCGAGCTCGAGCTGCTCGGCATTGCCGAACAGGTTATGGTGGGTCCAGGTCAGGCCGGCGCTGCCGCCGAGGTCGGTCGAGTAGCCGGCCTGCGCGGATACGGTATGCCGCGGGGCCTCGACGAAGCTGAAGGTCAGCGGCATCTGGCCGTCCGGGTCGAGCGCGCCCGCATCCCGCACCTGCACATCGGAGAACACGCCGATGGAGGCGAGATCCTGGCGCGCCGTCTCGATCCGGCTGGGCTGATACAGCTCGCCGCTATGGATCAGCAGGCGGCGGCGCAGGAAGCTTTCGTTAACCTGCTTCAGGCCGGCCATGTGGATCGCGCCGACATCGACGCGCGGTCCCTCGTGGATCTTGAGGACGATGTCGAGCGTGTGGGCGTCGGGATGCAGATAGGCCAACGGCGCCTGCACGTCGGCCAGCGCATGGCCATCCTCGCGCAGGGCGGTCAGCACCCGGCCTCCTGCGGCGAGCACGTCGGACGCGACCGCCGGCTGGCCGGAATGCAGCCCGAACGCCTGGACCGTCGCGGGCGAAAGCGTCTCATGGTCGGGATCGTCGAGGCGTACGCGGCCGAGCGTGAAGAGCGGGCCCCGATTGACCGACAGCGTGATCAGCACCGGCTTGCCCTTGGGGATCGCGGCCAGGACATCCGGCAGGGTCGGGTCGTTACCGGAATGGCCTGAGACGTTGATGATCACGGCGCCGCCGTAATAGCCGAAGCTCTCCAGCGCGGTCTGCAGCCGCGAGTAATCGGCGCGGATACGCCCGGCGAGCGCGAACGGTCCGACCGCGGTGGTCTTCTGCAACCCGACCAGGCCGGAGGATCCGCTCAGGGCGGCATCCAGCGCCGCATCGCCGCTTTTCGTCAGCGTGGTCCGGTAGGGCTGCGGGTCGGCGGCATGGCCGGCCCTCGGCTCCAGGCCGAGCACGACGAACGCGCATACGAGAGCCAGCGTGCGGGCAGGATGGGCCGTTCTTCCCAGACGCATGCAGATCCAACTCGATGAAGAACGGGGATGTCGGCGAGAAAGCTGCGCCGCGGAAGGTTCCTGATGGCCCAAACCGCGCGGAAAGTCTTGGCAGCAAGTTTGGCAATATTGTGGCACCAAAAGCTTCAGGCTATGTCGGCTCGATGCAAGCAGCTCCTCGTTGCCTTGGCCGGTACGCCGCCGACCACAGACAATCCGCATTCCAGCCGGTTGCGGACCCTTCCGAAACCCGGACCGGGCGGGTCGGCACGCCGCCGCTGGCCGATCAGCCGGTCAGCCGGCTGCCTCCGGCGCGTCGTGCCTGGTGCCGGCTGCGGGTGATCCGTCGCGGCCTGGTCATTCTCGGCTGGACCGCGATTGCCGGTCTCATCCAGTCGGTGATGCTGGTGCTGCCGGGACGCGGCAAGCAGCGCTTCGCACGGACCTACTGGTCCACGACCTGCAAGCTGATGGGCATGAAGGTGCGGGTCATCGGCGAGCCGGCGACCGGCGGCGCGCGTCCGGTGGTGTATGCGTCGAACCATTCCTCCTGGCTCGACGTGCCCGTGCTGGGCGGCCACCTGCTGGCCTGCTTCGTCTCTAAGGACGATGTCGGGCGCTGGCCGATCGTGGGTCAGGTGGCGCGCCTGGGCCGGACCATCTTCGTCAGCCGGCAGCGCGGCACCACGGGCCGGGAACGCGACGACATGCGCATGCGCCTGGCCGCTGGGGACGACCTGATCCTGTTCCCCGAGGGCACCAGCTCGGACGGCACCCGCGTGCTGCCGTTCCACTCCTCCTTCTTCGCCGCCGCCAAGCCGAGCGGCCTGGCGGGAGGGGGCGCCGTCACCGCCACCGACCCGTCGCTGCGTCCGCTCGTGCAGCCGGTGTCGGTGGTCTACGACCGGCTGGCCGGCCTGCCGGTGGGCAACGCGCGGCGGGCGGTGTTCGCCTGGTATGGCGACATGGATCTGGCGTCGCATTTCTGGCAGCTCGCGCAATGGCGGGCGATGCGCGCCAGCATCGTGCTGCACCCACCGCTCGATCCCGCCGATTTCCCGACTCGCAAGGCACTGGCGCAGGCCGCATGGCTGGCCGTGGCGGAAGGGGCGGCCCTGCTGCGCCAGAACCGGCCGGTCACCGTGACGCCCGCGGCGGCTCCCG
>CAXSEE010000079.1:0-4589 GCA_964235615.1 uncultured Acetobacteraceae bacterium | reverse complement strand
GCGTGACCGGGAAACTTCGCTTGACAAGCGTGCACCTTCCTTTGCCTGATCGCGTTACGACCTGACAGGCACCGGCGAACAGGAAACATGCATACCGAATGATGGCCGCTGGATGATCTCCCGTATGCCACTTGTCGAAGGCCGGGATAGGCCTTTCGCTCTGCGCAAACGCCCTTGACCGACGCGCGGTCAACCGCGATTGCTCCGGCGCTCCAGAACGGGACGGTCCCGTTCGCTGCCGGATCTGCCTTCCTTATGTCTACAAGCTCCATGAAGCGCCTGCATGTCATCACCTGGGGCTGCCAGATGAATGTCTATGACAGCGCGCGCATGACCGACGTGTTGCGCCCGCTCGGCTATGCCCCGGCCGAGGATGCCGCGTCGGCGGACATGATCATCCTCAACACCTGCCATATCCGCGACCGCGCCGCCGAGAAGGTCTTCTCCGAGCTGGGCCGGTTGCGCGTCATCAAGCAGGCACGCGCCGAGGCGGGCCGCGCGACTATTCTCGCCGTGGCAGGGTGCGTCGCCCAGGCGGAGGGGGCCGAGATCCTGGCCCGCGCGCCCTACGTTGACATCGTGCTCGGACCGCAGACCTACCATCGCCTGCCCGAGATGGTCGCCCGCGCGTCACGAGCCGGCGGTGCCGTGATCGAGACCGATTTTCCGACCGAGCAGAAATTCGACTTCCTGCCCGACGCGCAAGGCCCGCAACTGCCGGGAGGCGTCACCGCCTTCCTGACCGTCCAGGAGGGCTGCGACAAATTCTGCTCCTTCTGCGTGGTGCCCTACACGCGCGGCGCCGAAGCGAGCCGCCCCGCGCTCTCGGTGCTGGCCGAGGCCCGTCGCATGGTGGACCAGGGGGTGCGCGAGATCACCCTGCTCGGCCAGAATGTGAATGCCTATCACGGCGAGGGTCCCGACGGCCGCCCCTGGGGACTGGCCAGGCTGCTGGAAGCGCTCGCCGCCCTGCCCGGCCTGCTACGGCTGCGCTACACCACCTCGCATCCGCGCGACATGGACGACGAGCTGATCGCCGCCCACGCGTCGCTGCCGGCGCTGATGCCGTTCCTGCATCTGCCGGTGCAGTCCGGCTCGGACCGCATCCTGAGGGCGATGAACCGCGGCCATGACGCGGCCGACTACCACGCGCTGATCGCCCGGCTGCGTGCGGCGCGGCCGGATCTCGCGCTGTCGTCGGACTTCATCATCGGCCATCCCGGCGAGACCGAAGCCGATTTCGAGGCGACCATGGCCCTTGTGCGGGAGGTCCGGTTCGCCCAGGCCTTCTCGTTCAAATACTCGCAGCGCCCCGGCACGCCGGCTGCTGGAAGCGCGCAGCAAGTGCCCGAAGCGGTCAAGGACGAGCGGCTGGCCCGGCTGCAGGCGCTGATACGCGAGCAGCAGGACAGCTTCAACGCCGCCAGCGTCGGGATGCGTTTCCCGGTGCTGTTCACCGGTCGCGGACGCAAGCCCGGACAGGTCGGCGGGCGTTCCCCATTCCTTCAGGCCGTTCATGCGATCGGCCCGGAAACCCTGATCGGCACCGAGGCGATGGTGACGATCGAGGCCATGCTCACCAATTCACTGACTGGAACCCTTTTACCGGAGAGAGCCTGCGCTTGAGCGACATGTCGGCTGCGACGATCCCCACTCACGGACTGCCCCGGTCCCCGGCGGCCTCCGTCCCCCCCAACCCGCGTAACGCGACGCTGCAGTTCAGCGACAATGCGCGATTGGCCGTCCTGCTGGGCGACCATGACCGGCATCTGGTCCGGCTCGAGCAGGGGCTCGGCGTTCGATTGTCATGTCGCGGCAACCGCATCGCCATCGCCGGCGATCCCGGCC
This sequence comes from uncultured Acetobacteraceae bacterium, assembly GCA_964235615.1. Classification (GTDB taxonomy): domain Bacteria; phylum Pseudomonadota; class Alphaproteobacteria; order Acetobacterales; family Acetobacteraceae; genus Lichenicoccus. Next base: position 2,741 of record CAXSEE010000079.1, on the reverse strand, counting down.
GCGTGGCTCTCGCCCGCTCGGCGCTGACGGCGCTATACCGGCGGGTCGAGGAGGGGATTGCCATCGACAGCGCGGAGGTGGACGCGGCGATACGCATGTCCGACCGTCACGGCGACGTGCTCGACCTGCCGCGCATCCCCAGCCAGTCCAGCACCGGAGTCGTCATGCGCAACCCAGTAGGACAAGTGTTCCCGCTCGCCGACAACGACCCGCGCCTGCCGCTGTCCGACCTGCCGGCGATACGCACCAAGCGTGGCGCGATCGGCCCGCGCTCGCCGGGACAGGCTGGCTACATGGAGATGCTGGCCAGCCACGAGATGGTGTTCGGCATCGGCCCCGCCGGCACCGGCAAGACCTACCTCGCCGTGGCCCAGGCGGTGGCGATGCTGCTGGCCGGCCAGGTCGACCGCATCGTGCTGTCGCGCCCCGCGGTGGAGGCCGGAGAGCGGCTCGGCTTCCTGCCCGGCGACCTCAAGGAGAAGATCGATCCCTACCTGCGGCCCCTGTACGACGCGCTGCACGACATGATGCCGGCAGAGCAGGTGACACGGCGCATGGCCGCCGGCGAGATCGAGGTCGCACCACTCGCCTTCATGCGCGGACGCACGCTGGCCCATGCCTTCGTGATCCTCGACGAGGCGCAGAACACCACCAAGGCGCAGATGAAGATGTTCCTGACCCGGATGGGATCGGGCACGCGCATGGCGATCAACGGCGACCTCAGCCAGATCGACCTGCCGTCCGGCATCGGCAGCGGGCTGCGCGACGCCGTCGAGACGCTGGAGGGACTGCCGGGGATCGGCATCACCCGCTTCGAAAGCCGCGACGTGGTGCGACATCCGCTGGTAGCGCGCATCGTCGATGCGTATGATCAACGGGCGGCGGCTGAACGGGACCTCACCCGGAGCAAGGCGCGCCGGGAGCATGATGGAACCGCCAGGTAGCCTCTCCCACACGGGCGCGAACCAGACCGAGCGGGGACAGCGCGGCCTTCCGGCGCTGGAGGCCGAGGTTCTCGTGCTCGATGCCCGCTGGCACCGCCTGGTGCCGGGGCTCGCCAGGCTGGTCCGTCGCGCGGCGGCGGCCGGTGGCGGCGCCAGCGTGATCGTGCTCGACCGCGACCTCGCCATACGGCGGCTCAACGCCCGGCATCGCGGACGCAACAAGCCGACCAACGTGCTCACCTTCGAGAACCGCGGCGCTTTCCCGGGACATGACACCGGCCAGGGCGGCGACATCGTGCTGGCGCTGGAGACGGTGCGTCGCGAGGCGCGGGCAGCCGGACGCAGCCCATCGCATCACCTGACGCATCTGGTGGTGCATGGCGCGCTGCATCTGCGCGGACACGACCATCACGCCGCGGGCGACGCGCGGCGGATGGAAATGCGGGAGGCGCGCATCCTGCACGGTTTGCGCGTACCCAATCCCTGGAAATCACGAGCTACGGGCATTACCGGACCATGAGCGGCCAGCCTGAACCGAATTCCGAGCAATCCAATCAGGGCGATACCGGCTCGCGAACGCCTCGACGCGGCCTGATCTCGTTCTTCGGGCGCAAGCGTTTGGAGCAGGGCCGGCTGCGCTCCTCGATCGCCGCCCTGGTGCAGGAAGCCGCCGAGGCGCCCGACAATCCCGGCGAGATGCCCGAGCTCGACCGGCAGGAACGTGCGCTCATCGCCAACGTGCTGCGCCTGCGCGGCACCACCGTCGATGACGTGATGGTGCCGCGCGCCGACATCGTGGCGATGCAGGTCGCAATCGGCTTCGAGGACGCGCTGGCCTTGCTGCGGCGGGAGAATCATTCGCGCCTGCCGGTCTATGGCGAGCAGCTCGACGACGTGCTCGGCATGGTCCACATCAAGGACATGATGGCCTTTTCCGGCGAGCCGGAGAATTTCCGCATGCAGTCGATCCTGCGCCAGCCGCTGATGATCGCGCCGCAGATGCCGGTGCTCGACCTGCTGCTGCAGATGCGCCAGCGCCGTATCCACCTGGCCCTGGTGATCGACGAGTATGGCGGCATCGACGGGCTGGTGACGATCGAGGATCTGGTCGAGACCATCGTCGGCGACATCTCCGACGAGCATGACGACCCGGCCACCATCATGCTGGCCGAGCGTCCCGACGGCACCTTCGATGTCGATGCCCGCCTGGAGATCGAGGAGTTCGAGGCGCGTTTCGGCCCGGTGCTGACCGACGACGAGCGGCAGAGCGACATCGACACCGTCGGCGGCCTGGTGTTCATGCTCGCCGGCTACGTGCCGACGAAGGGCGAGATCCTGACCCATGACAGCGGCATCAGGTTCCGCGTCCTGGACGCCGACGCCCGCCATATACGCAGGGTCCGGGTCAAGCTGCCGGACAAGGAAAACGACACGGCCACGGCGGACAAGGCGTCGGTGGGCGAACCCTGAGCTTCGCGCGCGTTCTGAGCCGGCGCGTTAACCTGCTGGTCATCATCGCGCGCTATCCTGCCGTTCATGACGGATGTGCTGCCTGTTGGAGCCGCCCTGCCGCCGGCGGCAAAACCCCCGGCATCGACGTCGTCCTCCGGCGGCGGCGGCTTTTTCCATGAGCTGCTGTCCGACATCAACCCGCTGCAATACATCCCGGTCGTCGGCTCGATCTACCGCGCCATCACCGGAGACCAGGGCAACCCGACGATCCGCTTCGTCGCCTCGCTGGGCACCAGCTTTGCGCTTGGGGGACCGGTAGGGGTGGCGAGTACGGTGGGGGAGAAG
>CAXSEE010000078.1:0-18269 GCA_964235615.1 uncultured Acetobacteraceae bacterium | reverse complement strand
CGGTAGCTGGAAGAGCATCGATTTCATCAATCCGGTACGCGACGGTGCAGTCCTGCCAATCCTGCATCTGAATGGCTACAAGATCTCCGGCCCGACCGTCTGGGGACGCCACAGCGACGAGGATTTGGCGAAATTCTTCGAGGGCCAGGGCTACGAGCCGCACTTCGTCGAGGGTGACGACCCGGCCGAGGTGCACCTTGCCTTCGCCAGGGTGCTCGAGGCGGCCGTCCTGCAAATCCGCGCCATCCAGACGACGGCACGTGCGGGCAAGATGGCAGCCCGTCCACGATGGCCGCTGATCGTGCTGCGGACACCCAAGGGCTGGACCGGACCCAAAGTCGTCGACGGCTTGCCGGTCGAGGGCACGTTCCGCGCCCATCAGGTTCCCGTGTCCGACGTCCTGACCAAGCCCGAGCATCTGCGCATCCTGGAGGATTGGATGCGCAGCTATCGGCCGGAAGAACTGTTTGACGAGAACGGCGTGTTCCGAGCGGAATACTCTGAACTTGCCCCAGCAGGCGACCGCCGAATGGGTTCGAACCCGAACGCGAACGGCGGCAAGCTGACCGTGCCGCTGAAGCTCCCTGACTACACGACCTATCAGGTCAAGTTCGAGGAGAGGGCGAAGGACCGGGTCGGCTCGACCGCCGTTCTCGGCGGATATTTGCGTGACATCTACGTAAGCAACCCGACGAACTTCCGCTTGTTCTGTCCCGATGAGACGAACTCAAATCGGCTCGGCGCGGTCTTCGAGGTGTCGGATCGATGCCTGATGAGCGAAATCATTCCGATCGACGATCACGTTTCGCACGACGGCCGGGTGATGGAGGTGCTCAGCGAGCATTGCTGCCACGGCTGGCTCGAGGGCTACACGCTGACCGGCCGCCATGGGTTGTTCGCCACCTACGAGGCCTTCGCCATGATCATCGACTCGATGGCCATGCAGCACGCCAAATGGATCGAACATGCCAAGCGGGTGCCTTGGCGGGCTGACGTGCCGTCTCTGAACTACCTGCTGACTTCCACCTGCTGGCGTAATGACCATAACGGCTTCAGTCACCAGGGACCGGGCTTCATCGACACGATCATTCATCGCAAGCCCACCGTGGCCCGCGTTTATCTGCCGCCGGACGGCAACTGTCTGCTCTCGGTTGCCAATCACTGCTTCAAAAGCGTCAACTACCTGAACCTGATCGTCATCGATAAGCAACCGCAACTGCAGTGGCTGAACATGGACGAGGCGATTGCCCATTGCACGAAGGGCGCCGGCGTCTGGGACATGTACAGCAACCAACCGGGTGATCCTGACATCGTGTTGGCCTGTGCCGGTGACATTCCCACCCAGGAGATTATCGCCGCCGCATGGCTGCTGCGGCGGCATACACCTGCTTTGAAGGTCCGGGTGGTCAACGTCGTCGATCTCATGCGTCTCTGCCCGGCCGATCGCCATCCACATGGCATGAGCGATGTCGATTTCATCGCGATCTTCACCGCCACCGTCCCCGTTGTGTTTGCGTTCCATGGTTATCCTGGCGTGGTCCATGACCTGCTGCATGGGCGGGCCGCGCATGACCGGTTCCATGTGCGTGGCTACATTGAGGAAGGCACCACCACCACACCGTTCGACATGGTGGTGCTGAACAAGATGAGCCGCTTGCACCTCTGTCTCGACGTGATGCGCTACGTGCCAGGTATACTGGCGGACGGCGGTGCCCTGATCGCTTGCTGCACCGGGCTCCTGGAGGAGCATGAACACTACATCCGAGAGCATTTCGACGATCTGCCTGAGATCAAGGACTGGGCCTGGTCGGAGTAATCGCCGGCACGAGCGGGGAATTGTTCGGATGGAGCCGGCAGTAAAAGGATTGGAAACTACCCATGCCAACGACCAACAAAGATGACCATTGGCATGAGAGCCGCGTTTCAACTGGGAACTTGGCCAGACTAGGTAGCTTCCGAACCTTACGGTCACCTGAGCGATGAAAGTGGCAGCCCGTCCGACCCTCATGCTGAACCTGCGGCCAGGATCTTCCAACACGGCCCTCCTGCAGGTTGCGCGCGGTCTCGCCGAATCGCTCGACGCCCGCGTTATTGGGATTGGGGCATGGCAACCAACGCCCATCGATTGGACGAGTGGCGACTACACCCCTCCGAACTTCAACGGGTTGGAGCGTAAGGCGGCGGAGGCGGCGGTCGACGGCGCGGAGACCGAGTTCCGGACGGTGTTTCCTGCGCCTGACCTGGAATGGCGCTCGTCCCTGTCCTTCGCTTCACCCTCGATCTATATTGTGGAGCAGGTTCGCCATGCCGACCTGATCCTGACGGGAACGCCACCTGTCGGCGGCTCCGATACCACGCGGGCGATTGCCGGAGACCTCGTGATGCAGTGCGGGAGGCCCGTGATCATCGTTCCACAGGCACCTGCGACTTTTTCCCTCGACCGGATCATGGTGGCTTGGCAGGACACTCCAGAGTGCCGCCGGGCTGCGCTTGACGCCCTGCCACTGCTGCAACGAGCCGTCGGCGTTACGATCGTCGAGGTCGCAGCCGAGCGAGACTTATCGGCAGCGCGGCAACACCTCGCTGACGTCTCGCGCTGGTTGGCCGGGCACGGCGTTACAGCCACGACGCTGGGCGCCACGGCTTCGCACGACGACGCAGAGCAACTCGAATTTCTTGCTCACGATCTGGGAGCCAACCTTATCGTTGCTGGCGCCTATGGACACAGCCGCACTCGGGAGTGGGCATTCGGCGGTGTAACCCGCACTCTCTTGCAACGAGGGAAATACTGTACGCTTTTATCGCATTGAGTCCGCCGGTAGCCGATGCCGACACGTCTCATTCAAGATGCCTGCTGGAGAAGCCGTTCCTCGATATGCTCGATGTCCAAGACCGATGCATGACCTGCAAGCCATACGGACTGAGTAGTTTCCGAACCTGACATCCACGGCATCCTGCCCTGTAGGACCAATCACTCTTCGTCCCGAAAACACAAGGCAAAGGAGCCTATTCCTGCCGTCATCCGGTCACGCTCCCACGCCGGGCTCATCGGTCACTGCCTTTGTCGACGATCTCGTCGCCGGGTTGGGAGCCGAGCGTAGCCGCTTGCTCGATATCGTGCTCGCGATCCAGCACCGTTTCGGCCAGGTCGATGACGTTGCGGTGCAGGCGATCGCGCACGGCCTCGCCATCCATGCCGTCGAGGTGGAGGACATGGTGTCCTTCTACGCCTTCTTCGATCGCCAGCCCCGCGGCCGCTTCCGGATCCGCCTCTCCAGGACGGCCATCTCGCTGATGCAGGGAGCGGCCGAGGTGGCGCGTGCTTTCGAGGCTTCGCTCGGCCTTTCCGTCGGCTGCACATCGCCGGACGGCGCCTTCACCCTGGAGTGGACCAGCGACCTCGGCATGTCCGACCAGGAGCCCTCGGCACTCGTCAACGGCCAGGTCCTCACGGCGCTGACACCCGCCGACGTGCCCGCGATCGTCGCTTCGCTGCGGGCGGGCGGTCCCGTGGCTGGGCAGCCGGCATGGCCGCAGGCACAGGTCAGGAGCAGCCTGGTGCAGCCTGGCCCGCTGCTTTCGGCCTCGCGGGAGATCGGCGCCGGGACCCGCGCCGCCCTGGCGCGCTCGCCGGAGCAGGTGATCGAGGAGATCGGCGCGTCCCGGCTGCGCGGCCGTGGCGGTGCGGGTTTTCCGACCGGCATGAAGTGGCGCCTCTGCCGCAAGGCGATCGGCGAGCAGCATCATGTGGTCTGCAATGCCGATGAAGGCGAGCCGGGGACCTTCAAGGATCGCGTGCTGCTGTCGGAATATCCGGACCTCGTGTTCGACGGCATGACGGTCGCGGCCTACGCGATCGGCGCCCGGCACGGCCTCGTCTATCTGCGCGGTGAATACAGCTACATGTGGGACGACCTCCAGTCTGTCCTGGCCAAGCGCCGCAGCCTCGGGCTGCTCGGCGCCAGGATCTGTGGCCGCGAGGGCTTCGATTTCGACATCCGGATCCAGCTTGGCGCGGGCGCCTACATCTGTGGCGAGGAGTCTGCCCTGATCGAGTCGCTCGAAGGCAAGCGCGGGGCGCCGCGTGACCGTCCGCCATTCCCGACCGAGCGCGGCTATCTGCAACAGCCGACCGCGGTCGACAATGTCGAGACCTTCGCGTGCGCGGCGCGGATCATGGAAAGCGGCGCCGCCTGGTTTGCCGGCTACGGCACGAGGGAGTCCGCCGGCACCAAGCTCATGAGCGTGTCCGGCGACTGCGCGCGCCCCGGCGTTTATGAGGTGCCGTTCGGGATCACCGTGAACGAGCTGCTCGACCTCGCCGGCGCTCCGGATGCCGCCCTCGTGCAGGTCGGCGGTCCCTCCGGCCAGTCGGTGGCACCGAAGGATTTCGGCCGTCGCATCGCCTACGAGGACCTGTCAACCGGCGGATCGACCATGGTGTTCGGTCCGGATCGCGACATCCTGGCGATCGTCGCGCAGTTCACGGAGTTCTTCGTCTCGGAGTCCTGCGGCTGGTGCACGCCCTGCCGGGTCGGCACCACGCTGCTCAGGCAGGACATGGCAAAGATCCTGGCCGGGCGGGCGACCCTCGACGATTTGGCCGCGACCGAAGCCCTTGCCAACACCGTCATGCGGATGAGCCGCTGCGGGCTGGGGCAGACGGCGCCGAACCCGATCCTGACGACGATGCGCAACTTCCCCGAACTCTACGAGGCCCGGTTGCAGGCAGGTGCGTTCGTGCCTCGGGTCAGCCTGCACGAGGCGTTGCGCGAGGCGGTCGAGGTGCAGGGGCGCGAACCCGTGCCGGAGGACGCCTGAGCCATGCACGGAGAGCCTGTCCGCTTCACCCCCATCCGTTTCACAATAGACGGGATCGAGGTCGAGGCATCCGCCGGCCAGTCGGTCATCGAGGCCTGCGACGCCGCCGGGATCTATATCCCGCGCCTCTGCCACCATCCCGATCTCGAACCGTCCGGCAACTGCCGTGTCTGCACCTGCATCATCAACGGCCGCCCTGCCGCCGCATGCGTAACCCCGGCGGTGCAGGGCATGGTGGTGGAGAACGATACCAATCAGCTCACCGCCGATCGTCGGGCGGTCATCGAGATGCTGTTCGTGGAGGGCGACCATCCCTGTCCGTACTGTGTCGCCAGCGGCAGTTGCGAGCTGCAGGCGCTCGGCTACCGGCTCGGCATGACGGCGCCGACGCAGCCCTACCAGTGGCCGCGACGCGGGATCGACGCCACCCATCCCGACATCACGCTCGATCACGATCGCTGCATCCTCTGCTCGCGCTGCATACGCGCCTCGCGCATGGAGGATGGCAAGACGGTGTTCGGCTTCGATGGCCGCGGCATCACCATGCGATTGAATGTCGATGCCGAGGGCGGTCTCGGCGACACCCAGATGGCGGCAATCGACAAGGCCGCGCACGTCTGCCCGGTGGCCTGCATCGTCATCAACCGGGACAGCTACGCGGTTCCGAACGGCAGACGGCGATTTGATATCGCACCGATCGGCAGCGACATCGAGGCAAGACGCAAACCATGAATGCCATTCCAGCAATTGTCGCAGCCGGCAAGCCGCGGCTCGCGACCTGCTCGCTCACGGGATGTTTCGGCTGCCATATGTCGCTGCTCGATATCGACGAGCGCATCCTGGAACTGGCGGACCTGGTCGATCTCGACTGCTCGCCGTTCGACGACAAGAAGAGCTTCGACCAGCCGGTCGATGTCGGCCTCATCGAAGGCGGCTGCTCGAACGAACATAATGTCCTGGTGCTCAGGGATTTCCGCAAGCATTGCCGGATCCTGGTCTCGGTCGGCGCCTGCGCCATCAACGGCGGCGTGCCGGCGATGCGCAACGGCATCGGCCTCAGGGAGTGCCTGGAGGCAGTTTATCTCGACGGACCCACGCTGGCGGATGGCGGGATGATCCCCAACGACGAGGACCTGCCTCTGCTGCTGGACCGCGTCTATCCCGCGCATGAGATCGTGAAGATCGATTATTTCCTGCCCGGTTGCCCACCTTCCGCCGATGCGATGTGGGAGGCGTTGCGCGCGCTGCTTACCGGCCGGGAACCGGCACTGCCTTATCACTTGCTCAAATACGAGTAGCGCCATGAGCGAGGTGCAGATCCCGGCAGCCGGACGCAAGATCGTCATCGATCCGGTCACGCGCGTCGAAGGCCACGGCAAGGTCACCATACGGCTCAACGAGGCCGGCGAGGTCGAGCAGGCGCGCTTCCACATCGTCGAGTTCCGCGGCTTCGAGCGGTTCATCCAGGGGCGGATGTTCTGGGAGGTCCCGGTCATCGTCCAGCGTCTCTGCGGCATCTGCCCGGTCAGCCACCATCTCTGCGCCGGCAAGGCGATGGATATCGTGGCCGGGGTGGACCGGCTGACGCCCACGGCGGACAAGATGCGACGGCTGATGCATTACGGCCAGGTGCTGCAATCCAACGCCGTCAATTTCTTCCACCTCGCCTCGCCCGACCTCCTGCTCGGGTTCGCCTCGCCGGTCGAGAAGCGGAATATCCTTGGCGCAATCGAGAGTTTTCCGGCTGTTGGCCGCTGGGCCATCTCGATACGCAGGTTCGGACAGCAGGTGATCGCGGCGACCGGCGGCCGGCGCATCCACCCGCGCCTGTGCGTCCCCGGTGGGGTGAACCAGAACCTGTCGGTCGAGAACCGTGACGCGCTCAGGAAGGATATCGACCAGATCATCGGCTGGTGCGCCGAAGCAGTGGAGTTGCACAAGTCGTTCATCCGTGCCGACGAGACGCTCTACGAGACCTTCGCGAGCTTCAAGTCGAGCTACATGAGCCTGGTCGCGCCCGACGGCGGCCTGGAGCTGTATGACGGCGTGCTGCGCGCCATCGACGCCGAGGGCGGCACGATCTTCGACGGCGTCGAACCGGCCGCCTACCGCGACCACCTCATCGAGGAAGTCCGTTCCTGGAGCTACATGAAGTTCCCGCATATTCGGTCTCTCGGGCGCGAGAATGGCTGGTACCGGGTCGGCCCGCTGGCGCAGATGAACTGCTGCAGCCATATCGGCACGCCACTCGCCGAGGCTGCCCGGCGCGAGTTCATGGCACTCGGACATGGTGGCCTGGTCCACTCGACTCTCGCCTACCACTGGGCGCGGCTGATCTCCATGATCCACTGCGCCGAGAAGATCCGGGAGCTGTTGTTCGACGTCGACCTGCAGGGTAGCGACCTGCTCGTCACCGGCGACCGCCGCCCGGAAGGGATCGCGATCATCGAGGCGCCGCGCGGGACCTTGGTGCATCATTACACGGTGGACGGCGCCGGCCAGGTAACCGGCGCCAACCTTATCGTGTCCACCACCAACAACAACGAGGCGATGAACCGATCGGTGACCAAGGTGGCGGTCGATTACCTCACCGGTCACGAGATCACCGAGGGGCTGCTGAACCACGTCGAGGTGGCGATCCGCGCCTATGATCCCTGTCTTTCCTGCGCCACCCACGCCCTCGGCGACATGCCGCTGATCGTGACACTGGAGGATGCGGATGGCGCGGTCATCGCGACCCGGGTGAAGCAATGAGCACGACCGGGTCGGTTCAGGCCCGCGTGCTGGTGCTCGGCTACGGCAATCCCGGACGTCAGGACGATGGCCTGGGTCCGGCGGCGGCAACGGAGATCGACCGGCTCGGCTGGCCGAACCTGACCAGTTTCGACAACTACCAGCTCAACATCGAGGACGCGCTCGACGTCGCCGCGCATGACGTGGTCTGGTTCGTCGATGCGGCGAGAACGGGAGCATCGCCCTACGAAGTGCATGAGGTCGTGCCGGCGCTCACGGTCGATTTCACCAGCCATCTCTGCCGCCCGGAAACCATCATGGCGATCGCGCGGCAATGCTACGGCGCTTCCGCCCGCGGCTTCCTGCTGGCGATACGCGGCTACGAGTTCGAGTTCGTCGAAGCGATCACACCCGCCGCCGCCGGCAATCTGGATGCCGCCCTGGCGATGCTGGCCGGACAAATCCGCGGGACGGTCATGCCATGAATATCGGCCTGGGCGACCGGCGGCGGACCATCCTGCTGATCGACGAGGACCCCCATGCCAGGGCGATCCTGCGAAATGCCCTGGAGGCCGCGGACTTCTCGGTGGGCGAGGCGGCGAACAGCCACGAGGGCGAGCGCACCGCCTTGCGGATCAGGCCGGACGCGATCCTGGCCGAGCTGATCTTCGGTGCCGGCGGCGACGGCCACAGCGTGTCGGAGCGGTTGCAGGCACAAGGCAGCACGATCCCCTGCTACATCGTCAGCAACGCGGCCGATGCACTGTCCGGGTCGGTCGGGCTGCATGAGCTTGGCATCACGGGCGTGTTCCTCAAGCCGGTCGACGCCGCGATCGTGGTCCAGACCCTGCGGTCGCGGCTTGGCACTGCACCGGGAGGCGCCCGGCATGCATGAAGTGTCGCTGGTCGAGAACATCGTCGCCCTGATCGAGGACGAGCGGCGGAAGCAGGATTTTATTCGTGTCCGCATCATTCGGCTCCAGCTTGGCACTCTCGGCCATGCCGAGCCGGAGGCGCTGCGATTCTGCTTCGACGCGGTCACGCGCGGCACCATCGCGGAAGGGGCACGTTTGGAGATCGAGATGGTCGCGGGGCAGGGATGGTGCAGCCTTTGCCGCTGCACGATCGAGCTGGACGACTGGTTCGCCGCCTGCCCGTCCTGCGGCAGCGCCGGCCTGCGCGTAACCGGCGGCGGCGAGCTGCGCCTGGCCGAACTGGAGGTGGAATGATGTGCACGGTCTGCGGTTGCGGCACGGCGGTCATCGCCCACGACACGAATGCGCGGGCGGATGCGCCGCCTGCCCATTCCCACTCGCATGATCCCAGCTCGCATGAGCATCGGCATCGGCACGGGCACGATGCGGGCGCGATCGACTTCTCCAGGGGCGTCGCGGGGATGCACGTCCCGGGCCTGAGCCAGGAGCGCACGATCCGTGTTGAGCGAGACATTCTCGCCAAGAACGACGCATACGCCGCCGCCAACCGCAGCCGGCTTCGATTGGCGGGGGTCTTCGCGCTCAACCTCGTGTCGAGCCCCGGGTCCGGCAAGACGTCGCTGCTCGTGCGCATGATCGCCGAGCTGAAGCAGCGCCGGCCGATCTGGGTGATCGAGGGCGACCAGCAGACCTCGCGCGACGCCGAGCGCATCCGCGCCACCGGTGTTGCGGCGGTGCAGGTCAACACCGGCAAGGGATGCCATCTCGATGCCCATATGGTTGGCCATGCGCTGGACCATCTGCCGCTCGAGCCCGGTGGTGTGCTGTTCATCGAGAACGTCGGCAACCTGGTCTGTCCCGCGGCCTTCGATCTCGGCGAGGCGCACAAGGTGGTGGTGCTGTCGGTGACCGAGGGCGAGGACAAGCCGTTCAAATATCCGGACATGTTCGCCGCTGCCGACCTGATGCTGCTGAACAAGTCCGACCTGCTGCCGCATCTCGAATTCGATGTTGGCGCCTGTGTCGCCGCGGCCCTGCAGGTCAACCCGCGCCTCAAGTGCATGACGGTGTCGGCGCGCACGGGCGAGGGGCTTGCGGACTTCCATCAATGGATCGAGGCGCGCGCCGTCCTGCCACAGTGTGCGGGAGGGTGAGCTTGGCTATCGCACCGGCCCGGCTCCGCGTTCGTGTCAGGGGCACGGTGCAGGGCGTCGGGTTCCGCCCGTTCGTGCATCGCCTGGCGGCGCGCTACGACCTGTCGGGCTTCGTGCTCAACGACGCAGAGGGTGTGCTGGCGGAAGTCGAGGGTCCGGCTCTCGATGCTTTCATCGCCGCATTGCGCGAGGAGCCGCCGCCGCTCGCCCGCATCGACAGGGTGGAAGTGACAGCCATACCGGGCGAGGGCGGCCATGGTTTCAGGATACGCGAGAGCATCGCCGCCGCGACCGGACGCACCGCCGTGGTGGCCGACGCCGCGGCCTGCGAGACCTGCCTGGAGGAGATGTTCGATGCCGGCAGCCGTTTCCATCTCTATCCGTTCATTACCTGCACCCAGTGCGGCCCGCGCTTCACCATTACCGCCCGCCTGCCCTATGACCGTGCCAACACCTCGATGGGCGGATTTGCCATCTGCCGTGATTGCGTCGCGGACTACGATGATCCGCACGGCCGCCGTTTTCATGCCGAGACGATCGCCTGCGGGGTCTGCGGGCCGCGCCTGAGCCATCGTATCGAGGATGTCGCGGCGGCCCTTCGCGATGGCCTGATCGTCGGCCTCAAGGGGATCGGCGGGTTCCATCTGCTGTGCGACGCGAACAATGCCGCCACGGTCGAACGTCTGCGCCGGCGCAAGGCCCGTCCGGAAAAGCCGTTCGCGGTCATGGTCGCGAACCTGGCGTCGGTTGCGCGTGTCGCCTTGCCTACGCTTGCCGAGCGGGACCTGCTGAGCCGGGCCACGCGCCCGATCGTGCTGGTGCGTGCCAGACCGGGGCTCCTGCCAGGGGTCGCGCCCGGACTGGACCGGATCGGCGTGATGCTGCCCTCCGCCCCGCTCCACCATCTCCTGTTCGCGGCACTTGCCCGTTTAACCGAAGGGCCACCGACATTCGCCCTGGTCGCGACCAGCGCCAACGCTGGCGGCGATCCGCTCGTCATCGACGATGCCGAGGCAGGACGGCGGCTCGCCGGCATCGCCGACATGATCGTGACCCATGACCGCCCGATCCTGACGCGTGCGGACGACTCCCTGATGGTTATGATCGACGCGGCTCCGGCCTTCATCCGCCGCGCACGCGGCTTCGTGCCGGAACCGATCGACCTCGGCGAGGACGGCCCCGTGGTGCTCGGCGTCGGCGGCCATCTGAAGGCGACGCTCTGCGTGACGCGCGGGCGCGAGGCGTTCGTCTCGCAGCATGTCGGCGATCTCGGCACGGCGGCCACGGTCCGCTTCTACCACGAGACGGCGCGGCGGATGCTGGCGATGCTGGATGTCGCACCGTCGCTCGTCGCCTGCGACCGGCATCCGGACTACCGCTCGACCCTGTTCGCCGAAGCGACCGGGTGGCCGCTGCTGCGGGTCCAGCATCACGCCGCCCATCTCGCCGCCGTGGCCGCCGAACATCGTCTGCATGGAATGGTCATCGGCGCGGCGCTCGACGGCCAGGGCCTGGGCGATGACGGCGGCGCCTGGGGCGGCGAACTGCTGGTTCGGGAAGGTGTGGGATGGCGCCGCCACGGCCACCTGCGTCCGCTCGTGCTGCCCGGAGGCGATCGTGCCGCCCGCGAGCCATGGCGCATGGGCGTGGCCGCGCTGGCGGCACTTGGCCGCGGCGGTGAAGCCGGCGAACGCTTCCCCGACATTGCGTCTGCCGGCCCGCTGGCGGCACTCGCCGGTGATGCACGGATGCCGGTAACCAGCAGCATGGGCCGGCTGTTCGACGCCGCTGCCGCCCTGCTCGGGGTGTGCGTGCGGCAGAGCTACGAGGGTCAGGCGGCGATGGCACTCGAAGCGCTGGTCGGCGTGCCGCGTCGCCTGCCCGGAGGCTACCGCATCGTCGATCACGTGCTGGATTTCAGGCCGCTCCTGGCCGCCCTGCTGACGCCCGGCCTCCAGGCTCGCGAGGGGGCGGAACTGTTCCACGGCACGCTGATCGCCGGCCTTGCCGAGTGGATCGCGGCGGCGGCCGCCGGGTTAGGCGGCAGTGATATCGTGCTCGGCGGCGGCTGCCTGACCAACCGTATCCTGGCCGAAGGGCTCGCCACCGCACTGGGCGACCGCGGCCTCGATGTGTTCCTGCCGCGCGCCGTGCCCGCCAATGACGGCGGCCTGTCGCTCGGTCAGGCGGCCATGGCGCGGGCGCATCTCATTGCCGGTCGGCCCTGAAGGCCAGAAAGGGAAGCATACGATGTGCCTTGCCATTCCGATCCGCGTCGAAGCCCTGCTTGGCAACGACATGGCGCGCGTCACCCTGGGCGGTGTCTCGAAGACCGTCTCCATCGCCCTGCTGGAGGATGTCCGGCTCGGCGACTATCTGCTCATCCACGTCGGCTTCGCGCTCACGCGGCTCGATCCGGAGGAGGCGGAGCGCACCCTCGCCCTGATGCATGAGGCGGCGGTGCCGGGCCTGCCGGATATCGAAGAGTGGAGGCCATGAAATACATCGACGAGTATCGCGACGGCGGCCTTGCCCGTGCGATCGCGGCGACCATCGCCCGTGAGGCCGTGCCCGGCCGCCAATATCAGTTCATGGAATTCTGCGGCGGCCATACCCACGCCATCTCGCGCTACGGGATCGAGGACCTGCTGCCGGCCGCGGTGCAGATGCTGCATGGGCCGGGCTGCCCCGTCTGCGTGCTGCCGATGGGACGTATCGACGACGCGATCCGCCTCGCCGTGCGGCCGGAAGTGACGCTGTGCACCTACGCCGACCTGATGCGCGTGCCCGCGTCCGGCGGCAACAGCCTGCTCAAGGCGAGGGCTGCCGGCGCGGATATCCGCATGGTGTATTCGACGCTGGATGCGATCCGCATCGCCGAGGCCGAGCCGGGACGCGAGGTGGTGTTCTTCGCCATCGGCTTCGAGACCACGACCCCGCCCACGGCGCTGGCGATCCGGCTGGCACAGAGGCAGCGGCTGGCGAACTTCAGCGTGTTCTGCAACCATGTCCTCACGCCGCCAGCGATACGCGCCATCCTCGATACTCCCGTAACGCCGGACCACGCGCCTGTATGGATCGATGGCTTCGTCGGTCCGGCGCATGTCAGCACGGTGATCGGCACGCAGCCCTATGCGGATTTCGCCAGCGAGTATCGCAAGCCGGTCGTGATCGCCGGGTTCGAGCCGCTCGACGTGATGCAGTCGATCCTGATGCTGGTCCGCCAGGTGAACGACGGACGCCACGAGGTGGAGAACCAGTATATCCGCGCGGTATCGTCGCAGGGCAACCTGATCGCGCAGCGCGAGATGGCCGAGATCTTCGAATTGCGCGACAGCTTCGAGTGGCGCGGCCTGGGCGAGCTGCCGGTGAGCGCGCTGCGGATACGCGATGCCTATGCGGAGTTCGACGCCGAGAAGCGGTTCGCGGTCGAGACCGTGCCGGCCGCGGATAATCCAGCCTGCGAATGCGGCGACATCCTGCGCGGCATCAAGAAGCCTGTCGAATGCCGGCTGTTCGGTACGCTATGTTCTCCGGACATGCCGATGGGGTCGTGCATGGTGTCGCCCGAAGGCGCCTGCGCCGCGCACTGGACCTATGGCCGGTTCCGCGACAATGCGCCAGCCGCCGGCAGGGCCAACGGGGCCAGCATTGGGACGGCCGGATGAGTCTGCCCAGGCTGCGTATTCCCAGGCTGGATCTGCGTCACGGCCATGTCGACCTCTCGCACGGCGCCGGTGGCCGCGCATCGACGCAGCTTGTCGACGAGATCTTCCGCGCGGCGTTCGACAACCCCTTTCTCGATCAGGGCAATGACCAGGCCGCCTTCGATGTCGCGGGCGGCCGGATGGTGATGTCGACGGATGGCTATGTCGTCTCGCCTCTGTTCTTCCCGGGCGGGGATATCGGCTCGCTGGCCGTGCACGGCACCATCAACGACGTGGCCATGGCCGGGGCTCGTCCCCTGCACCTCGCGGCCAGCTACATCCTCGAGGAAGGCTTCCCGCTAGCCGACCTGCAACGGATCGCCGCGAGCATGGGGAGCGCCGCCCGCAATGCCGGCGTTGCGATCGTGACCGGCGACACCAAGGTGGTGGAGCGCGGCAAAGCGGACGGCGTCTTCATCTCGACCACCGGCATCGGCATCGTGCCGCCGGGCCTTGAGCTTTCGGGTGATCGTGCCCGGCCGGGAGACCGTGTCATCGTCTCCGGAAGCATCGGCGATCATGGCGTGGCGGTCATGTCGAAGCGCAGCAATCTCGGGTTCGAGACCGAGATCCTCTCCGACAGCGCGGCCCTGCACGGGCTCGTGGCCAGGATGGTCGAGGTAGCGGGTGTGTCACTGCGGCTGCTGCGCGATCCGACGCGCGGCGGTCTGGCCACGACCCTGAACGAGATCGCCCGGCAATCTGGTGTCGGCTTCCTGATCGAGGAGGGCGCGATTCCGGTCCGGGAGGCAGTGGCGGCAGCCTGTGAGCTGCTTGGGCTGGATCCGCTCTACATCGCCAACGAGGGCAAGCTGGTCGCCATTGTTGCACCGGAGGCTGCGGAGACGCTTCTGGATGTCATGCGCGCGCATCCTCTCGGCGTGGATGCGGCACTGATCGGTGAAGCCATCGCCGATGAGCAGCGCTTCGTGCAGATGACAACATCGTTTGGCGGCGGCCGCATCGTCGACTGGCTCGTCGGCGAGCAGCTGCCGAGGATCTGCTGAACTAATCACTGATTGGTGCCTGGACCCTGCGTTTGATCAGGTCATCTTCACGGAACGGCTGCCAAAGGCGGCGGCCTCCCACGCCCTGCGGATTTCGAGGCTGGATGATATCATCGGCCTGCCGGGTCATGCTGTGGGTGAGCGGCCGGAAAGGCTGACCATGCAGCTCGGCGTTCCGGTCAGCCGGCATTCGCTGCTCGGACAGCTCGGGCAGGCTGGCCGGCGGCGGCAGGACGACGCGCCAATGCGCGTGATCGGCATCGACGACTAGGTATGGCGCCAGGGAACACGTTTCGGCACCATCCTGATGGATCTCGATCGGCAAGAGGTCATCGACGTACTGCCTGACCGGCTCTTCTGTCAGCACCGCGGAGTGGTTGCGCCGGCACCTCACGCTGGAGATCGTCAGGCGGGATCGCTATGGCCTCTATCCTGAATTCGCCAGGCAAGAATTCACTAATATGGACAGCCGCTTAGGCCGATAGACTGCGTGCCGCAGCGACAAAATTGACCAGGTCTCTTGATGACCTCTTAACAAGCGCCCGAAGATGGTGCATATGATCCTGCAGGGTGGGGTCATGCGGCGCACCACAGTAGACCGTAGCCGCAAGACGTTCTTACGTCCACGCGTACAGTTGGTTTATAGAGAGGTAATTGCATGCCCAGGTCCCAGGTTGTAGCGCTCGCCACGAATTCCAACCGCTCACCAGGTGAGCGGACTAAGCCGACCGCCGATTATCTCGTTCAGGAGCTAGTCGCCCTGCGTCCGTGGTTACGTGACAAACAAGGCGAGGCGGAACGGCAGCGTCGAATTCCCGAGGAAACGGTCGAGCGGCTGGATGCTATCGGGTTGTATTGCTTGACGACTCCGCCGCGGTTCGGCGGAGCAGATCTCTCAGCGCGAGACTTGTTCCGCGTCTATGAGGCTCTCGGGTCCGGATGCGGTGCCACATCATGGACAGTATGGGCCTCCACTGGAGGCAATATGTGGAGTGCGGCCTTCCCTGAGCAGGTTGTCCGCCCGGTTTATCAGGCGCCCTGGATTGGGAACCGTACCTGCGCGGTGGGAGGCAGCACCAGGCGTCTGGCCGGGACCGGGCGCAAGGTCGACGGTGGCTGGATGGTCAAGGGCGCTTGGTATTTTGCGACCGGAAGCGCGCACGCTTCGCACGCGTATCTGGCCGTGTATCTCGACGAGACCGACGACACCAAGGTGGGCATGGTGCTCATACCGCGGGAGGATTACGTCCGGCTGGATGACTGGGATGCCATGGGGCTGGCTGCCACCGGAAGCGCCACGCTCGTCATCAAGGAAGAGCTCTTTGTTCCCGACGCCCGGTTTAGCTCGCCCCAGATATTGTTGGAGCGGCTCGCTCAACTCAAAGAAAAAGGGGAGTGGTTGCGGCCCGGAGGCCTCGGCCGCTCGATCATGGTGGGCGCTGGCAATGCCCTCGGAATGGCCGAGCATGCGCTCGAAGTCTTCTTGCAGAGCATTGGGAAGAAGGCGATCGCGTATTCGCCCTATGGCCGGCAGCAGGACGCGCCCGTAACGCATTTGAACGTCGGATACGTTCAGATGCAGATCAAGGCGGCGCGACGTATCGCGGAAGCGGCACTCGATGATCTTGACCGTATGTTTGAGGAGGGCAGAGACGCAACCCCGGCTGAGATGGTGCGACTCCATGCCGATACTGCGTTTATCTGGGATACGTGTGCTACTGCGACAGAAACGCTGTTCAAGGCGTCGGGAGCGTCTGCTATTGCCAAGAAGCAAGCGCTCCAGCTTGTGGCCCGAAACTGCCGCGCCGGCAGTATGCATGCCGTTCACAATATTCAGACTTGCATGGAGAATTACGGGCGGCAATTATGTGGTATCGAAACCAAGCTCACATCAGGAAATGTGCTGGAACGTGCCGGATGACGCGAGGCTAGCGTTCACTCAGTAGGCCGGAGCCGCTACAGGGTCGTATAAGACCCTGTAGCATGAGAATGAAAAGCTTGAACTGGATGAACTCGTCTATCTGACTTACCCGGACAGGCTTCTTCGATGGCGTCGTTGGCAGAGGATCGCTATTGCACGACACCTTCCAGTCAAGCGGCTTTAAGCGAAATCATGGTCAGTTCATGCTCCCATCGCTTGTCTGGCTAGTGCCGGTGCAAAATGTCTGTCTCAGCGTGGGTTCTTGACTAGGATGAATTGGTGACCTAGTAGTTTCACAACCATATAATGCGTTATTGGGAGAGGGAACAATGAATATCGAAGAATTAAGCGCTCGAGCGCAGATCCAGGACGTGCTGCTACGCTATTGCCGCGGTCTCGATCGCGTTGACATGGATCTCGTTCGCGGAGCTTTCCACAAGGACGCGTGGATCCAGTTTCCCAAGAGCTTGCATGTCGGCACAGCGGATGGCTTCTTCGAATTCCTCACGAATGAGATGCCCAGGTTCGTTCGCACCCAGCATTTCCTCGGCAACAGCCTTATAGAGTTCGACGGAGCGGATGTCGCATATGTCGAGACGTACCTGCATGCTGATCACCAAGGGTCAGACAAGCATCATTGGACTGGGAGTTTCGTAAAGCTGTGGGCACGCTATCTCGATAAATTCGAACAGCGTGATGGAGTATGGCTGATTGCTCGTCGAGAACTGCTCGTTGACTGGATGTACAAGTATCCGGTGGAGGGATGGTTCGATGATCATCCCGATGCTGCCGCCCAACGTGACAGCAGTGATCCGGCTCTTCGTCGGGTTGCCGGATTTAACGGTGTCCGCGTTACCGGGTGATCCAGCCGCCCGCGCTCAGTTAACGCGGTAAAAGCGATCGAGAAGCGCCTGATATGTATCTTCGCGATGATACTCGCCGTATATAAACCGGCAGCTCTTAGAGCCTGTTTGACTATGCGGCCATGTATTCGCGGTTATGACAGGCGCGCAGCAGGCGGTGACACTTGGCGAAGGTCATGGTGCCTTCGGCTGCTGCCGGGCTTTGCTCCAGGTTTGGAGTGCGCCCTTGTGGGTGGACAGAACGGGCGATTTGATTTGACCCTCCGTGCTGGGCTTCCGGAGAATGGAGGTCATGACGAAGCATCGATCACAGAGCGCTACGATCAAACGACAGGTTGCCGAAGAACTCCTGGCAGGTGAGACGCTGCACGGGCTGTCGCGACGGCACGACATCTCGCGTCAACTGATCCGGATCTGGGTCGGCAAGTTCGAGACAGGGGGCTCTGGACGAGGATGTGCAGGCGGCCGACCTGGTGCAGGAGTATGAGGCCAAGATAGCTGCCCTCGAGCGGATGGTTGGGCGGCAGGCGCTGGAGATCGAGCTGCTAAAGGGGGCTTTGAAGCATGCTCCCCGGCCGAAAGGCGCGAGCACCTCGGTCTTTACCGACCCGGCGGTATCTCCATCAGAAAGGGGTGCGGGCTGATGGGCCTGGCACGTTCGACCTTCTACGACCCGGCACCGGCCCCGATGGCGCACAGCGAGATCCTCGCCCGGATCGGTGCGATCTACGATGATTTCGAGTGCTACGGCTATCGCCGGGTCAGGGCGGCGCTGCGCCACCAAGGTGTCTTGGTGAACAGCAAGAAGCTGCGTCGCCTGATGCGAGACCATGGTCTCCAGCCAAAGCAGCGGCGGCGCTACGTCGTCACCACCGATAGCGATCATCCCGGGCCGATTCTCCCGGACCTGGCAAGGACATCGTTCCCGACCGCCCGAACCAGCTATGGGTTGCGGATCTGACCTACGTCGCGAGCCCGGGCGGCTTCGTCTACCTGGCTGCTATCCTGGATGCCCGGTCACGCAAGGTCGTCGGCTATGCGATCAGCAGATCGATGGATGCCCGGATCGCCGTGGCCGCGTTGAAGGCTGCCATTCGAGGCCGAGCCCCCGCTGTAGGCTGCACCCAC
>CAXSEE010000077.1:0-18431 GCA_964235615.1 uncultured Acetobacteraceae bacterium | reverse complement strand
GCCTCAGCCCCGGCGGGTGCGCCGACCTGCTCGCCGCCACATTATTCCTCGATGGGTGGGGCCGCCTGTCGTGACGGGCACCGCGATCCTCTGCTCCGGCCAGGGCTCGCAGGCAGCCGGCATGTTCGACCTGCTGGCCGACGCGCCGCAAGCGGCGCACGTGTTCGAGGCGGCCCGCGCCGCACTCGGCGGCCACGACCCGCGCGATCTGGTCGGGCGGGCCAGCGCGGACGAGCTGCACGCCAACAAGGCCGGGCAGATCCTGTGCTGCACGCAGGCCATGGCCGCATGGGCCGTCCTGGGCGATGACATGCCACGCCCCCTTGTCGTGGCGGGCTACAGCGTGGGCGAGCTTGCCGCCTGGGGCATCGCCGGCCTGCTCGACGCAAAAGAGGTCATCGGCCTCGCCGTCGAGCGCGCGTCGGCGATGGATGACGCCACGACGCAGCCGTCCGGCCTGGCTGCGATCCATGGCCTTTCCAGGCGCCGGTTGGAACCGCTCTGCCGCGCGCACCACTGCCATGTCGCCATCGTCAACGGCCCGGATCAGATGCTGGTCGGCGGCACCCGCCATTCGTTGGAGGCGTTCATCGAGGATGCCGAAGCGCACGGCGCCCAGCATGCGGCGATGATCCCGGTTGCCGTCGCCTCGCACACGCCATTGCTGCGACGGGCCAGCGAGCAGTTCCGACACGCGCTGGCGGGCGCGCATGTGGCCGGCGAGGTGCCGCCCGGCGTGCGGCTGTTGAGCGGCATCGACGGTCAGGCCGTATTCGACGTGAGTGCCGGCCTGGACAGACTCGCGCTGCAGGTCAGGCAGACGATCGACTGGGCCGCATGCATGGATGCCTGCCGAGCCGCCGGGCCGGCGAAGCTCCTCGAACTCGGGCCCGGCCGCGCGCTCGTCCGGCTCATGCGCGGCGTGATGCCGGACAGCCAGGTTCATGGGCTGTCGGAGTTCCGTTCGCTTGACGGGCTCAAGCGATGGATCACGGCGGCAGACGCCTGATCGAGAGCCGGGTAAAAAGCGGCGACAGGGATTCTTCAGGCGAATGCCGGGATTGGGCGTGGCATCCTGTCAGGCGTTCTTGCAGGATCTGGCATAAGTCTTGCTGAATTATTCCTGCCGCTCTCACTCTTTCACCGGCGAGGAAAGTCGCACCCATGCCCGATCTGTTCAGTCCCTACACGCTCAAGGGCATCACCCTGCGAAACCGCACGGTGATGTCGCCCATGACCATGTACAGCTCGGTCGATGGTAAGCTGGACGATTATCATGTCAGCTATCTGGGTGCTCGTGCCGCCGGCGGCTTCGCCTTGGTGTTCGGTGAGCAGATGGCCATCACTCCCGATGGCCGTACCACCAAATCCTGTGCAGGCATCTGGGACGATGCACAGATCGAAGGCCACGCCCGTGTGTGCGCGATCATCGAGCGCATGGGCGGGGTGCCGGCCATCCAGCTCGGCCACACCGGTCGCAAGGGCAGCGAGCTGCCGCCGCATCGTGGCACCAACTCCGAAGGCACCTGGAAGCAGCTGCCGCCGGATCATCCGGACGGCTGGACCTGCGTCGCTCCATCCGCCCTTCCCTACGGCGGCGGCGGCCACATCTACCCGGTGCACCAGCTGAGCGTCGACGAGATCAAGGCCCTGCACCAGTCTTATGCCGATGCCGCGGTGCGTGCGCTCGAAGCCGGTTACAAATGGCTCGAGATGCACTACGCGCACGGCTATCTCGGCGCGAGCTTCTTCTCGCCCATCGCCAATCAGCGAACCGACGAATACGGCGGCAGCCTTGCCAACCGCGCCCGCTTCCATCTCGAGGCGCTCGATGCCGTTCGCGCCGTCTGGCCGGAAGAATACCCGCTCACCATGCGGCTCGGCTCCGATGACCTGAACCCCGCCGGAACCCAGTTCGACGACGCGGTCGTCGCCATCGGCATGATGAAGGAACACGGCCTCGACCTCGCCGACCTGTCGCTCGGCTTCAACACCGACGAGATGATCGACCCGCCGATGAACGAGGTCGGCTTCATGCTCGAGCGTGCCCACCGCGTCCGCACCGAGATCGGCATTCCCGTGGCAACCAGCTGGAACCTCGGCATCCCGCGGAATGCCGACCGCGCCATCCGCGAGGAGATCGTCGATCTCGTGATGCTGGGCCGCCCGGCGCTGGCCAATCCGCACTGGCCGCTCTGGGCCGCGCGCGAGCTGGGGCATAATGACCCGTTCGGGCTCGTCCCGCAGGACTGGGCCTGGTGGCTCCGCAACTTTCGCGGCCACGGGCCAAGTATCGGCTGGCCCGACGCGAGCGCCGCTGCCGTCTGACCGTCACCCAACCGCAAAGACCCTAATGCTGCGTCCAGCCCGTATAGCTGGCGACGTTATCCTTGGTGATCAGCTTGGGCGTCATCAGGATGACCGGCTGGGCGGGCTTGGTGCCGTTCATGATGTCGTCGGCGTTCTTCAGTGCCAGTTGGCCCATCGTGTAGGGATCCTGCGAGGCGGACGCCTTGATGAGCGCGTTGGGCTCCTGCAGCGCCGCGACGATGTCCGGTGCGCCGTCGACCGAGGTGATGACGATGTTGGTGCGGCGGGTCTGCTTGGCGGCGAGCGAGGAGCCGATCGCCTGCGGGTCGTTGATCGCGAACACGCCGGCGATGTCGGGGAAGCGGATCAGATAGCCCTGCATCACCGACAGGCCGCCGTCGCGCGAGCCCTTGCCGTCCTGGTCGCTGGAAAGCAGCTTGATGTCCGGAGATTTCGCCAGCACTTCCTCGCAGCCTTTGACGCGATCGATCACCGCCGACACCTGCGGGCCATTCTGGATGATGACGTTGCCCTTGCCGCCGATGTCGCGTGCGAGCGCCTCGCAGGACAGGCGCCCCGCCTCGACATTGTCGGTCTCCACGGTGGCATCGACGCCGGTGGCGGCGACGTCCGCCGCGACGACGACGATGCCGGCTTTCTGCGCGCGCTTGATCGCCGGCAGGATCGCGTTCGGATCCACGGCGTTAAGAATGATGACGTTCACGCCCGAGGCGATGAAGTTGTCGATCTGGGTGAACTGCTTGTTGAGATCATAATCGGCCGAGGACGACACCACCCGCACGTTCGGGTTGATGGTCTGGGCCTGCTTGGTGACACCCTTGACCAGGGCGACGAAGTAGGGATTCCCGAGCGTGCCCATGCTGATCCCGACGGAGTCTAGTGTTTTTGCCATCGCCGGGGCGGTGGCGAGGCCGAGCAGCGCGGTTGCCGCGAGCAGTCTGATCCTGGACATCCATGTTTCCTTGAGTTCGTTCGAGCGCTTATGTGCGCATGTATTCAAGTGCGGGCACCGCCTTGCTGTCTGTTCAAGTGCGGGCACCGCCCTGCTGGCGGAAGCGGTCGAGGGCTACCGCGCCGATGATCACCAGGCCCTTGACGATGAATTGCCATATGTCGGAAACGCCGACGAGGATCAACCCGTTGGTCAGCACGGCGATGATCAGCGCGCCGATCAGCGTGCCCCAGATCGAGCCGACGCCGCCGACGAATGAGGTGCCGCCGAGGATCACCGCCGCGATCGCGTCGAGCTCGTACGACTGGCCGAGCTGCAGCCCGTTGGCGGCATAGAGCCGGGCCGAGGACATCACGCCGCCGAGCCCGGCGAGCAGTCCGGACAGCGAATAGACGAACAGCAGGATGAGCGGCACGTTGATGCCGGACAGCCGTGCCGCCGCGGGATTGCCGCCGACCGCGTAGATCCGCACGCCGAGCACGGTCCGCTTCAGCACGAACCAGGCGGCGACGATGACCAGGATGGCGATGATCGCGAGCCACGGCACGGCGATGCCCGGCAGCACGGTCACGCCGTCATTGCCGATCCAGGCATAGGACAGGTTCGGGTTGAACACGGTGTTGTCCGCCCCCATCAGGCGGGCCAGGCCACGCACCGCGGTAAGCGAGCCCAGCGTGACGATGAAGGGCGGCAGCTTGCCGTAGGCGATCAGCAGCCCGTTGAGCAACCCGATGCCCAGGCCGACCACGAGACATACCGGGATGGCCAGGAAGCTGCCTGCCGCGGTCAGCGAGGCGATCAGCGCGCCCATCGCGGAGGCGGCCAGGATCGAGCCGACCGAGAGATCGATGCCGCCGGTCAGGATCACGAAGGTCATGCCGGCGGCGAGCACCGTGTTGATCGCCGCCTGCTGCGCCACGATCGACAAATTCTGCACGCTGAGGAAGCGGTGGCCGCCGAGGAAATGAAAGCCCAGCGCGAGGATGATCAGCACGGGCAACATCCCCGCACCCTGCAGGGCCGACCGGATCCGTACTTGCCGTGCGGACAATCCGGCGTCGCCGACAGGGGCCGTGCCGGCAATGCCTTCGGGCTCTGTGGCGATAGCGGCGGCGGACTGCCCTTGCGCGGGATGATCGATATCTTGCATGGGCCTGTCCCTTACGCGGCCATGCCGGCTGCATAGGCCATGATGTTCTGCTGGTTGATCGGCTCGCCGTCGCGTCCGCCGACGACGCCGACGATGGAGCCTTCGCGCATCACCAGCACGCGGTCGCAGATGCCGACGATCTCGGGCAGCTCGGACGAGATCACCAGCACCGCGAGCCCGTTGCGGGCCAGCTCGTCGATGATCCGGTAGATCTCCGACTTGGCGCCGACATCGACGCCGCGCGTGGGCTCGTCGAGGATCAGCACTTTCGGCCCGGTCTCGAGCAGGCGCGCCAGCAATATCTTCTGCTGGTTGCCGCCCGACAGGCTGCCGACCGGGACAAGGGCGCTGGCCGCACGCACGCGCAGGTTGCGGAACGCCTCCTTGGCGCGCCGCCGGCCGCGAGCGAGATCGAGCAGGAAGCCGCCGCGCGCGTCCCTGCCGATGACGCCGAGATTGATGTTGGCGCCGCACGACATGTCGAGGAACAGGCCGAGCGCCTTGCGGTCCTCGGTGAGGTAGGCGATGCCCTGCTCCAGCGCCTGCGCCGGATTGGCAATGGTCAGCTCGCGCCCTTCGAGCCTGACGGTGCCGGCGGCCTTGCGATCGATCCCGTAGATCAGGCGGGCGAGTTCGGTGCGTCCGGCGCCGACCAGGCCGGCGAGACCGAGCACCTCGCCCTTGTTCAACTGGAAGGAACAGGGCTTGACGCGTCGGCCGCCATCGGTGACGCCCTCGACGTCGAGCACGACATGCGGATGCACCACATCCGGATCATGCTCCTTGGTGTAGAAGGTCGAGAGGTCGCGGCCGACCATCATGCGCACGATGGCTTCCGCATTGATCTCGGTGTGATCGAGCGAACCGGCATAGCTGCCGTCGCGCAGCACGGTGACGCGGTCCGCGAGTTCGTACACCTCGGCCATGCGATGGCTGATATAGATCAGCGCGATCCCTTCGGCGCGAAGCTTGCGCACCAGGCGGAACAGATGCTCGGTCTCGCGTGACGACAACGCCGTGGTGGGTTCGTCGAGCACCAGGATTTTCGACCTAGCGTGCAGGGCGCGGGCGATCTCGACCATCTGCTGCTGGGCGATCGAGAGCGAGCCCACCAGGGAGCGCGGACCGAACGGCGCTCCGAGCCGCTCCAGGATCGGCGCGCACTGGGCTTCCATGGTCTTGCGGTCGATCTGGTAGCCAGGCCGGCGCAGCTCGCCGCCGAGGTAGATATTCTCGGCCACGGTCAGGTTCGGCGCCAGCGCCAGTTCCTGATAGATGATGGCGATGCCGGCGCGTTTGGCGGACTGCGGGCCATCGATCACGATGGGTTTACCGTCGATCAGGATTTCCCCACCCGGGTCCGCGCGATGCGCGCCGGACAGGATCTTCATGAGGGTGGACTTGCCGGCCCCGTTCTCGCCCATCAGGGCCAGTATCTCGCCGCCCCAGGCCTTCAACCGGACATCTCGCAAGGCTCGCACGCCGGTAAAGGTTTTCGATATGCCCCGCATCTCCAACGCCGGCATGGCGGGAGGCGACTGGATGCTGTTCACGGATCGTCCCTTTGGGTCGCGGTGGTTTCTGATTAGGTTCAATCAGACGCTTGCAGACCCGAATGCGCAAGAGCCGGAAATGGCCGCCGGCACTGTGAAAGGAAGCGTGCTTCCGCGTCGCCTGTAAGCAGGAGGCAAGGGGATGGTCAGCGCCCTGCCCCAGGCCGCTGCTCAGACGACGGCGTTCCCGATCGATGGATCAGACCGTTCCCGGTCGATGACCACCGTCTCGATCATCGACGAGGGCTTGTACATCACGCGTCCGATGATCCCGGCAAGCGCCGCACCGGCGATGGGTGCAATCCAGAACATCCAGAGCTGCCCGACATACTCGCCGCCTGCAAACATCAACTTGGCGAGCAGGCCTACGATCGATCCGATGATGACGGCGCGGTCCAGTCCAGGCAGAGCCGGTCTCATTCGGTATCCAGACCATTGCGGCAATTCGATTAAAGATTTCGCGTCAAGCAACAGAATTGCGACTTTCGGCACCTGTTCAGCGTCCGCGCCGGCGCCGCTGGTCGAAGAAGACGATGATGAGGATCAGGCCGCCGGTGATGACCCTCTGCCAGAACGGGTTCACGTTGAGCAGGTTGGCGCCGTTGTTGATCGTGGTCAGCAGGATGGCGCCGAGGATCGGTCCGATCACCGTGCCGACGGCGCCGAACAACGAGGTCCCGCCGATCACCGACGAGGCGATCGACTGCAACTCCCAGCCATCGCCGGTGGTCGCCACGCCGATGCCGATGCGCGATGCGGTCAGGATGCCGGCCAGGGCCGCCAGCGTCGCGGAAATGATGTAGGCCAGATAGATGGTCCTGCCGACATGGATGCCGGACAGCCGTGCCGCTTCGGGGTTGCTGCCGGCGGCGTAGATATGCCGTCCCCAGCGCGTCTGGTGCAGCAGCAGCCCGGCCGGGATCGCCACCAGTATCACCATCCAGAACAGGTTCGGGACGCCGAGAAAGGCACCGCGCGAAAAGGCGCCGAAACTGCGCGGGAAGCCGGCGATGGTCTGGCCGCCGGTCATCAGCAGCCCGATGCCGCGCAACGCGGTCAGGGTGGCCAGGGTGGTGATGAACGGCGGCAGGCGCATGGTCACGATGGCGAAGCCGTGGAACATGCCGATCGCGACCCCCATCGCCAAAGTGATCAGGCATGCCAGCGGGATCGGCACATGCGCCACCAACAGCATCGCCACGGCGGTGCTCGACAGCCCGACCACGGCACCCACCGACAGGTCGATGCCGGCGGTGATGATGACGAAGGTCTGGCCGATGGCGATGATGGTCCAGAGCGACGCCTGGCGCATCAGGTTGGTGAAGTTGCCGACGCTGGCGAAGCTGGATGTAGAGACCGCGAGGATGGCCCACAGCAGCAGCAGCAGGCCGAGCAGGGTCAGGTTGAGCAGGAAGCCGAAGCGGCCGCGGCCGCGCGCGGGAACGGCTGCGACAGGGCCTGCGAAGTTGACAGGAGCCTCAGACACCGATCGCCTCCCTGAGGATGGTTTCGGACCCCACTTCGCGCGGGTCGTAGCTGGCGACCATGCGGCCGCCGCGGAACACGTGCAGCCGGTCCGACAGGTCGCGCACTTCAGGCAGGTAGGAGGAGATCAGGATGATGCCGGCGCCACGGTGCAGCAGCCTGGCGAACAGCTTGTAGATCTCGACCTTGGTGCCGACGTCGACGCCGACGGTCGGCTCGTCGAAGATGAACAGGTCCGCGCCGTGGCTCAGCCATTTGCCGATCACCAGTTTCTGCTGGTTGCCGCCGGACAATGTCGCGGCCTCGATGCGCTGCGAGGCCGCGACGATGCGCATGTCGCGGATCTGCCCCGCCGCACTCTTGCGTTCCGCGGCACTGTCCATGAAACCGGCCCGGCCGAGCCGGTCGAAGATGGTCTGGTTGAGGTTGAAGCCGACGCCGAGGTTGAGGCACAGCCCCTGGTCGCGCCGGCTCTCCGGGACCAGCGCGATGCCCATGTCGATCGCCTGGCGCTCGCGGCGGATGTCGACCGTCCTGCCCTTGAACTCGATCTCGCCTGCAAGCTTGCGCGTCCGGCCGAACAGGCACTGGACGAACTCGCTGCGTCCGGCGCCGACCAGCCCGTACAGCCCGATCACCTCGCCGGCATGCACGTCGAGGCTGACGTCCGAGAAGCCGGGGCCGGTCATGCCGGACACGCGCAGCAGCACGCCGCCGCGCGCCACCGGCTCCTTGTAATGCACCTCCTCGATCGAGCGCGCGACCATGTCGCGGATCAGCTCCTGCTCGCTGGTCTCCGCGGTGCGGTGGGTCGCGATCAGCACGCCGTCGCGCAATACCGAAACCCGGTGCGACAGCTCGAAGATCTCCTCGAGGCGGTGGCTGATATAGACGATGGTGACGCCCTCGCCATTCAGCCGCCGGATCAGGCGGAACAGCTGGTCGGTCTCCTGGCGGGTCAGATAGCCGGTCGGCTCGTCGAGGATGAGGAATTTCGTTCCGCGCATCGCCGCGCGCGCCGTCGCCACGAGCTGCTGCTGGCCGATGGTGAGCTCGCCGAGGATGCGGCCGGCGTCGATCTGGAAGCCGAGGTCGTCGAGCACCGCCTGGGCGCGCCGGCGCATCGAATGTTTCCGCAGCAAGCCGCCGCGGCTTATCTCGTCGCCGAGGAACATGTTGCCGGTGACGTCGAGATGGCGGCACAGCACCACCTCCTGATGCACCGCGTTGATGCCGAGCGCGATCGCATCATGCGGCGTCGCGAGTGCTGCCGGCTCGCCGCGCCACAATATCTCGCCGCCGGTGCGTTCGTAGGCGCCGGTGAGGATCTTGATCATGGTCGACTTGCCGGCCCCGTTCTCGCCGACGAGGGCATGGATCTCGCCCTCCTCGAACGCGAGGCTGACGGCTTTCAGCGCATAGGTACCCGTGAACCGCTTGTCGACGCCGCGGAGCTCCATAATTGGCGGCGCCGCTGGGATCGCTGCCGCCGCTGGAATCGACGCCATCGCCGGCTGCTCAGTCGAGCTTGGGATTGAGCAAGGCCTGCGAATGCGGCGTGTCGATGTTGGTCTTGTCGATGGTGTTGACGCCGGTATCGACATTCTTCGGCACCGGCTGGTTGCGCGACGCCGCCAGCGCTTCCTTCACGCCGTCATAGCCCATGCGATACGGGTCCTGCACGATCATCGCCGCCACCGTGCCGTCACGCACCAGCCCGGCCAGTTTCTGGTCGCTGTCGAAGGCGACCATGCTCAATTTCGGCGGCTTGATCTCGGAGATCGCCTGGCTGGCTCCCTGGCTCATCGCCAGATTGACGCAGAACAGCCCGGCCAGATCCGGATTGGCGGTGAGCAGGTCGTTGGCGATGTTGAGCCCGGTGGTCACCTGGCCGTCGGCGACGCGTACGGCGATGATCTTGAGACCGGGATACTTCGCGCCCAGCTCGGCGGTGAAACCCTTTACCCGCTGGTCGAGCGAGCCGACGCCGGGCAGCGAGAGGATGATCGCGACATCGCCCTTGGCCGCGCCGTTCTTGGCTTTTATCGCCTCACCGAGCGCGTCTGCGGCGGCGGCACCGCCCTTTATATTGTCGGTGGTCAGGAACGAGGTGAAGGCTTGCGTATCGGCGGCGGAGTCGATGCCGATGATCTTGACCGATTGCGCGGCGTCGGTGATCGGCGGACCGAGTGCCGCGAACTGCGTCGGCGAGATCACGATCGCCGCCGGATGCGAGGCCGTGGCATTCTCCAGAGCGCTGATCTGGCCGGGGATGTCCGCTTCGCTCTGGGCGCCCATGGTCGGCACGTTGACGCCGAGATCGCGGCCGG
Source organism: uncultured Acetobacteraceae bacterium (assembly GCA_964235615.1). Classification (GTDB taxonomy): domain Bacteria; phylum Pseudomonadota; class Alphaproteobacteria; order Acetobacterales; family Acetobacteraceae; genus Lichenicoccus. The sequence goes on along the minus strand of CAXSEE010000077.1, from coordinate 8,630 downwards.
CCTTGCGCGCGCCGGCCATGACGATCTGCCAATATTGCGCGGTGGTGTCCTTGACGATTACCGGAATGGTCTCGGCCGCTCGTGCGGCACCTGCCGATGGCAGACCGGCAACAAGAGCAGCGGACATGATGAGCATGGCGCGTCGTCCCCGACGCAGACGGGTTCCTGTCACTTCGATCTCCCTTGATCGTCACATGCCGGCGGTGTTTCCCGCCTTCGGTTCTTCATAGGATAAACAACGATAAACCTTGTCAAGCCGGCCCGATCGACCACCCTTCTCAGTTCGCCAACAGCCCCCTCTCGGCCAGGTTGCGCATGAGCCTGCCGATGCCGAACGTCCAGGGCGGTGCCGTCTCGGAGTGGGTTACGCTGTTGACCAGCCGGCCGAGCGATGCCGACGAGATCTCGACTCGATCGCCAAGCTGGTGGGTGAAACCGCTGCCGGGCTGCGCACGGTCCTGGGTCGGGGCAAAAAGCGTGCCCAGCATCAGCATGAAACCATCCGGATACTGGTGGTGCGGGCCGATCGCCTGTGCCGCCAGATCCACCGGATCACGGCTGATGCGACGCATCGTGCTGTGGCCGGTCATGTGGAAGGCGTCGTCCCGGCCGAACACTTCCAGTTCGAGATCGAGCCCGCGCACGTCGTCGATGCCGAAATGGGCGTCGAACAGGCGCAGGAACGGCCCGAGCGCGCAGGAGGCGTTGTTGTCCTTGGCGCGTCCGAGCAGCAGCGCGCTGCGTCCCTCGACATCGCGCAGATTGACGTCGTTGCCGAGCGTCGCACCCTGGATCCGTCCGGCGGAATTGATCGCCAGCACCACTTCGGGTTCCGGATTATTCCATGACGAGCTGCTGAGAATGCCGATCCGCTCGCCGAAACCGACGCAGGACAGCACCGGCGCCTTGGTGAAGACCTCGGCGTCCGGGCCGATCCCCACTTCGAGATATTGCGACCAGAGGCCTTCGCGGATCAGGATCTCCTTTGCCTTCGCGGCTTCGGGCGAACCCGGCCTGACCGACGACAGAGCCTCGCCGATCGACCGCGAGAGCTGCGCCCGCAACGCCGCGGCCTGTGCCGGATCGCCCTTGCTGCGTTCCTCGATGACCCGCTCGATCATGCTGTCGGCGAACGTCACCCCGCACGCCTTGACCACCTGCAGATCGCACGGTGCCAGCAGGCGCACGCCATCATGATTTGCTTGCAGGCTGGCCGGTTGCAGGCTGGTCTCGATCACGGATTGCAACGGCCACCCGCGCTCATCCGCAAAATTCTTGACGAGGTCAGCGGGATTGTCATGCTCCAGCAGAGCCGACAGCGTCGGCCCGGCGCCGGTCACGTCGACCAGCCGGTCGCCACGGAGATGCACCAGGCAGGGACCGCCCCTCTCGGGGTCATGCACACGCCCGACCAGGGTCGCACGCGCATGGTCGTCCGGCAGGATCGTGGTCATGTCAGGCATCCTTCCCGCCAACATCTCGCGGCGGCATCGTTAGCATCCAACTGGTCCGGCCAATAGACAGCAAGTGCGGCGCCGGCTAGGCTCGACGGGTTCATGGAGGAAACCCGATGCGCCTTTCCGGCAAGCGCGCGCTGGTCACCGCGGCGGGACAGGGTATCGGACGGGCGGCGGCGGAAGCATTCGCCGGCGAGGGTGCCGAGGTCTACGCCACCGACCTGCGCGTCGAGGCGCTGGAAGCAACCGCCATGCTGCATCCGCGCGTGCTCGATGTGCTGGATATATCGGCGATCAACGCCCTCGCGGCCGAACTCGGAGCCATCGACATCCTGTTCAACTGTGCCGGCACCGTGCAGAACGGCTCGGTGCTCGAATGCGGTGACGAAGCCTGGAAACTCTCCTTCGACCTCAACGTGACGGCGATGTTCCACACCATCCGCGCCTTCCTGCCAGCCATGCTGGAGGCGGGACATGGCTCGATCATCAACATGTCTTCGGTCGCCTCCAGCCTCAAGGGCGTTCCCAACCGCTTCGCCTATGGCGCCTCGAAAGCCGCCGTGCTGGGCATGACCAAATCCATTGCGGTCGATTATGTCGCGCGCGGCATACGCGCGAACGCGATCTGTCCCGGCACGGTGGAAACGCCGTCGCTGCGTGAACGCGCCGCCTCGCTGGCGACAGCGCGGGGGATCAGCGAGGAAGCCGGATTGCAGGCCTTCCGCGACCGCCAGCCGATGGGACGCCTCGGCACCGCGCCGGAGATCGCCGCCCTCGCGGTCTATCTCGCATCCGACGAGTCCGGCTTCACCACCGGCACCGCGCAGATCATCGACGGTGGCTGGCATAACTAATCCGCTCGAATTTCGCGCCGGGGATTGAAGCCGATGGATCTCGGATTGCGCGACAAGGTCGTGATCGTCACCGGGGGTACCTCCGGGATCGGTGCCGCGATCTCCGCCATCCTGGCCGAGGAAGGCGCCATTCCGGTCATGCTGGCACGGGATGCGCCCGAGCCGGACTTCGCGAGGTCTCTGCACGCGCGGCAGCCCCGGGCGCTGTTCCGCCATGTCGAGCTGACCGACGATGCGCAATGCGCCGAGGCGGTTGCCGCAACCATCGAGGCGTTCGGCCGTCTCGACGGGCTCGTGAACAATGCCGGCGGCAACGACCATATCGGGCTGGAGGCCGGCATCGCCGCGTTCCGGAAATCGCTCGACGCCAACCTGCTGCACAGCTACGCCATGGCGCACTACGCCCTCCCCCAGCTGCGCCGGAGCAGAGGCGCCATCGTCAACATCGCCTCGAAGACGGCACTGACCGGACAGGGCGGCACCAGCGGCTACACTGCGGCCAAGGGCGGCGTGCTGGCGCTGACACGCGAGTGGGCGGTCTCGTTGCTTGCGGACGGGATCAGGGTCAACGCGGTGATCCCGGCCGAGGTGATGACCCCGTCCTACCAGAAGTGGATGGACAGCTTCGACGATCCCGAGGCCAAGCTCCGTTCCATCACCGATCGCATCCCGCTCGGCAAGCGCATGACGACACCGCGCGAGATCGCCAGCACGGTAGTCTTCCTGCTGTCCGACGCGGCATCGCATACCACCGGCCAATGGCTTTTCGTCGACGGCGGATATACCCACCTGGACCGGGCACTCGAATGAAGTTTTCCCGTCCCTCGATATGGAGTTTGCGTCTATGCTGCGCGGAATTGACCGGCTGCTGACCCCCGACCTGCTGCACAGCCTGGCTGCCATGGGACATGGCGACCGGATCGCGATCGTGGACGCGAATTTTCCCGGCACCAGTTGCGGCAAGCGGGTGCATCACATGGCCGGCAACGACGCCTCGGCCGTGCTGCGCGCGGTGCTGTCGGTGCTGCCCGTGGATGACTTCATCCCCGACGCGGCGGTGACCATGCAGGTGGTCGGGGATAGCGGGAGCATCCCGGAGGCGGTCGCCGAGTTTGCCGGGATCCTGCAGGCGCATGACGCACCGGCGCCGACAGCCATCGAGCGCTTCGCTTTTTACGAGCTGGCGAAGACCGCCTTTGCCGTCGTGCAGACCGGAGAGGCGCGCCTGTACGGCAACATCATCCTGAGCAAGGGCGTGATCCCGTAGGAGCGTCGCCTCATGCCCCTCTATGCCATCGACGGCAAGGCGCCGAGCTTGCCTCCATCCGGACATTTCTGGATCGCACCGGACGCGCACGTGATCGGCGACGTGATCCTGTCCGAAGGCGCCAGCATCTGGTTCGGCGCCGTGGTGCGAGGCGACAACGACACCATCGAGATCGGCCGGGACAGCAACATCCAGGATGGCGCGATGCTGCACACCGATGCCGGCCTGCGCCTCGTGGTCGGCAATTCCGTCACCGTCGGCCATCACGCCATCCTGCATGGCTGCCTGATCGGCGACCACAGCCTGATCGGCATGGGCGCCACCGTGCTGAACCGCGCGCGGATCGGCGCGAGCTGCCTGGTCGGCGCCAGTGCCTTGGTGCTGGAGCGGGCGGAGTTCCCCGATGGCAGCCTGATCGTCGGCGCGCCGGCGCAGCTCAAGCACAGGCTGGACGAACAGCAGATCGCCCGCCTGCGCACCACCGCGCGGCATTATGTCGAGAAAAGCGCGTTGTTCGCGCGCAGCCTCACGCGACTGGATTGAGCTGGTCCGCGCGCTCGACCGGTCCGGTCCACTCGACCACGTGGCCCGACAGCTCGGGACGCACCGGCGCCCGCGCCGCTTCCGCCGCCGTGCCGACGAACAGGAACCCGGCCAGGCTGTCCGGCGCATGGAGGCCGAGGGCCGCCGCGACCGAGGGGTCGTAGGCATTGGCGCCCGTCACCCAGATCGCGCCGAAGCCCAGTGCATGGATCGCGTTCAGCAGGTTCATCGCCCCGGCCGCGACAGACAGCATCTGTTCCGAAGGCGGCACCTTGTGGTCGCTGCGGATACGCGCCCCGAGTGCGATGACGAGCGGCGCGCGTAGGATCTTTCCTCGCTGCTTCTCGATCATCGGCGGGGTCGCGCCGGGGTCGCGCGCACGCAGCGCCGCCTCGATCACGTCGGCCAGCGCGGTGCGGGCGTCACCGCGTATCAGGACGTAGCGCCAGGGCGCCAGCCGGCCGTGATCGGGAGCGCGCAGCCCGGCTTCGAGGATGCGTTCCAGCTCGGCCCCGGACGGCGCCGGCTCGACCAGGGCGGATATCGAGACACGCGAGAGCAGGATGTCGAGCCCCGATGCATCCAGCCTGCCAGTCATGGCTTGGCTTCCAACTGCGCGCGGACGGCATCGACGACGATCGCGTCATCGGGCGTGAGGTCGGGCGCGAACCGGGCCACCACCTGGCCGTCGCGCGAGATCAGGAATTTCTCGAAATTCCACAGCACGTCGCCGGGTCCCGGGCTGATGCCGTGGGCCGCGAGCTGCGCGCGCATCTTGCTGTCCGGCCCGGACTTCGCCTCGGGGATGGCGGCGGCCAGTGCCGCATACAGCGGATGCCGGCCCGCCCCATTCACCTCGATCTTGGAGAATAGCGGGAAGTCGACGCCGTATTTGGTCTCGCAGAACGAGGCGATCTCGGCCTCGTCGCCCGGCTCCTGGCCCATGAACTGGTTGCAGGGAAAGCCCAGCACCTGGAAGCCCTCGTCGCGATGCGCGCCATACAGCGCCTCGAGCGCCTGGTACTGCGGGGTAAGGCCGCATTTCGACGCGACGTTGACCACCAGCAGCACCTGGCCGGCGTAGGCGGCGAGACTGGTCACATTGCCGTCGATGCGTTTGACCGCGATATCCTGGATGTCCGTCATGATTTCATACTCCGGTCCGCGCTGGATTCTGGCCCCACGCGCAACAATCGGCAAGGCTTCCGCCCCGAAACGGGACCGGGGCCCCGGGGAAAGGAGACTGGGCCCCGGGGGAAGGAGACTGGGGCAGAGTGTGGCTTCTGCTGCCCTGTTCCTGTAGGAGTGGCACGTCATGGACAGCACGCACACCCCACCAGATCCCGGCCCGGCTGTCCGTGCGGCGCAGGTCCATCGCGTCACCGGCGAGACCGACATTGCCCTGTCGCTGACCCTCGACGGCAGCGGCCGGACCGGCATCGCCACCGGCATCGGCTTTCTCGACCATATGCTGACGGCACTCGGCCGCCACGCCCTGTTCGACCTCGACATCACGGCCACCGGCGACCTGCATGTCGATTTCCACCACACCACCGAGGATGTCGGCATCGCGCTGGGCCAGGCCTTCTCGCGCGCCATCGGCGACAAGCGCGGCATACGGCGCTACGGCCAGGCCCTGGTGCCGATGGACGAGGCCCTGGTCGAGGCGGCGATCGACATCTCCGGACGCAGCTTCCTGGTCTGGGACGTGCGCTTCCCGCGCGACAAGATCGGCGAGATGGACACCGAGCTGTTCGAGGAGTTCTTCCGCGGCTTCGCCTCCAACGCCGGCCTGTCGCTGCACGTGACGCAGAAGGCGGGGCATAACAACCACCATATCGCCGAGGCCTGCTTCAAGGCGGTGGCGCGGTCGTTGCGCCTCGCCTGCGAGCCGGATCCTCGCACCATGGGCGTGATCCCATCCACCAAGGGGGTGTTGTGAGGCTCTACAGCACGCATTTCCGGCCGCACGCCTCTCCCAGGGCGGAGCAGCCCCCGGTGCTGGTCAAGGAGGGGCTGTCCTGGCCCTGCCTGTTCCTGGGCTGGATCGGGCTGCTGCTGTCCGGAAGCTGGATCGCCGCCCTGCTGGTCGCCGTTGCCAGCCTCGCCCTGGGCTTCGCACTGCGGCCGCTGACCGGCGCCTGGCCGATCCTGGCCGGGATGCAGTTGCTGCTCGCCTTGTTCGCCAACGACCTGCACCGCTGGGAGCTCGGCCTGCACGGCTTCATCCGCGGCCCGATCGTGGCCGGACGCGACCGCGAGGGCGCCCTGCTGCGCCTGCTCGACGCGAAGCCGGAGCTGCTCGGGGATCGCGCCTGATGCGTGTCCGCGTGGTCGATTACGCCGGCGGCAACCTGGCTTCCGCCGCCCGCGCCCTGGCCGAGGCGGCATCGCTCGCCGGCATCGACGCCGAGGTCTCGATCACCGCCGACCCGCGGGCGCTGCGCGAGGCCGACCGGATCGTGCTGCCGGGCCAGGGCGCATTCGCCGATTGCGCCGCCGGCCTCGCCGCCAGCCCCGGCCTGCGCGACGCGATCGAGGACAGCGTCGCCGCCGGCACGCCGTTCCTGGGCATCTGCGTCGGCATGCAGCTCATGGCCGAGCGCGGGCTGGAGCATGGCAGCACGCCGGGCTTCGGCTGGATCAAGGGCGAGATCGCGCCGATGGCGGCTCGTGGACTGCGCCTGCCGCAGATGGGCTGGAACGAGCTGCTGTTCGCACCGGGAGCCCATCCGCTCACCGAGGGGCTGTCGCCCGGCGACCATGGCTATTTCGTGCATTCCTACGCGCTGCAGAACCATGACCCGGCCGACCTGGTCGTCAGCACCGATTATGGGGCGCTGATCCCTGCCCTGGTGGCGCGCGGCAACCGCGCCGGCACCCAGTTCCACGTCGAGAAGAGCCAGCAGGTCGGGCTGCGCATCCTCGGCAACTTCCTGCGCTGGGCGCCCCAGATGGCGCACCGGATGGCGCCCGGATTGGAAGGCTGAGATGGACCCTCCCCGCCCCGGCGGCCGTCCCAGGCCGGTCCTGCTCGCCGAGCGCGCCACCGCCCTGCATGACGACGACATGCACGCGCTGTGCGAGGCGACCAGCGCCGCAATCTTCGACGGCGGCGGCTTCGGCTGGGTGACAACACCGGGACGGCAGACGTTGGAACGCTATTTCCGCGGCCTGATGATGGTGCCGGAACGCAGCCTGTTCGTCGGCCGGCTCGACGGCGTCATCGTCGCCGCGACGCAGATGGTCCGGCCGCCGCGCAACAACGAGGCCCAGGCGATGAGTGCCACGCTGATGCATAGCTACGTCGCCCCATATGCGCGCGGCCATGGCCTGGCCCGCATGCTCACCCAGGCGGTCGAGGAAAGTGCGAGGGCGATGGGCTACCAGGTGCTCAACCTCGACCTGCGCGAGACCCAGACCGCGGCGATCTCGCTCTATGAGAGCCTCGGCTTCGTGCATTGGGGCACGCATCCGCATTATGCCCGCGTCGGCGGACGCACCGTGCGCGGCTTCTTCTACACGAAGAAACTGCAGGATGGCGGCAAGCTCGATGGATAGGTCCCCGCTTCAGGCAAAGCCCCTAACCCTTTATCCTGCGATCGACCTCAAGGATGGCGCCTGCGTGCGGCTGCGTCGCGGCGAGATGGCGGACGCGACGATCTATTCGGACGATCCCGCGGCGCAGGCACGCGCCTGGCAAGCCGCGGGCTTCACCTGGCTGCATGTGGTGGACCTCAACGGCGCCTTCGCCGGACGCTCCGAGAACGAGACCGCGGTGCGCGCCATCCTCGCCGCGGCCACGGTTCCGGTGCAGCTCGGCGGCGGCCTGCGCGACATGCGCGGCATCACCCGCTGGCTGGAGGCCGGGGTCAGCCGGGTCATCCTCGGCAGCGCCGCAGTCAAGGACCCGGCGCTGGTCCGGGAAGCGTGCCGCAGCTTTCCCGGACGCGTCGTGATCGGCATCGACGCACGCGCCGGCAAAGTGGCCACGGAAGGCTGGGCCGAGACGTCGGAACTCGATGCCGGGGAACTCGCCCGACGCGTCGAGCAGGAGGGGGCGGCGGCGATCGTCTTCACCGAGATCGAGCGCGACGGCATGCTGTCCGGGCTCGACATCGAGCAGACCGTGCAACTGTCGGCCGGACTGCATCTGCCAGTGATCGCCAGCGGCGGCGTCGGCGAAATCGGCCATCTGCGGGCGCTGCAGCTCGCAGCACGCGACTGCCAGGGCATCGAGGGCGTCATCGTCGGGCGGGCGCTGTACGACGGGCGCATCGATCCTGCCGAGGCCCTGGCGCTGCTGTCGGGCGCTGCTTCGCTATCAGGTACTGGCTCATGCTGAAGCTGCGGATCATCCCCTGCCTCGACGTCAAGGACGGGCGCGTGGTCAAGGGCGTCAATTTCATCTCGCTGCGCGACGCCGGCGATCCGGTCGAGCAGGCCGCGGTCTATGACGCCGCCGGCGCCGACGAGCTCACCTCCCTCGACATCACTGCCAGCCACGAG
>CAXSEE010000076.1:1396-18435 GCA_964235615.1 uncultured Acetobacteraceae bacterium | reverse complement strand
GAGCACGCCAAGATCCTGCAGGACCACGACTTCCACGAGTTCAAGATCAGCGTGAAGGCGTCCGACGTGTTCATGGCCGTGGCGGCCTACCAGCAGCTCGCCGACGTCTGCGACCATCCGCTGCATATCGGCATCACCGAGGCCGGCACCAAGCGCGCCGGCACGGTGAAGTCCTCGATCGGCCTCGGCTCGCTGCTCTGGGCCGGCATCGGCGACACCATGCGGGTGTCGCTGTCCGCCGAACCCGAGGAGGAGGTGTCGGTCGGCTGGGATATCCTGAAGTCGCTCGGCATCCGCCACCGCGGCGTCAAGATCATCTCCTGCCCGTCCTGCGCGCGGCAGGGCTTCAACGTGATCCAGACCGTCGCCACGCTGGAGGAACGCCTCGCCCACATCCAGACGCCGCTGACGCTGTCGATCATCGGCTGCGTGGTCAACGGCCCGGGCGAGGCGCTGATGACCGATATCGGCGTCACCGGCGGCGGTTCCGGCCGGCACATGGTCTATTCCGCCGGCAAGCAGGACCACACCATGCCGGCCGAGCGCATGGTCGAGCATATCGTCGAGCTGGTCGAGCGGAAGGCCGCCGAGTTCCAGGCCGAGACGGACGCGAAGGCCTCCGAACTGGTCGCGGCCGAATAACGGACCAAACGGAACTAGTCGATTGGACGCATTGCAGCCGGTACGCGGCACCCGGGACCTGATCGGCGAGGAGCAGCGGCGTCATACCCACGTGGTGCAGACGGCGCGCCACGTCGCCGGGCTGTACGGCTTCGACGAATGGTCGACGCCGATCTTCGAGGATACGCGGGTGTTCTCGCGCACCCTCGGCGAGACCTCGGATGTCGTCAGCAAGGAGATGTACAGCTTCCCCGACCGCGGCGGCGACCAGCTCACCCTGCGTCCGGAAGGCACGGCCGCGATCTGCCGCGCGCTGGTCAGCAACGGCCTGACCCAGTCGCTGCCGCAGAAGATATTCTATGCCGGCCCGATGTTCCGCTACGAGCGGCCGCAGAAGGGGCGCTACCGGCAGTTCCATCAGATCGGCGCCGAGTTGATCGGCAGTGCCGAGCCGCTCGCCGACGCCGAGGTCATCGCCCTCGGGCGGGATATACTGGCGGCCCTCGGGGTTGCGGGCGAGACCGTGCTGGAGCTCAACACGCTCGGCGATACCGACAGTCGGCAGGCCTGGCGCGTTGCCCTGATCGCCTATTTCCATGAAGTCCGCGGCCAGCTTTCCGAGGAAAGCCAGGGAAGACTGGAACGCAACCCGCTGCGCATCCTGGACAGCAAATCATCCGCCGACCAGGCGCTGGTCGCCGACGCGCCGATGATCGGCGGCTATCTGACGGATGCCGCGCGAAATTTCTGGGACGCGCTGCGCCGCAGCCTGGACCAGTTCGGGGTCGCGTTCCGCGAGAACCCGAGGATCGTGCGCGGGCTGGATTATTACAGCCACACCGCGTTCGAGTTCGTCACCGGCAGCCTCGGCGCACAGGGCACCGTGCTGGCCGGCGGACGCTATGACGGGCTGGTGGCCGAGATGGGCGGGCCAGCCACGCCGGCGATCGGCTGGGCCGGCGGGATCGAGCGGCTGGCGATGCTGCTGGCCGAGCCGCCGGCGCCGCCGGTTCCGGTCGCCGTGGTGCCGATGGGCGACGCGGCGCAGGAAGCCGCGATCCGCGTGCTGCAGACGCTGCGCGCCGCCGGCATACGCGCCGAGTCGGGCTATCGCGGCAACCTCAAGCGCCGCCTCGAGCGGGCCAACAGGATCGGCGCCGCCTTTGCCGTCATCCTGGGCGATGACGAGGTCGCGCGCGGTATCGCGCAGGTCAAGAACCTCGCACTTGGAACTCAGACCGAGGTCGCGCTGGACCGGCTGGCTGCTTATCTTATTGATATGGCATGAGTTTCGAGAGCAGTCTGGACCGTATCGTCGGACGTTCCGACGAGCTGCGCGACCAGTTGTCCAGCAGCCTTTCGGGGGAGGCGTTCAACCGCGCCTCGAAAGAGTTCGCCGAGCTGGGGCCGGTGGTGGAACGCATCAACGAGCTGCGCGCCGCCGAGGCCGAGGAGCGGCAGGCGGTGGCATTGCTCGACGATCCCGAGATGCGCGAGCTCGCCCAGGCGGAGCTGGCGGCCTTGCAGGAGCGCCTGCCTGGGCTGCGTCACGAGATCCGCCTGTCGATGCTGCCGCGTGACGAGGCCGATGCGCGCAGCGCCATCCTGGAGCTGCGTCCGGCGGCCGGCGGCGACGAGGCGGCGCTGTTCGCGGGATCGCTGTTCGATGCCTACCGGCGCTATTCCGAGCAGCGCGGCTGGCGTTTCGAGCTGCTGGAGTATGACGAGAGCGAGCTCGGCGGACTGCGCGAGGGGATCGCCAACATCACCGGACGCGGCGTGTTCGCCCGGCTGAAGTACGAGTCCGGCGTGCACCGGGTCCAGCGCGTGCCGACGACCGAGAACCAGGGCCGCATCCATACCTCGACCGTGACGGTGGCGGTGCTGCCGGAAGCCGAGGAGGTCGACGTCACGGTCAATGAGACCGACCTGCGCATCGATGTGTACCGGGCCTCCGGCGCCGGCGGCCAGCATGTCAACAAGACCGAGAGCGCGGTGCGCATCACCCACATGCCGAGCGGCATCGTGGTGACGATGCAGGAGGAGCGCAGCCAGCACAAGAACCGCGCCAAGGCGATGAAGATATTGCGCGCGCGGCTCTACGAGCGCCAGCGGTCGCAATTGCATGACAACCGCGCCGCCGACCGCAAGTCGCAGGTTGGGACCGGCGACCGCAGCGAGCGCATACGCACCTATAATTTTCCACAGGGGCGGGTCTCGGATCACCGCATCAACCTGACATTATACAAGATCGACCGGGTGATGCTTGGCGAGTTCGACGAGTTCATCGACGCGTTGACCTCGGAGGAGCAGGCGTCATTGCTCGCGGCGGATGCTTCGTGACAGCTTCAGGAAGGCGCCCGCTTCAGGAAATAGGAGCATGACACAGGCCGGAACGGCTTGGCAGGCTTTCGGCGGCTGATGGGTCGGCCGGATCGGCGAGGTAGAACAGGGTGAAGTCCTCGGTGCCCAGCGCCTCGAAGCGGTGGCCATCGGGATCATGCAGCGCACCGCTCGCGTTCACCTCGTGGATCTCGGTACCGCCCTGGGCATTGCGTACGGTGATGGTGCCGCAGAGGACGTAGCTGTATTCCTGGTGTCCGTGCCTGTCCCTCCGGTCGTCGACGGTCACGCTCAGGTCCACCTGCGGCTGCTTGTCATCCAGCCGGAACGAGGCCACTAGCCGCCCGTCGATATAGAGCTCGGTCGATTCGCCGATTTCGCGCGCCGCGCGGTCGTCGTGCAGGCGGAAGGTGGCGGCGTGCAGGACGGTCGGCGAGGCCGTGAGCAGGAGAGCGGCCAGGACAGCGATTCTTGTCATGTGCGCGCGAGGATAGGACGGGATGAACCCCGAGGACGAGACCCTCAGACACGAGACTGTCGGTGCGCTGACCAGTTGGGCGGAGCGGCGTCTCAGGGCAGCGGGCATCGAGGCACCGCGTCGCGAGGCTCGGCTTCTGCTGGCGCATCAATCTGGCGCCGACGCGATTTCACTGCGTCTGCGTGACCAGAAGATGGCGCATGAAGTTGTTGATCGTGAAGCATTCCGGAAGCTCGTGGGACGCAGGATGGCGCATGAGCCGCTGGCCCATATCACGGGGCTGCAAGGGTTCTGGACGCTGGACTTCGCGGTGTCGGATGCGACGCTGATCCCGCGTGCCGATAGCGAGACGGTGATCGAGAGCCTGCTGGCGCTGCGGCCGGATCGTGCGCGGGCGATGCGCATGCTGGATCTCGGCACCGGCACCGGCTGCCTGCTGCTGGCCGCCCTGTCGGAATACCCGCAAGGCTGGGGGCTCGGGATCGATCGCGCGCCGCGGGCTTGTGCACTGGCGGCGGCAAATGCCCGTGCCACCGGCCTTGCCTCGCGCAGCGCGTTCTGCTGTGGCTGCTGGAGCGACGCGCTCTCGGGCGAGGCAGCCGGCTTCGACGTGGTGCTGAGCAACCCTCCCTATGTCCGTTCCGATGAGATTGCCGGATTGATGCCCGAGGTGGCCCGGTTCGAGCCGGCGCTGGCGCTGGATGGGGGCGCGGACGGCCTGGACGCCTACCGGATCATCCTGGCCCGGCTCGGCGTCCTGCTCAAGCCGGATGGAGTTGCGATCCTGGAGCTTGGCGCTGGCCAGCTTGATGACATACAGGCGATCGCGGCGCAGTGTGGACTTGTGTTCGTGAGCGGACATGCCGATCTGCACGGAACGACCCGCGCGGTCGCGTTGCGCCGGCCCTGAGGGCTTGTGCAAAAAATATTTGGCACGGACAGGCTGGACAGCTAGTGTAAGTTTAGCGTTGCGGCGATCCTCATGAGGAGTGATCAAGCTGCTTTGCTTGTCGGCAACCGGTTCGCAGGATCGACGATCCCTTCCGGTGGGTCGGTATCGGGTTCAGATGGAACGACTGGCCTCTCAGCGGAAGCCGGGCATCCAGGAGCACGCTGCCATTGTTCGATGATCAAGAATATGGGGTGATGGTGCCCCGGGTTACCCGGATTATGCCGGGCTGCGCCAATCAGGAAAGTGCTGCGACAGACTGATGAACATGAAACGTATGCGAGGCCGCAACCATCGTCCTGGCGGTGGTGGCGGCGGTGGTGGCGGCGGCGGCGGTAGCACTCCGATACGTCATCATAACGGTCAGATCCCTCTCAACCGCAATCATGTGTTCGATAGCAATGGGCCGGATCTGCGCGTGCGCGGCACGGCACAGCAGCTTTTCGAGAAATATCTCCAGCTCGGGCGCGATGCGACCAGTTCCGGGGATCGTGTCATGGCGGAGGGCTACTTCCAGCACGCCGAGCATTACTTCCGCATTCTCAATGCGATGGCGCAGGCTTCCCAGCAGAACCAGGGCGTCCAGCAGCCCGTCTACCCGAACAACAACCAGCAGCGCGGTCGTCCAGGCGATGAGCAGGACGGGGAGGATCGCGGCGGCGACGACCCGTTGATCCCAGGCAGCACGCAGCAGCCGCAGATCGTGGAATACCAGCAGGCTCCGGTCGCGGCCCAGGCCCCGGGCCAAGCTCCAAGCCAGGTTCCGTCCCAGGCTCAGGAACGTCACGAGCGTTACGAGCGCCAGGATCGTCAAGGCCAGCCACGTCATGAACGTCAGCCACGCTACAACAACACTGAGTATCAGGGTGGTGAGCGGGCGTCCGGCCAGGGCAATGATCAGCCGCGTGTGGTAAATCAGGCCAATGAGCCGCAGCCCGTGTCGAAGCCGGTCGAGCAGCCGCCCGTCAGCCAGAACTCCGAACAGCCGGCTGCCGTCCAGCCCGCCGAGCCGCCCGCAAGTCCCGTGAACACGGCGGTGGAGCGCAAGGCTGGCGAGCGTGTTGCGGGCGAGGCGCGTCCGCGCGGCGAGCGCGCCCAGCGCCAGCCACGCGAGCGGCCTGCACGGGTAGCGGAGCCTGCCGCACCGGAAGCAGAGCCCGAAGGCGAGCTAACCCCGGCCGGCGCCTGATCCCGCAAGCGTTGGACCGGTAGCGCCGGGATCGAGCAGCACCCGGGTGCGAGGCAGCGCCTGGGGGCACTCCTTCTGCAGGAACAGCAGCATCTTCTCGCGCACCTCGCAGCGCAGGTCCCAGGTCTGCGGGGCGTTGCGGGCGCTGACCAGCATGCGGATCTGGATATTATGCTCGGTGGTGTCGGAGACCTGGAGGTTGACCACCTTGCCGTCCCAGAGCGGACTGTCCTTTACGATCTCCAGCAGCTTGGCCCGCATGATCTCGACCGGCACCTGATAGTCGAGGAAGAAGAACACCGAGCCGATCAGCGCTGCGGACTTGTGCGTCCAGTTCTGGAACGGCTTCTCCAGGAAGTAGGAGATCGGCAGGATCATCCGCCGCCAGTCCCATAGCCGGACCACGACATAGGTCGAGGTGATCTCCTCGATCCAGCCCCATTCTCCCTCGACGATGACCGCGTCTTCCATACGGATCGGCTGGGTGATGGCGATCTGCACGCCGGCGATCAGGTTGGTCAGCAGCGGGCGCGCCGCGAGACCGACGATCAGCGACGCGGCGCCGGCCGAGGCGAACAGGCTGACGCCATATTGCCGCACCGGCTCGAAGGTCATCAGCGCCGTCGAGATGGTGACCACGAAGATCAGGAGGTCGGCGGCGCGTCGCAGGATCCCGATCTGGGTGATGTGCTTGCGGGCGACGATATTGTCTTCCTCGCCGGTCTTGAAGCGGGACAGATAGCCGTCCGAGAGGATGCGGACCGCAATCCCCGCGCCCCATCCGACCAGCAGCACCAGCGCCACCAGCAGCGCCTGCCCGATGACCAGGAACCAGTCATCGCTCAGGCCGGCGGCCGGCAGTGCCGAACCGACCGCGGCGATCACCACGAAGCCGCGCAACGGGCGGCGCATGCCCTTGGCGAATAAGCGTATGAAGGCGCCGCGCTCGCCGGGAAAGCGAAGGAACAGGGCGGTTATCAGCCGGCTCAGCAGCAGCCCCAGCAGGGCCACCACCAGCAGCACGATGGCTGACGCGAGCGGCGCCGGCGCCCAGTCCAGCCGTTGCCGGAAACCAACGATGTAGGTCAGCAGGTTGTTATGCATCGCCCGATTTATGATGCCATGTCGAAACCTAGTATGAAGCACTGGGGACGGTACAGCCACCGGGGCAGGCGGTCGGGGTTCGGCAAGCCCGGGTGGCCTGCGGTTGACTTGACTGGGGGCGGACGATATCTGACCGCCTCCCGGCGCGATGCCATCCGTCTGGCGGTGTAGCTCAGCGGTAGAGCAGGAGAATCATAATCTCTTGGTCGGCGGTTCAAATCCGTCCACCGCTACCATCGCGCCGGGCATCTGCTTCCCTGGCGCCATCGTGATCGATCCAGGCAGCAACCCGACGCGTTCTATCGTTACTATGAAGTCGCTATCGTCGACCGAGACAGGATCGGTAGCTGCACGGAGAGAGAACATGTCCGTCCGACCGACTTCCGACTCGAGATCCATCATCGCCGACGAGGACTCCAACCTCGTCGCCGTGATCCCGCTAACCATCGTATCGGACGGCATCGTCACGCTTCCGGCCGGCCCGCAATTCTATGCGGCCGCCTCCGGCGACACCGTCATCGCCGGCGTGGGTGCGGACACCGTCACCGCCACTGCCGGCAATGTTTCCGTCGAGGCCTCCGCCGGCTCGCTTGTCTTTCTCGGCAGCGTCGGCAGCGACAGCGTCATCGGTGGTGCCGGAGCGGTCACGGCCTACGGAGCCAGTGGCGGAGGCATCTATTCCGCCGGGATGGCCGGCAACAGCGTGCTGGTGGCAGCTGGCGGCAATACCACCCTGACTGGTGCCGGAACCGGAGATCAGCTGTTCGGGGCCAGCAGCGGCATCACCGTCCTGAATGCCGGCGCCGGCGGCGACACGCTGGTTGGTGGCAGCGGCACCGCCAGCATAAGCGGGGGTGCCAGCTCTGGCGCGGTGATCTTCACGCTTGGCGGGACCGACACGGTGTCCGCCGGTGCGTCCGGAACCGATACCATCGTCGCCGGGAGCGGCAACGTCGTGGTCAATGCCACCGACGGCGTGGCGGTGTTCGGCGGCAGCGGCCTGCTCGCGGTATCGGGCAGCACCACGGGCGCCGATACCGTGGTCGGCGGCAGCGGCGGCCTGGCCTTTTCCGGAAACGGGGCCAACCTGTTCGTCGTGGACGGCAGCGGCAGCAACAACATCCAGACCGGCAACGGCGCCAGCCTGATCTTTGCCGGCGGCGGCGCTGCCAACATCTTCGAGGGCACCGGCACCGGCCAGGTCGTTCTCAACTACTCGACCGCCACAACGGGCACCGAAGTATTCGAGGGCACCGGCACTGTCCTGTATGACGTCGTAAATGGAGCGGCCGGCTCCACCAACACGATCTTCAACTATGACGCCGCCAAGGACCGTATCAACCTGTTCGGTTATACACCGTCGGACGTCAGCCAGACCGTGGTTTCCGGCGCCGGTGGCCTGAGCTCGCTCGGTATTCATCTTTCGGACGGCACCGTCATCAATCTTACCAACGTCACCAGTGCCGGCAACAGCATCGTCTTCGGGTAGCGGCAACGGTCATCAAAGGCCAAGGTTCTGCCCTGGACCCCCCCCGGCGAAGCCTTGAGAATCCAATCATATCTACAAATTGGTTTCCAAAGGCCGAGGCCTTTGGCGGGTCTGGGCAGAGCCCAGCCTTACCGTCCGACGGTCAATCTCACCGCCGACCCTCGGCTTTGACCCGCAACCGGATCACGCCCTTCACGGCATCCGGTTCGACCGGTTTGCCCTTGCGCAGGATCTCGATGCGCTGCTCGCGCGACAACATGATCGCCACGCTGCGGATCCGGCTCATCAGGCCCTGCCACTCCGGCGCCAGGGCGCGGGCGACTTCGCTCGGGCAGATCGATTTGCTTGCACCTCTTGCCTCGACCTGACGCAGCAACTCGTCGCGGATCTCGTCGTCCTGGATCGTCATCGGACCAGCCTGCCCGGATCGTTCACCTGGAGCAATCAACCTTGACGTAATGAGCCGCCGGCGCCGCTTCGCCCAGCCATGGACCCAGTCCCTGATCGCATCCGGCAGCCAGCAGGCGCCGGTAATGCAGCTCGCTCTCGATCCCCTCGGCGATGACCAGCAGTCCGAGCGCGTGCGCGGTCTCAGTCAGGCCGTGCAGGAGATCGGTGCTGCCGTTTTCCCCGACCAGATCCCGGACCAGCAACGGATCCAGCTTTAGGCCCGACAGCAGGCCGGCCAGGCTGCGGCGGCGGAGCAGGGTCAGGCTGGAGACGCCGCTGCCGAAGCCGCCGAATACCAGGCCGATACCCAGGTCGCGCAGGGCCGCCAGCAGATACATCATGTCATGCTCGTCGCCCATGAGGCTGTCTTCGGAGAACTCCAGTTCCATCCGCTCCGGGGGCAGATGGCTGTCGCACAGGACCTCGGCGATCAGGCGGCCCAGCAGCCCGGATGCCGCCTGCGCCTCGGTGATCCGGAGCGACAGCGTCGGCGCGAGGCCCGGTTGGCAAGCCATCGCAAGGCGGCAGGCGTCCCGGAGCATCGAGGCGTCACGGCCGACATCACGGATCTCCCGCCGGTGAGGCTGCCCATGATGCAGCCTCGGCCGGGCGTGGGCGGCGGAGGCTTCCACGGCAACAAGCCGGCGTTCGCGCAGACCATAACGGGGCTGGAACAACAACTCCGTCGTGCTGCGGCTGCGGCCGGGGCCGGCGGCGAAGGCTGCTAGAAGCGGTCGTTCCCTGGTAAGAGCCGGCACGTTGCGTCATCCGATCCTGAGTGGTCAGGATCGAGAATGCAGTCGTAATTGTCACCAGGGCGTGAACAAGCTCGATTATGTCAGACGAGTCGTTGCTTGAGCGCTTCGGTCAGGGTGTGGGTGTCGGCAGTGCCGCCGAGGTCTCGCGTGCGCACGCCATTGGTCAGCACGACGTCGTTGATCGCCGCGGTCAGCCGGTCGGCGAGGTCGTGGCGGCCGACATGCTGGAGCATGATCTCGGAGGCCAGCAGCAGGGCCAGCGGATTGGCGACGCCCTTGCCGGCGATGTCGGGCGCCGAGCCGTGCACCGCCTCGAAGATCGCGGCGTCGTCGCCGATATTCGCACCCGGTGCCAGGCCGAGACCGCCGATCAACCCGGCGATCAGGTCGGAAAGGATGTCTCCGAACAGGTTGGTGGTGACGATCACGTCGTACTGCCAGGGATCGAGCACGAGCTGCATCGCGCAGGCATCGACGATGCGCTCGTTCATCTCGACGCGGCCCTCGTATTCCTTTGCGACCTCCCGGCCTACGTCGAGAAAGAGGCCGCTCAGCGCCTTGAGGATGTTCGCCTTGTGCACGATCGTGACCTTCTTGCGGCCGTTCTTGACCGCGTAGTCGAAGGCGTAGCGGACGATGCGCCGGCATTCCGTGCGCGAGTTGAAGCCCGACGAGATCGCGACCGCCTTGGGGTCGTGCCCGATCGGCATGTAATGCTCCATCGCGGCGTAGAAGCCTTCGAGATTCTCCCGAACCAGCACGATGTCGATATTCTCGAAACGGCCGCCCGGGATGAGCGTGCGCGATGGGCGCAGGTTGGCGTAGAGCTCGAATTCCTGTCGCAAGGTCACGTTGATCGACTTGAAGCCGCCGCCTACCGGCGTAGTGAGCGGGCCTTTCAGGGCGAGGCCGGTGCGCCGGATGCTGTCGATGGTCTTGAGCGGCAGCGGATCGCCGCTGTCGGCCATCGCAGCCATGCCGGCAAGCTGGATGTCCCACTCGAAGGGCGCCCCCAGGGCGGTGAGGATCTCGGTGACGGATGCGACGATCTCCGGACCGATGCCGTCTCCCGGGATCAAGGTCGCGGGGATCATGCTGCCGTGGCTCATCGGGGTGTTCCTTATACTGGTAGCGAGGAGGCTGATGATAACGGGGCGGGAAGGATAGGCGCGCAGGCCCGGCCCAGCCAGTCGCCGGCCTCGCCCTCGAGATGGGGGGCGAGCTCGGCATGGACGCGGGCATGATACGTATCGAGCCAGTCGTGTTCCGCGGCGCCGAGCATGGCGGGCTCGATCAGGCGGCGGTCGAACGGCGCCAGGGTGAGCGTCTCGAACGACAGGAACGGGCGGCTTGAACCGGGGATCGACGCCTCCCGTGCCAGCAGCAGGTTCTCGATGCGTATGCCGTAGGCGCCGGTGAGGTAGTAGCCGGGCTCGTCGGACAGGATCATGCCCGTCTCGACCGCGACCGGGAGTGCCCGCGGATGGATGCCGCAAGGACCCTCATGCACGCCCAGATAGCTGCCGATGCCGTGTCCGGTGCCGTGGTCGTAATCGAGCCCGGCCTGCCAGAGCGGCACGCGCGCCAGGCTGTCGAGCCGCTGCCCGCTGGTGCCGGCCGGGAAGCTGGCCGTGGCGACGGCGATGTGGCCGCGCAGCACGCGTGTGAAGTGATCCCGTATCGGGTGAGGCGGGTCGCCGGGTCCGGTCCAGACCGTCCGGGTGACGTCGGTGGTGCCGTCCGGATACTGGGCGCCGCTGTCGATCAGATAGACTTCGTCGGGCTGAAGGGTGCGGTCCGTCTCCGGGGTGACGCGGTAATGGATGATCGCGCCGTTCGGCCCGGAGCCGGAGATCGCCGGGAAGCTCTCGCCGCGATATAGCGGTGAGGCGGCGCGGAAGCTGTCCAGCCGCTCGGCCGCCTGGAGCTCGGTGCTGCCGATACCGTGCCCGTCGAGCCAATGCAGGAAGCGGCAGAGGGCGATGCCGTCGCGGTGGTGCGCCGAACGGGCGCCTGCCTGCTCGACGGCGTTCTTGCGCGACTTCGCCAGCAGGCAGGGATCGGCGCCGGGACTGATGGTCGCACCGGCCTGCCCGAGCGACTGGGCGAACCACGCGGCACTCCCGCCGGCGTCGAGGCGGATGGTCTGGCCGGACAGCTCCGCCAGGGCGGGAGCGAGGGAGGCGGGGGGCTCGATCTGGACATCGTTGCCGAGCCATTGCCGCGTCTCGGAGGTGATCTTGCGCGGGTCCATGAACAGGGTGACGCTCTCGTCGTCGCGCAGCAGGGCGAAACCCAGCGCCAACGGCGTGAACGGCACATCGCCGCCGCGCAGGTTCAGCAGCCAGGCGATCGAGGCTGGGTCGGTGAGCATGACGCCATTCTGGCATTTCTGCTTCAGGATGGACGCGATGTCGTGGCGTTTTTCGGCACTGCTGCGTCCGGCGTGGTCCAGCCCGTGCGGCACGGCGGGCTCGAGCGGCGGCGGCGGACGATCGGTCCAGATCGTATCGACCGGGTTGGGCGAGAGCGGCACCAGGGTGATCCCCGGTTTGGCGAAGCGCCCGAGCTGGTCCTGGCTCATCAGCCAAGGGTCATAGCCGATCGTGCCCGGATGGTCGGCAAAGCGGGCAGCGAGCCAATCCTCGGGCGGTGTCTGGACCGAGTGCTGACGGCTCCAGAGTGCCGCGTCGGTCTGGGTGGCGAGCTGCAAGGTGTAGCGTCCGTCGGAGAATACCGCCGCCTCGCTGTGCAGCACGATGGCGAGCCCGGCGCTGCCGGTAAAGCCGGTCAGCCAGGCGAGACGCTCGGAGCCGGCCGCGACATATTCGCCCAGATGCTCGTCCCCGCGCGGCAGGATGAAGCCGTCGAGGCCGCTCTGGTCCAACACCGCGCGCAAGGCTTCCAGTCTTTGGGCGGGTTTCTGGGCGGGCTCCGGCTTCATCCAGGTTGATCCATTCCGTTGCGGGATATTCAGAGGGTAGGATCGGCGTTCGGAGGATTGGCGTCCAGGGGATCCCCGAGGCCCAGCCGCTTTTGCATGAACAGCAGGTCGAGCCAGCGGTCGAACTTTCGGCCGACCTGCAGCAGCAGCGCCGAGCGGGTAAAACCGGCCTGCTCGTGGAGCGAGATCGAACCGGCATTCCGCGCCTCGATGCCGCCGATCATCACGTGCTTGCCGGCCTGTGCGGCGTGGTCCAGCAGGGCGGCGAGCAGGGATCTCCCGACGCCCAGGCGCCGCGCATCCTTATGCACATAGAGAGAATGCTCGACGGTATGCGCATAACCCTCGAACGGACGGAACCGGCCATAGGAGCCGAAGCCCAGCACGTGGCCTGCCTGCTCGGCGACGAGGACCGGAAAACCTTCGGCGGCGCGGCCCAAAGCCCACTCCCGACGGGATTGCAGGGTCGCCGGGGTGATGGTCCAGAGAGCGGTGCTGTTGCGTATGGCCTCGTTGGTAATCTCCAAGATTGCCGGCAGGTCCGGCTCGGCCGCCGGGCGGATGGTTGTGTTCATGACCGGCGCAGCGTCAAGGTGGCCCAGTCGCCCTCGCGTATCACGCTCTCCAGCACGAGGCCCTGGCGGCGGTGGGCGGCCAGCACCATGCGTATCTGGCTTGCCAGCAGGCCGGCCAGGATCGCGGTGCCGCCCGGCGCGAGGTTCAGGGCCAGCGAGCGGGCCATGCGGCAGAGCGGGCGCGCCAATATGTTGGCGAATACGAGGTCGTAGGGGGCATGGCTGCGTATCTGCGGCGTGCGCCAGCCGTTGCCGAGGCGGCAGGTGACCAGGCGGTGCAACCGGTTCATGGCCGCGTTCTGTGCCGCCACGCGCACCGACCAGGGCTCGATATCGACCGCCAGCACCGGACGGTGCAGCAGTGCCGCCGCTCCCATGGCCAGGATGCCGGATCCGGTGCCGAGGTCGAGGATGCGGCGCGGACGGCGATAGGCGATCCGTTCCAGCGCGCGCAGGCAGCCGCGCGTGGAGCCATGCTCGCCGGAACCGAAAGCGATGCCGGCATCCAGGATCAGGGTCAGGCGCGGCGCGGCGCGAGCGGCGGCGAGATGGGTGCCGCGTATGGCGAAGCGCCGGCCGACCCGCTGCTCGGGAAAGGAGGAGTAGGTCCGCGCGAGCCAGCCCTCGGCTTCGGTCTCGGTGCGGACGAGTGGCACCGTGATGCCTGTGATCGCGGCGGCGATCGACAGGGCCATGGCCAGGGCTGCTTCGCCGGTGCCTTCGTCCTTGACGCCCTCGATACGCCAGATGGTCTGGGTGTCGTCGGCCTCGAAGATGCCGATGGTGGTGCAGACGCTGGCCAGCGCGCGCTCGTAGGCTTCGACCGCATCATCCGGAACGGTGACGTGGACGGTCTCCAGCGCGGTCGCGTGCCGGCGGGCGCTCATTCCTCTTTCGATCCCGTTGCCACCAGCTCGACGTAGCTGTCCATCAGCCGCTTGGTGCCGGCATGGTCGAAATCGATCTCCAGCCGGTCGTCATCCACCGACTGGACCGTGCCGTAGCCGAACTTCTGGTGGAACACGCGCTGGCCCGTCGGGATGGCGCTCTCCCGCTTCGGCCGCGCCGGCTGCTCCCAGACGTCGATCACGCGTGGCCGGCGCGCGGTCAGGGGGAACTGGCCGCCGAACACCGGAGGGGCGGCGCGAAGCTGCTCGCGGGCGAGGGAGGCGGTGCCGGCCAGCTCGATATGCTCCTCCGGCAGTTCCTCGATGAAGCGGCTCGGGATCGAGCTCTGCCAATTGGCGTAGATGCGGCGGTTGGCGGCGTGGCTGATGATCGCCCGCTTGCGTGCCCGGGTGATGCCGACATAGGCCAGCCGGCGTTCCTCCTCGAGGCCCTTGTTGCCGCCCTCGTCGAGGGTGCGCTGGCTCGGGAACACGCCTTCCTCCCAGCCGGGCAGGAACACGGTGTCGAACTCCAGCCCCTTGGCGCCGTGCATGGTCATCAGGTTGACCCGGTCGGCCCCGGCGTTCTCCTCGTTTTCCATCACCAGCGAGACATGCTCCAGGAAGCCGCCGAGGCTCTCGAAGTCGGCCAGCGCCCGGACCAGCTCCTTGAGGTTGTCGAGCCGGCCCGGTGCCTCGGGCGATTTGTCGCGCTTCCACATCTCGGTGTAGCCGGTTTCGTCGAGCAGGGTCTCGACGACGCGCACGTGGCTCTCTCCAAGGCTGGCACGCGTGAGCGCCTCGCGGCCACGGCCGAAGCAGGCCATGAGGGCGGCGAGCTGCTCGCGTATGCGGCCCTTCAGCGTGCCGCGCTCCAGCAGCTGCATCACCGCCATCGCCAGCGGCACTCCTGTCGCGCGCGCCTCGATGTGGAGCGCTTGCAGGGCCGCGTCGCCGACGCCACGGCGCGGCACGTTGACGATCCGCTCGAAGGCGAGGTCGTCGGCCGGCTGGTTCATCACCCGCATGTAGGCCATCGCGTCGCGGATCTCGGCGCGCTCGTAGAAACGCAAGCCCCCGATGACCCGGTAGGGCATGCCGAGCGTAATCAGCCGCTCCTCGAAGGCGCGTGTCTGGAAGCCGGCACGCACCAGGATCGCCATCTCCGACAGCGGGTGGTTGTTGCGTTGCAGGCTCTCCATGCGCTCGCCAACGAAGCGCGCCTCCTCGTCGGAGTCCCACACCGACGCCACCAGAACCTTGTCGCCCGCCGAGTCGCGCCGGCCGGAGCGAAGGGTCTTGCCCATGCGGCCGGTGTTGTGCGCGATCAGACCCGACGCCGCGGCCAGGATCGGTGCGGTGGAGCGGTAGTTGCTCTCCAGGCGCACGATCTGCGCACCCGCGAAGTCTTTCTCGAAGCGCAGGATGTTCTCGACCTCGGCGCCGCGCCAGGAATAGATCGACTGGTCGTCGTCGCCGACGCAGCAGATGTTGGAGCCGGACTCCTTCTGGGCCAACAATCGCAGCCAGAGATACTGCACCGTGTTGGTATCCTGATACTCGTCGACCAGGATGTAGCGGAACATGCGGTGATACTGCGCCAGCACGTCGGGCCGGGTGCGCAGGATGTCGGTCACGTGCAGCATCAGGTCGCCGAAATCCGCGGCGTTGAGCTGTTTCAGCCGGGCCTGGTAGTCGGCGTAGACGATGCGAGCCTTGCCGCCGCCGAACTCGCTGTCCTCTGCGGCGCTGATGCGGTCCGGCGAAAGGCCGCGGTCCTTCCAGCGCTGGATCACCCCCATCAGCCCCTGCGCCGGCCAGCGCTTGTTGTCGATGCGCTGGACCTCCATCACCTGCTTGAGCAGGCGGATCTGGTCGTCGGTGTCGAGGATGGTGAAGCTCGAGGTCAGCCCGACATATTCCGCATGGCGGCGCAGCATGCGCGCGCAGAGGGCGTGGAAGGTGCCGAGCCACAGCCCCTCAGCCGGGCTTCCGAGCAGGACGCCGACCCGCTCGCGCATCTCCCGCGCCGCCTTGTTGGTAAAGGTCACCGCCAGCACCTGGTTGGGAAAGGCACGTTTCGACAGCAGGATATGGGCGAAGCGGGTGGTCAGCACGCGGGTCTTGCCGGTGCCGGCGCCGGCGAGGACAAGCAACGGGCCGTCGACGGTCTCGACCGCTTCCCGCTGCTCGGGATTGAGGCGCGCCAGATAGTCGTCGGAAGCGGCGATCGGAGCCGCGAGGGGGGAGGTCGAAGGGTCCACATCCCGGGATATAGAACGCTCGGCACCGCGCGACAAATCGCCGGAGTTACGATACCGCAACGGTTGTGATACACCTTCAGGTTGTAATGAGCGGGAGGGCAGCATGGTCCGGGGTTTTGCCGAGGTGGGTGGCGCCTGGCTGTCGGGCTTCTCGCGCAAGAGCTCCGGCCTCCCAGGAGATGCCCGAGGGGATGCGTCAGCGGATACGCTGTCCCGGCTGGACGATGCCGGCAGCAACCGCCCACCACTGCCGTTCAGCAGCACGGGTCCGCATGGCCATCGGCGACGCATGCGCGAGCGGCTGCTCGGTGCCGGGGCCGCCAGCCTAGCCGATTACGAGCTGCTCGAGATGCTGCTGTTCCTGGGCATCCCGCGCCGCGACACCAAGCCGTTGGCCAAGTCGCTGATCAACAGTTTCGGCAGCCTCGCCGCCGTGTTGTCGGCTTCGTGCGAGGCATTGTCGCGGGAAGGAGGGCTGAGCGACGATTGCGCCGCCCTGATCCGGCTGCCGGAACTGGCTGCGGTTCGCCTGTCCGGCGCGGAGGCGCGGGATCGTCCGGTATTGAACAACTGGGAGCGGTTGCTGGCCTATTTCGAGACGGCGTTGACCGGCGCTATCCCCGGGCAGTTGCGCGTCCTGTTCCTCGACAACCGCAACCGGCTGCTGGCCGATGAGGTGATCGAGGACACCAGCACCATCCTCTCCGGCACCGTCGGAGCAGCACCTGAACAGCCGGACACCCCTAGACTGGCGATGCGCCGGGCGCTCGACCTGCATGCGACGGCACTATTGCTGGTACGGGTGGTGCCGCCCGGGCCGCTTGCCAAGCCGACGCTGGCACGTGAGGCAGCACTCGGAGCCAGGCTGGCGAAGGCGGCGTCGCCGTTGGCGATCATGCTGCATGACCACATGCTGGTCGGCGGCGACAACTGGGTGAGCCTCAGGCAGAAGGGCCTGCTGTGATCATGCCCCGCCTTGATCACGCCC
>CAXSEE010000076.1:0-1296 GCA_964235615.1 uncultured Acetobacteraceae bacterium | reverse complement strand
TGATCATGCCCCGCCTTGATCACGCCCCGTCTTGATCACGCCCCGTCTTGATCACGTATGCAGCGCCGCTGCCGTGAGCTGCTCCTCGATCACCCGGAATAGCTCGTCCGGAGTTTCGGCCAGCGCGTCCGCGCCCGCTGCCTCCAACTCCTCGCGTCCGCCATAGCCCCACAAGGCACCGATGCCGCGTATGCCGTTGGCATGGGCGCCGGTGATGTCGTAGCGGCGGTCGCCCACCATCACGGAATGTCTCGGATCGACGCCTTCCTGCGCCACGAGCGACGCGATCAGCTCCGGTTTCTCGGCACCTGTGTCGTCGGGCCGGGCGCCGTAGAAACCGTTGAAGTATCTGGTCAGACCGCGCAGTTCGAGGATACTGCGTGCCAGATGCAGCGGCTTGGAGGTCGCCAGGAACACCCGCCGGCCAGACCCCGCAAGCTGATCCATGAAGGCCTGGATACCGGGGAACAGCGGGCTCTCCATCATTCCGCTGCTGCTATAATGCTGGCGATAGGCGACGATCGCGGCCTCGATGCGATCATCGCCGAGGCTGCCCAGCAGCCGTGCCATGACGTCCGGCAGAGGCGGCCCGATCACCCAGTCGAGATCCTCGGCCGGGTCCAGCTCATGGCCGAGTTCGCGCAGGGCCGCGCGCAGGCAGACGATGATGCCGTCGCGGGAGGCGATCAAGGTGCCATCGAGGTCGAGAAGCACGGCTTGCGTCGCGCGATCGTCGGTCATGCTTCGTCCTGATCCATTCCTGTCCGCTTCTAGCGGCCGATAGGCATTGAGGCCACTGAGGATAATGTTGCAGTATCGTATCGTATCATAGTCCTGAAAAGGTAGGTTTAATGGAGGCGACACGGAACACGCTGCTCGCGGGCCATGGTGCCAACCTTGGGGACGCCGACCTGTTGACGCTGCTGCTGGGTGCCGCGATGCCGGCGCGCGAGGATCCCGGCGGGCTGGCACGTGAGGCCATCGCCCGGTTCGGCAGCTTTGCAGCCCTGCTGGCAGCCCCGCTTCGCGAGCTGCAGGGGTTCGCCGGTTTCGGCACGCACAGCCTGGCGGCGATCAAGCTGCTGCACGAGGCGGCGTTACGGCTGTCGCGCGCGCGCATGCTGGGCGAGACCGTGCTGGCCGATCCCGAGCGTCTGATCGGCTATCTGACGGCGGTGCTGGCCCGGGAGAAGATCGAGCAGTTCCGCATCCTGTTCCTCGACGGCGCCGACCGGCTGATCGCCGACGAGGCGCAGGCCCGCGGCACCGTCAACCACACGCCGGTCTACCCCCGCG
>CAXSEE010000075.1:0-18532 GCA_964235615.1 uncultured Acetobacteraceae bacterium | reverse complement strand
GCAGCAGGATCACGCCCTTGACGATCATCTGCCAGAAGGTGTCGACGCTGAGCATGGACATGCCGTTATCCAGGCTGGCCATGATCAGCGCGCCGATCAGGGCTCCGAACACCGTGCCGGAACCGCCGCGCAGGGAGGTGCCGCCGATGACGCAGGAGGCGATCGCGTCGAGCTCCTGCAAGCTTCCCGCGGAGGGCGATCCGGCGGCCAGGCGTGCCGTGGTGGTGATGCCGGCGAAGGCGGCCATCAGACCCATGATCGCGAACACCAGCAGCTTGACCCGCTGGACGTTCACGCCGGACAGCCGGGTCGCCTCGAGGTTGCCGCCGATGGCGTAGATGCGCCGGCCGAACACCGTCCGCCGGGCCATCAGGGTAAAGGCGCCGGCCAGCACCAGCAGCACCAGCACCGGGGTCGGAACACCGCGATAATCATCGACGGCGTAGACGAAGGCCCCGATCCCGGCGGCGGCGGCGAACAGCTTCACCGCGTCGAGCCATACCGGCGGCGCACCCAGATTATGCAACTGGCGACGCTGGCGCGCGCGGACCTGCACGAACGCCAGCAGCGCGAACACCAGGACCGCCAGCACGAAGCCGATCACATCCGGCAGGTAGCTCTGCCCGATCGCGACCAGTGACGGGCTGGTGGGCGCGATCGTGACACCGCCGGTGATGCCGAGCAGGACGCCGCGGAACACCAGCATGCCCGCCAGGGTCACGATGAAGGAGGGCACGCGCAGGTAGGCGACCCAGAAGCCGTTGAACATGCCGACCGCGATGCCGAGGATCATTACCGCCAGCACGGTGACCGGCAGCGGCATGTGGTAGGTGACGTCGAGGATGGCCGCGACGCCGCCGAGCAGGCCGAGCAGCGAGCCGACCGAAAGGTCGATCTCGCCGGAGACGATGACGAACACCATCCCCGAGGCCAGCATGCCGGTCACCGCCATCTGGCGCAGCAGGTTGGAGAAGTTGCGCGCGGTCAGGAAGTCGCCGTCGGTGAGCTGCCAGAACAAGGCCCAGATCACCGCGATCGCCATCAGCAGCGCGAGGATCTTGTAGCGCGAGAAGGCGCCCTTGATGTGGTCCAGCTTCAGGTTGAAGCTCGGCTTGGCGTCGAGGCCGCCCGGATGCGTGGCGGCAACGGTGTTCGAGAGGGCTGGCTTGTTCATCACCGTCTTCCTGGAGTTCAGGCCGCGCGCCGCAGCGGCGTGATCGCCGCCGACAGCACCTGTTCCTGGGTCAATCCGTCATTGACGAAATCGCCGCGCAACTCGCCCTCGCCGATCACCAGCACGCGGTCGGCGATGCCGAGCACCTCCGGCATCTCCGACGAGACCATGATGACGGCAGCACCGGTGCGGGCCAGGGCGAAGATCAGCCGGTAGATCTCGTACTTGGCGCCGACATCGACGCCGCGGGTCGGCTCGTCGAGGATCAGCAGCTTCGGCGCCGGGGCCAGCATCTTGGCGATCACCGCCTTCTGCTGGTTGCCGCCGGAGAGGTTCGAGATCGGCAATATCGGGCTCGCCGTCTTGATGCGCATGCGTGCGATATCGACGCCGATCGCGTTCAGCTCGGCCTCCTCGTCGATCAGGCCGTGCGGGGCGAACTTGCTCAGGACCGCCATGGTCATGTTCTGGCCGACCCCCATGCCGGGAATGATGCCATGCGCCTTGCGGTCTTCCGGGACCATGCTGATCCCGGCGCGCACCGCATCGACCGGCGAGCGCACGCGCAACGGCTTGCCGTCGAGGAACAGGCTGCCCTCGCTGCGTCCGCGCCAGGCGCCGAAGATCGCGCTGACCAGCTCGGTGCGTCCGGCGCCGACCAGGCCGGCGACACCGAGGATCTCGCCGCGGCGGACCGAGAACGAGACGTCGTCGACGCGCTTGCGCTCGCGGTTGTCGGGGTCCCAGCAGGTGATGTTGCGGGCTTCGAACACCACCTCGCCGATGTCGTGCGGCTCGCGCGGGAACAGGTTGTTCATCTCGCGGCCGACCATCATGCGTATGATGTCGCCCTGGGTGAGCTGGGCCATCGGCGCCGACCCCACGAACGCGCCGTCGCGTATCACCGTCACGCTGTCGGCAATGGCCTCGATCTCGTCGAGCTTGTGCGAGATATAGACGCACGCGGTGCCGCGTCGCTTGAGGTCGCGCACCAGGCCGAGCAGCACGTCGATCTCGCGGCGGGTGAGCGAGGAGGTCGGCTCGTCGAGGATCAGCAGCCGGGCGTTCTTGTTCAGCGCCTTGGCGATCTCGATCAACTGCTGCTCGCCGCCGCCATACTGGTTGACGGGTTTGGCGACGTTGATGTGCTGCATCTTGAGATCGGCCATCAGCGCGGTGGCGCGCGCGATCATCGCATCGAAGTCGATCAGGCCGAAGCCGGTCAGCGGCTCGTGGCCGAGGAAGATATTCTCCGCCACCGACAGTTCCGGTATCAGCATCAGTTCCTGGTGGATGATGACGATGCCGGCGGCCTCGGTCTCGCGTATCGAGCTGGCGCGCAGCTCGCTGCCATCCCACAGGATGCTGCCGCTCCAGCTGCCATACGGATAGACCGCGGACAGCACCTTCATCATCGTCGATTTTCCGGCACCGTTCTCGCCGCACAGCCCGACGCATTCGCCAGGCCGCACCGCGAGATCGATGCCGTCGAGCGCGCGCACGCCCGAGAACTCCTTGACGATGCCGCGCATCTCCAGAAGAAACTCACCCACGTCGCGCGCTCCTCGGGGCTAAAGTCTATTGCCCGTACAACTGGGTCTTGGTGTAGAAGCCGTCATTGACCAGCAGGTCGACATTCGCCTTGGTGACCACGATCGGCGTCAGCAGTTCCGTGGGGACGTCCTCCTTGCCGTTGTTGATCGTGGAGTTGAAGGCCGGCTTCTGCCCCTTGGCAAGCTGCACTGCTATCTTCGCCGCGCTGGAGGCGATCAGCTTGAGCGGCTTGTAGACATCCGTCGTCTGCGTTCCGGCAATGATGCGCTTGATCGCCGAGACATCGGCATCCTGGCCGGACACGCCGACCTTGCCGGCGAGGCCCTGTGCGGCCAGCGCCTGGATCGCGCCGCCGGCGACCGCGTCGTTGGAACCGACGATGCCCTGGATGTTGTTCTTGTTGGCGGTGAGGGCATTCTCGGTGATCGACAGCGCCTCGGTCGCCGACCATTCCGGCACCCACTGCGAGCCGACGACCTTGACGTCGCCGCGGTCGATTGCCGGCTGCAGCACCTTCATCTGGCCTTCGCGCAGCAGCTTGGCGTTGTTGTCGGTGGGCGCGCCGCCGAGCAGGTAGTAATTTCCCTTGGGCACGGCATCGAGCACGCCCTGTGCCTGCATCTGGCCGACGCGCACGTTGTCGAACGAGATATAGGCGTCGATGTCAGCGTCAAGAATAAGGCGGTCGTACGAGATCACCTTGATGCCGGCCTGCTTGGCTTCGGCGACGATGTTGCCGAGCACCTTGCCGTTGAACGGCACGATCACGATCACGTCCATGCCACGCGAGATCAAGTTCTCGATCTGCGAGATCTGGCGCTGCTCGGAGCCATCCGCGGACTGGACATTGACGGTCGCCCCCATCGACTTGGCAGCGGCAACGAAATAATCGCGGTCGCGGGACCAGCGCTCGATGCGCAGGTCGTCGATAGAGAAGCCGATCTTCGGATGCGCGGCGCTGGCCTGAGCCAGGGTCGGCAGCGCGGTGCCGGCGAGCAGGGCGGCAAGACCGGCGGCAACCGCACGGCGCCGTGTTACGGTGAGGGGACGCAGACGCAATTTATCCTCCTGTGGCAGCATGAACGGCGGCCCTGGTCGGCCGCTCTTCTATCGCTTAGCGGCGCCATCCGTATCAGCATGAGGCACGTGCCACAACCGCGTTTCAGATCGTCTTGCTGACTTTTGTCGAACTGAACTTCTCCTGCATTAAATATACTGCATCGCAGCATTTGAGCATAGTTTCTGTATCGCGAGATTTATCATGTTCAGGCTCGAAATTGATTATCGTACCTCAGACACCAGTCTATGCTCTGGACCATGAAGCGGATGACCGTCCATGATGTCGCGGAGCAGGCCGGAGTGTCGCTTGCCACCGTCGACCGTGTGCTCAATGGACGTCCGGGCGTCAGCAGCAGCATGTCCGAGCGGGTGCGCAGCACCATAGCGCGACTCGGCTTCCAGCGCGACCAGTATGCCGCCAGCCTGGCGACCAGCCGGCGCCACCATTTCGTCTTCATATTGCCGAAACTCGGAGGCAACAGCTTCATCTGCACGCTGCGTGACGAGATCACGGCGCAGGTCGCCCTGCTGCCGTCACGGCGGATCCAGATCTCGCTGCTCGAATATGAGGCTTTCGATGCGCGGTCACTGGTCGAGACCCTGCATGGACTTGCAGCACCGGCGATCGACGGCGTCGCTATCGTCGCCATCGACGCACCTGCGGTCCGGATCGCCATCGAGGCCCTGCACGAGCGCGGGATCGCCGTCATCACCCTGGTCTCGGACGCGACACCTTCGCGCCGGCTGCATTGCGTCGGCATCGACAATATCGGCGCCGGACGCCTCGCCGCCTCGCTGGTCGGCCGCTTCAACGCCCGCCGCCAGGGCCGTATCGCGATGATCGCCGGCAAGCTGGTGCTGCGCGACCATAGCGAGCGCACCCTCGGCTTCACCCAGGTGATGCGGCAGGACTATCCGCAACTCGAGCTGCTGTCGGCGTTCGAAGGGCTCGACGAGGGTCAGGTGACGGCGAACCTCACGCGCGGCCTGCTGGCAACGCATGACGATCTCGTCGGCATCTATTCGATCGGAGCAGGCAATCGCGGCATCATCGAGGCGCTGGAGCAGTCCGGCCGCCAGCATGACGTCGTGCTGGTCGGCCATGAACTCACCCAGCATACCCGGCGCGCCTTGTTGAGCGGCACGTTCGATGCAGTGCTGCACCAGCAGGTCAGCGACGAGATCATGGTCGCCGTCGAGACGCTCAAGGCCGCCAGCGACGGCGTTGCCGGCTACGTCCCGCCGCCGATCCGCATCGACATCTTCCTTCGCGACAATCTTCCCTGAAGCCGCAATCTCCTGGGGCAAGTGCATGTTCATCGGCATCGATATCGGAACCTCCTCGGTCAAGGCCGTGCTCATCGACGAGCATCAGCGGGTGCTGGACACGGCTTCCCATGCATTGACCGCCAGCCGTCCGCATCCCGGCTGGTCCGAGCAGGATCCGCAATCCTGGTGGGAGGGAACCCAACAAGTGCTTGCAGCCCTGGCCGCGGCACAACCCGGCGCGATGGCCGCCACACGCGGCATCGGCCTGTCCGGCCAGATGCATGGCGCGGTTCTGCTCGACGCCCAGGACGCCGTCCTCCGCCCCGCCATTCTCTGGAACGACACCCGCAGCCAGCATGAATGCGCCGAGCTGGAAGCAGAGTTTCCACGCCTGCGCACCATCTTCGGCAATATCATGATGCCGGGCTTCACCGCGCCGAAGCTGCGCTGGATCAGCAAGCACGAGCCCGGCATCTTTGCCCGCACCCGCCGCGTGCTGCTGCCCAAGGATTATGTCCGCCTGCTTCTGACCGGAGAGGCCGTCAGCGACATGTCCGACGCCTCCGGCACCGGCTGGCTCGATGTCGGACGGCGCGACTGGTCGAACGAGGCGTTGGCTGTCACCGGGCTCGACCGCAGCCACATGCCGCGCCTGGTCGAAGGCAGCGCCGCCTCGGCCATGCTGCGGCCCGAGATCGCAGCAGGGTTCGGCATCACCGGACGGGTCGTCGTCGCGGGCGGCGGCGGTGACAATGCCGCCTCGGCCTGCGGCATCGGTGCCGTGAAACCGGGCAGCGCCTTCGTCTCTCTCGGCACCTCCGGCGTGCTGTTCGCCAGCACCGCGCGGTTCGCGCCGAACACGCAATCCGCCGTGCATGCCTTCTGCCATGCCGTGCCAGACACCTGGCACCAGATGGGCGTCATCCTCTCGGCGACCGACAGCCTGGAGTGGCTGGCACGCCTGTTCGGCAGCGACGCCGCCAGTCTGGTCGGCGCTCTGGGAGAGAGCGTCACGGCTCCCTCGCCTGCCCTGTTCGCACCTTATCTTGCCGGAGAGCGCACCCCGCACAACCTGGCCGGCCTGCGCGGCGGCTTCGCCGGCCTGGGACACGAGGCCGATCGCACGATCCTCACGCAGGCGGTACTCGAAGGGGTGGCCTTCGCCTTCCGCGATTGCCTCGGAGCGCTCGAAGCCGCCGGCACCCCGATCGAGCGTGCCTGGGCGGTCGGTGGCGGCGCCCGCTCGCGGCTTTGGCTGCGCATCATGGCCAGCGTGCTGAGGCGCCCGCTCGACCTCCCCGCGGGTGCGGAGAACGGCGGTGCATTCGGCGCTGCCCGGCTGGCCCTCTGCGCGGCGAACGAGGCGGATCCGCTGGAGATCTGCACGCCTCCCGGCATCGCCGAGACGATCGAACCCGATCCCGCACTCGCCGACGCCTATGACCACGCCTACGCGCGCTACGGCAACCTGGCCGATGGCCTCAAGCAACTGGTGAAATGATGACCCGATCGATCTTCAGCGAGTTTCCGACCATCGCCTACGAAGGCCGGCAGAGCCGCAACCCGCTCGCCTACCGCTGGTACGACAAGACCCGCATGGTGCTCGGCAAGACCATGGAGGAGCATCTGCGCCTGGCGGTCGCCTACTGGCACAGCTTCGTGATGAACGGCTCGGACCCGTTCGGCGCTCCCACCATCGTCCGTCCCTGGATGGGGTGCCACGGCATCGAGGCCGCCCGCGAAAAAGCCGATGCGGCGTTCGACCTGTTCCGGACTCTTGGCATTCCTTACTATTGCTTCCATGACCGCGATGTCGTGTCCGAGGGAGCGACCTTCGCGGAGTCCGTCGCCAACCTCGACGCGGTCGCCGACGTGCTGGCGGCCAAGCAGGACGAGACCGGCGTGCGCCTGTTATGGGGCACCGCCAACCTGTTCTCCCATCCGCGCTACATGGCCGGTGCCGCGACCAATCCCGATCCGGAGGTGTTCGCCTATGCCGCCGCGACGGTGAAGCATTGCCTGGACGTGACCAAGCGTCTCGGCGGCGAGAACTACGTGCTCTGGGGCGGACGCGAGGGCTATGACACGCTGCTCAACACCGATCTCGGCCGCGAGCTCGACCAGATGGGCCGCTTCCTCAACCTGGTGGTGGAATACAAGCACCGTATCGGCTTTACCGGCACCATCCTGATCGAGCCCAAGCCGAAGGAGCCGACCAAGCACCAGTACGACTTCGATGCAGCCACGGTCTATGGCTTTCTCAAGCGTTACGGTCTCGAGCGCGAGGTGAAGCTCAACCTCGAGGCCAATCACGCCCTGCTCGCCGGGCACAGCTTCGAGCATGAGATCGCGACCGCCAGCGCCTTCGGCATTCTCGGCTCGCTCGACGTCAACCGTGGCGACACCCTGCTCGGCTGGGACACCGACCAGTTCCCCAACTCGGTACACGAGACGGCCCTGGCGCTGTATTACGTGCTCAAGAATGGCGGCCTGCACAGCGGCGGATTGAATTTCGACGCCAAGATCCGCCGCCAGTCGATCGATCCGGCCGACCTGGTGCATGCCCATGTCGGCGGCATCGACCTCTGCGCCCACGCCCTGCTGATCGCCAGTGCCATGATCGAGGACGGCCAGCTGGCGGCCAACCTCTCGCAACGCTACGCCGGTTGGGAGACTGAACAGGGCCGCGCCCTGCTTGCTGGCCCGCTCGGCCTCGAGCAGATCGCCGCCGACGTGGCCGCACGCAACCCCGATCCGAAGCCGCGTTCGGGACGGCAGGAATATCTGGAGAATTTGCTCAACAGCTACGACTGAGTGCGGCTCTGGAACGCGCTCATGAAAGGCCAAGGCTCTGCCCTGGACCCGCTCAAGGCGAAGCCTTGAGAATCCAATTCTATCCATGGATTGGTTTGCAAAGGCCGAGGCCTTTGGCGGGTCTGGGCAGAGCCCAGCCTTGCCTTCCGACGGTCAATCCCACCCCCGGGTGGTATATGACGCCAGTCCGGCAACTCCTCCAGTCATGCCGGTGTTCCAGTTTGAATAATGGGGTTCGATCGATGGCGCGTATCAGGCTCAAGCCGCTTGCCCGGCAGACGATAGCCCTCACCGGGGCCACCTCGGGGATTGGGCTCGCGACCGCGCGGATGGCGGCGAAGCAAGGTGCGAAACTGCTGCTCATCGCCCGCAACGAAGATGCCCTGCGCCTTATCCGCGACGAGCTCCGTGCCGACGGCGCCGAGGCCGAATATGCCGTCGCCGACGTATCCGACCGTGCCCAGCTCGAAGCCGCCGTGGCTCATGCGCAGGCGGTATTCGGCGGCATCGACACCTGGGTGAACGACGCCGGCGCGTTCGCCTATGGCGCGCTGGAGGATCTGCCGATCGAGGACCAGAGGCGCCTGTTCGACGTGGTCTACTGGGGCACCGTGTACGGCACTCTGGTGGCAGCTCAGGCGTTGCGCGGGCACGGCGGTGCGATCGTCAATGTCGGCAGCGTGCTCGGCGAGTTCGCGATCCCCTACCAGGGCCCTTATTGCGCGGCCAAGTTCGCCGTCAAGGGCTTCACCGAAGCGTTCCGGCGCGAGATCGAGGCGAAGCACGATCCGATCTCGGTCAGCCTGATCAAGCCCGCCGCGATCGACACCGCGTTCATGGAGCACGCCCGCAACCTGCTCGGAGCGGCGGGAACGCGCAATCCGCCACCGGCCTATCATCCCCATCTGGTCGCCCGGGCGATCCTGCATGCCTGCGAGCATCCCGTTCGCGACCTCGTGGTCGGCGGCGCCGGCGGCCTGTCGCTGGTCATCGGCAACCGTCTCGCGCCGCGCCTGATGGACTGGGTCTTCGCACGCGCCGGCAAGCCGACCCAGACCAGCAGCGATCCCGGCATCGAGGCCCGTCGCGACAACCTCTACGAGCCACGCGAGGATGGGACGGAACGCAGCAGCCTGCACCCGTTCACGCGCAAGACCAGCCTCGCCCTGGAGGCGCAGCTGCATCCCGCGGCAACGCTGGCCACGATGGTGGGGATCGGCGCCCTGCTGCTCGGCGCGGTCTCCTCGCGTCGGCGATTGATGTAACTGGCCGCAGGTCTCGTTTTCTGGCTAGGCTCTCCTCGTCGAAGGGAGAGCCTTTCCATGAACAGCGAGCTTGTTCTCTACACCAATCCGATGTCCCGTGGCCGAATCGCACGCTGGATGCTGGAGGAGATCGGGCAGCCCTACCACGCCGAGCTGCTCGATTACGGCACGACGATGAAGGCGCCGGCCTATCTGGCGATCAATCCGATGGGCAAGGTGCCGGCGCTTCGTCATGGCGATGTCATCGTCACCGAGGGTGCCGCGATCTGCGCCTATCTCGCCGACGCCTTTCCGAGGGCGGACCTCGCCCCGCCGCCTGGAGACCCGCTTCGCGGCGCCTATTACCGCTGGATGTTCTATGCCGCGGGCCCGGTCGAAGCCGCGACGACCAACAAGGCGCTGTGTTTCGCGGTGCCGCAAGGGCGCGAGAGGATGGCCGGCTATGGCTGCTTCGCCGACGTGATGAACACGCTCGAGAACGCGGTGTCGGGGCGGCGCTATATCGTCGGGGACCGCTTCACCGCCGCCGATGTCTATCTCGGATCGCAGATCTCCTGGGGCCTGATGTTCGGCTCGATGGAAAAGCGTCCGGCTTTCGAGACCTACTGGGAGGGCCTCAGCAAGCGCCCGGCGTACCGGCGCGCCAAGGAGACGGACGATGCCCTGATGGCGGCAAAGCAGGCGTCCTCGCCCGGCTAGGTGGACGATGCGTGGTCAGGTGATGAAGATGCCGGCGATGGTGGCACTCATCAGGTTCGACAGCGTGCCCGCCAATACCGCCCGCAGACCCAGACGCGCGACCTCGGCCCGGCGCGAGGGCGCCACCGCGCCAAACCCGGCCAGCAGGATGCCGATCGAGGACAGGTTGGCAAAGCCGCACAGCGCGAACGAGGCGATCGCCAGGGTATGCTCGTCCAGCGAATGGGCGTGGATCATCGGCGACAGCGCCACGTAGGCGACGAACTCGTTGAACACGATCTTCTGGCCGATGATGCCGCCGACCACCACACTGGCGTTCCAGGGCACCCCGATCAGCCAGGCGAGCGGCGCGAACACCCAGCCGAGCATCTGCTGCAACGACAGGCCCTCCGCCCCGAACAGACCCCCAAGCCAGCCCACCAGTCCGTTCAGGCAGGCGATCAGCCCGATGAAGGCGATCAGCATCGAGCCGACCGCGACCGCGACCCGGACGCCATTGCCGGTGCCGATGGCGATGGCCTCGAACACGTTGGCCGGCTTGTGTTCCTCGAAGTCGAGCTGCATCGTCGCGATCCGGGAGGGCTCGCTGCTGGGGAGCAGCAGCTTGGCGAACAGCAGGCCGCCGGGGATCGCCATGAACGAGGCGGCGAGCAGATAGTCCAGCGAGACGCCCAGCCCGGCATAGCCCGCCAGTACCGAGCCGGCGACCGAAGCGGTGCCGCTGGACATCACCGCGAACAACTCGGCACGCGTCAGCAGCGGCACGAACGGCCGGATCGCGATCGGCATCTCGCTCTGGCCAAGGAAGATCGTGGTCACCGCGGAGAAGGATTCGATGGTCGATGTATGCAGCAGCGCGCGCAAGCCCCCGCCGAGTGTTCGTGCCAGCCACTGCATGATCCCGACATGGTACAGCACCGCGATCAGGGCGGAGATGTAGATGATCTGCGGCAATACCCGCAGGGCGAAGATGAAGCCGCCATGCGGGA
This sequence comes from uncultured Acetobacteraceae bacterium, assembly GCA_964235615.1. Classification (GTDB taxonomy): domain Bacteria; phylum Pseudomonadota; class Alphaproteobacteria; order Acetobacterales; family Acetobacteraceae; genus Lichenicoccus. The sequence goes on along the minus strand of CAXSEE010000075.1, from coordinate 7,709 downwards.
ACAGCGTGAACATGCGCTCGCCGACCAGGTCGCCGAACAGGAAGCCGATGCCGTCGTTGCCGTAGCCGAGAACGTCGTTGACGATCAATGCGACGCGGTGCAGGACTTGCCGTCCGGGCGGCACGAACAGGATCAGCGCGCCGATCGCGACCTGCAGCAGCAGCGCCGCCAAGACCGTTCGGACGTTGATCCGGCGCCGGTCGAACGAGAACAGCACGGCGATCGCGATCAGTGCCGCGGCACCAGCCAGTCCGTGCAGACCAGCCAGCATGTGCATAGACGTCATCGGCATCCATCCGCGGCAGGCATGACCCGGTTTTAGACACGAGCCTCGTTTTCTGGTTGTGTTGGCAAACCTGCCGGGATGCAAGAATGGAGCCCATGATGAGCGATCGCACCGCCTATGACTTCGATCTGGCGACGCTCTCCGGAGAGCCGCTGCCCCTGCGCCGGTTCGAGGGCAAGCCGATCCTGCTGGTCAACACGGCCTCCAAATGCGGCTTCACCCCGCAATACGAGGAGCTGCAGGCATTATGGTCGCTCTATGGGCCGCGCGGACTCGCGGTAGTCGGCATCCCCTGCAACGACTTCGGCAGGCAGGAGCCCGGCACCGCGGAGGCAATCGGGACCTTCTGCTCGGCCAATTACGGCGTCTCGTTCCAGATGGCCGCCAAGCTGCATGTGCGCGGACCGCAGGCGGACCCGTTGTTCATCTGGCTCGGCCGGCAGGGTGGCGCGCTGTCACGGCCGCGCTGGAATTTCTATAAATACGTGATCGGCCGGGATGGCATGTTGCAGAACTGGTTCTCCAGTGTGACCAAGCCGATGAGCGGACGGATGCGTGCCGCTATCGACAGGGTTGTGCTTGGGGATTAGGGCTTCTGCAAGTGATTTGAACCATAGGAAGCAGATCTTGGCGTGAAGCGCAGGTGTTGGAAGAATTGGGAATGTTGACCAGCTCGGATGAAACGAAGGACCAACAGGAGCTATTGGATCGGCTTTGTATCTACCTCAGAGAGCGGTTCTCCTGCGACACAGCAGTTCTTTATGGATCACGAGCGCAAGGCGACTGGGATGGCGCGAGCGACATCGACGTCATCGCTTTCAGCAACACTCACGAGACAGGGCATGTTGCCCATCGATGGGAGAGCGTCCTTCTCGACCTGTTTCTCTACTCACCTGGCACGACACCGGAAAAGGAGTGGTTGAGGATCCATGATGGCCGGGTTCTTTTCCAGCGTGATACGGAAGGAGACGAAGTGCTAGCGGTTACCAGGAATATGTTCTTATCAGGCCCAGAGCAAATAAGCCAAGGTGAAGCAAAGACTACACGTCTCTGGTTGGAAAAAATGCTGATCCGCGCTGAGAAGGGTGATGCTGAAGGCGACTACCGGCGGCATTGGCTACTGAAAGAGGCCCTGGAGATTCACTTCATCCTGAGAGGAAAATGGTATCTTGGACCCAAGAAGAGCCTGGCGCTGCTTCGGGATGAAAATCCTGCGCATTTTGATTTATTTCGAAAGGCCCTGGCTCCCGGCGCGAGCATGGCAGATATCCACTCAGCCGTAGCGACTGCGAACGGACCTGACTGAAGGCCACGACAGTTCAAGCTCAAGCTGAGGTATCGTCACTCTAGGTCGGGCGGTGCTCGGAAATCGATCACCCCCCTACCGGACTAGCCAACTGGCGCAGCCGCAGCGAGGCGCGCAGGGAAGCGCGTGCCGCCGGCAGACTCTGATGGTAATCGTCGGCAGCCAGGGTAAGCGCCTGCGTGGACAGGGAGTGGCTCATCTCCCAGTCCGCCCACTTGCCGTGCTTGGCGAGCGCGAACACCAGCATCCGGCCGACCCGCTCGACCAGGGATTGTTCGGCAGACCGCTGGGCGCCGTGACGCACCGCTTCCTGATCCTCCGCCCAGCTGAATTCCCGCTCCAGCGTCGATCGCATGGCTGAAACCCCCGGATACAGGCAGTTGACGAACAACTGGTGCGTCTCGGGATAATAGCGCGCGCCGCGCTCGGCGACCCCACGGGCATGAGTTTCCGCATCGTCACGCAGCATGATGATCTGCGGCGCCGGCTCGAAGTCGGTGATAATCGAGCCCGTGTCGTCCAGCTCGTATTCCTTTACGGCAGCGGGCACGGGAGCCGCATCCGCGGAGGGGCTGCCGGCGCCAGCGGCATCGTCCTGCGGCGCGTTCCCGGCATCGGACGGCGCAGTCTCCGGTGCCTTCTGCAACGGCCGCGCGGGTGCTGTGACCTCACGCATCCGCCGGCGCACCCCCAGCTCGCGCAGCAGGCGCTCCAGGCTCGCCGTGATCTCCTCCGACACCGTGCTGTCCGGAGCGCTCTGCTGCATCAGCTCGACCAGCCAGGCCGGGCGGCCGACATGCACGCGGGCCGCGAACTGGCGCATGAAAACCTGTTCCTGCAACCCGTCGCGCTGCCGGACGAACTGGCGGTAGCCGTCCGGCAGCACCGGATAATCCGGTGGAAACTCGACGAACACCGACAGGTTGCGGCCGCAGAACGGGATGCCGTAGACCGGCCCGACCTGCAGCCATTGCTCGTGCCAGGCGATGTCGTAGATCTCGTCCTTGTAGACCAGTCCGGCAAAACCGTGAATGAAGTAGGGCGCGCCATCGCAGGCCCTGGTCCGGTTGGGATCGTTGTCGAGAAACCCGTCATGGATATAGTGCAGGATGATGCCGTCTTCGGCCACGACCTGTTCGTGACGGGTATAGTGGCTGTCAAGCCGTTCGGTGATCGAGCGGAACCGGTGCGTCTCGCCCGACGTGTTGGTGCTCGCATGCAGGATGACCTGCACATCCTCCGGCAGGCGGAAGAATTTCTTGTGCAGCTCCTCGGCGATCCAGTACGGCACCATGGGCGGCTCGCCGTCATAGGGATCGGTCAACGTGTCCTGCTCCACCCGGTTGCCGAGCAGCACCACCTCGGTCCAGTCGTGATCCAGGCTGCGTCCCTCGGCAAGCGCCTCCTCGGTGACGTCGAGCACGTCGTGCAACTGGCTGGAGCCCGGCAGCACGCGTCGCAGCCTGCCGTACACGCCGCCGCGCTGGCCGATGATGACCTCGCATACCGCGCCCTGGTGGCAGGAACGATAGCGCATGCCGATCCGGTTCGAGGGCAGTGACGCGACCTTGGCCCCCATGCCGAAATTCTGGTCGAGACGGTTCTGCTTGCGGATCGAGGAGGCGATGTCGCACATCCGGAACAGCTCCTCCGGATTCATTCCGGTCCCGGTGTTCCAGATCACCAGCTTGATGCCGCCGTCGATGTCGATCCCCGACAGCTCGACGCGACGCTCGCCCTCGGGTGCGGTCTGCGCCGCCTCGACCGCGTTGCGCACCAGCTCGCGGAGCATCATCGATTTCGGGCAGCGGTCGATCATGCTGGTGACGAGAAAATTCTCGTCGCCCACACGAAGTTGCGTAATCTCCGACATCGGCACGACACCCCACTATCGGAAAGGCCCCAAGGCCAGGGGCGAAATCAGGCTGGCTCGAACAATGGCAGTTGTTGCATGCCCGGCACGGTTACCAGGCCCTTGTCGGTTATGCGTATAGCAGGAATGACCGACAATGGAATCAAATTGAACCCCATGTAGGGCAGCCTGCAGCCAGCCGCCTGCCAGGCCTGCTTCAGCGCCACCGTCAATCCGGCAACCTCGGTCGCGCGCAGGTCCGACAGCAGGCCCGCCACCGGCAGCGCCACGATGGCCTGCACCACCCCCCGCTGCACCACCACGACGCCGCCGCCATGGCCGCGTATGGCTTCCACCGCGATGCGCATGTCGGCTTCGTTGCTGCCGGCCACGATGATGTTGTGGGCATCATGGCCGACGCTGCTGGCCACCGCACCCCCGCGCAGGCCGAAGCCGCGCAGCAGTCCGTGCGCCACCTCGCCGCTGCGGCCGTGACGCTCCAGCACGGCGAGGAAGCACAGCTCGTGCCGATCCAGATGCACGCTCCAGTCTTTTTCTTGTGATAACGATACAATTTCGTGATGCAGGGCGATGTCGGTAGGGTCGCGTATGGCGATCACGTTGACGCGGCAGGCCGCTCCAGGCAGCGCCGGTATCAGCGCCGCCGCCAGAGGAAGGTGGATGGTCCGGTAGGCCGCGTCGGGATAGCGATAGCGCGCCGTGCTGAGCTGGGCATCGAACGCCGTCGTGACGCGGCCGTGCTCGACCATCAGCGCGCCGCCATACCAGGTGTTGCGGACCTTCATGCCGTCGTCGAGCAGCACCAGGTCGGCCCGCCTGCCGCCGCCGAGGCCGCCGATCTCGTGGTCCATGCCGAAGCGGTTGGCGCCGTGTAGCGAACCCATGCTCCAGGCCGCCTCCCGCGACATGCCGGCCAGGATCGCCTGCCGCATGACCCAGTCCTGGCCGAACAGGAACAGGTCGTCGGCGTCGCGGTCGTCGGTGCAGAGGCAGACCCGGGCCGGACTGACCCCAAGCTCGGTCACCGCGCGTATCGCCTCGGGCAGGCTGTGCCACGGCGTTCCCGGCGGCCCGCCGCGCAGGAAGATCCACACCCCCGCCTCGATCAAGTCCTCGGCGATCTCGCAGCTCACCGCCTCATGGGTGTCGGTCACCCCGCTGGCGGCGTAGGCGGCGACGAACTCGCGCCCATAGACATGCCCGCTGACCGGCCGGCCCCGCCTCAGCGCCTCGGCCATGATGGCGTGGCTGCGCGGCTCGCCGGCGCAGAGCTGCACGAAATCCATCTTCTCGCCCAGCGCCACCGCTTCCGGCCAGCGGTCGAACAGGGCGCCGATCTTGGCCGGCGTCAGGTCGCCGCCGGCGGTCTCGAACCGCGGGCCGGTCGCCGGAACCGTGCTCGGTACGGTCAGGAAGATGCTCAGCGGCGCCTCGCGCGCGTCCTGCAGCATCCACTCCACCCCCTCGGCGTCGCACACGTTGCCGATCTCATGGCTGTCGCAGAAGATCGTGGTGGTGCCGTTGAGCAGCGCCGGCTCGGCATAGGCGCAGGCGGTCATCATGCTGCTCTCGATATGCAGATGCGGGTCGACCAGCCCTGGAGCCAGGATGCCGCCCTGGGCGTCGTAGCGCGTTGCCGCCTCACGGCCTTTGCCGGCGGGCTGTATCGCCGCGATCCGGCCCTGGCTGATCCACAGCTCGCGGTCGTCCAGCATGCGGCCGGAATAGGTCGAGAGCAGCGCGGCCCCGGTGATGATCAGGTCCGGCGGCGCCCGGCCGGAGGCGACGGCGGCCAGTTGCCGGGTCACCTGATGCAGGGGCGGGACCGAGAAGCGGGTCAGGGTGGATTGGGTCATGCGTACAGGTTAGCACGGGGCTTTGCCCCGAAACCCCATCAAAGGCTAGCCTTTGAAATCCACTAATTAGTAGGTCCGATGCTCAGGGGATTCCTTACTGTCGGCGGCTGGACCATGGCCAGCCGCATCCTTGGCCTGGTGCGCGACCAGTTGCTTGCGGCCTTCATGGGCGCGGGTCCGGCCCAGGATGCGTTCCAGGTCGCGGTGCGCCTGCCCAACATGTTCCGCCGGCTGTTCGGCGAGGGCGCGTTCAACGCCGCCTTCGTGCCTTTGTTCTCCTCGCTGCTGGCAAAGGAGGGACCCGCCGTGGCCCGCCGCTTCGCCCGCGAGGCGCTCGGCGTGCTCGGCTTCTGGCTGCTCGGGCTGACACTGCTGGGCGAGATCTTCATGCGCCAGCTCATGTACGTGATCGGCTCGGGCCTGGCACGCAACCCGGCCACCTTCGACCTCGCCGTCAGCCTGAGCCGCATCACCTTCCCCTATCTGATGCTGATCTGCGCCGCCGCCCTGGTCTCCGGCGTGCTGAACGGGCTCGACCGCTTCGGCGCCGCGTCTGCCGCCTATGTCGCCTTCAACGCGGTCAGCATCGCCTGCATCGTCTGGCTGACGCCGTACATGCCGACCGTGGCCTACGCCGCCGCCTGGGGCTTCACCGCCTCGGGCGTGGTGCAGCTCGCGATCCTGCTCTACGCCGCCCATCGCGCCGGCATGGGCCTTGGCATCCCGCGGCCACGGGTCACCCCCGGGATGCGCGAGCTGATGCGCCGCATGGTGCCGGGGCTGATCGGCAGCGGCATCGGCCAGCTCAACCTGACCGTCGATACGCTGATTGCCACCTGGCTGCCGGCTGGGAGCCTGTCGCTGATGTATTTCGCCGACCGGCTGAACCAGTTGCCGCTCGGCGTGCTTGGCAACGCCGCTGGCACGACGATGCTGCCGCTGCTGACCCGGCAGATCCAGACCGACGAGATCGAGGCGGCGCACGCGACCCAGAACCGTGCCCTCGAATACGGGCTGATCCTGACCCTGCCGGCTGCCCTGGCGCTGGCGGCCCTGTCGGTGCCGCTGATGGCGACCCTGTTCGGCCACGGCGCCTTTACATCGCGGGACGCGGTGCTTTCGGCGCAGTCCTTGTGCGGCTATGCGCTCGGGCTGCCGTTCTTCGTGCTGGTCAAGGTGCTGTCGCCGGGGTTTTTCGCGCGTGGCGACACCTCGACCCCGGTGCGCATCGGCATCAGCACCCTGGCGGTGAATTTCGCACTCAACCTGGCGCTGATGCGTCCGCTCGCCCATGTCGGGCCGCCGCTGGCGAGCAGCCTGGCGGCCATGATCAACGCCACCGCCCTGCTGGTGCTGCTGCTGCGGCGCGGCTGGCTGAAGCCGACGACCATCCTGCTCTCCAGACTGGGCCGGATGCTGCTGGCCGCCCTGGCCATGGCCGCACTGCTGGTCGCCGTCCAGAGGGCGCTGCCACACCCGATCCTGGAGATGCGTGGCGGAAGGCGGGTCATTGCCCTGGCGGCCCTGATCGCGCTGGGCATCGCGAGCTACGGGCTCGGCCTGCAATTGCTTGGCGTCGTGAGGCTGGACCGCCTGGTCAAACGGCGATTGCTCAGACGGAGGCAGCCCAGGTCTCTATAAAAGACAACAGCGGCGGACAAGTTCAACTGGACGTCCGCCGCCGAAAGCTCGTCTTGTCTCGATACCGATTAGAAACGGTAGGTCAGGTCGGCTCCGACCGTCAGCGGCTGGTTCGTCACGATCCGGTTGAAGGCCGCATCGGGAACGGCCTCCTGATACAGGCTTTCCAACTGCGCGCGCTTGTTGAACAGATTGTTGACGAACACGGCCGCGTTCCAGCCATGCGTCGAACCCACTCCGAGACGGATATTGGTCAGGTCATAACCCGGCAGCCTGATATACTCGGCATTGGTCGAGAAACCGTAGGGAAAGGCTATCGAATAATGGGTGCCGGTATAGGAGTTCTCGACCTCCGCCTGGAAGCGATACTTGTCGCCAAGATTGTGCGAGTATCTGAGCACGAAGTCACCGACGAACCTCGGCACCTCGGGAAGAACATCGGTCGGCTGTATCAGCCAGTGGGGACCGGCATTCACATAGTTGCCGGTGAAGCCGAATGTCCCATCGAAATTGAAGCCGCCCCCCAGAGTGGCCAGCGTCTGGATTTCGGTTCCGTAAAGCTTGGCGTTGTTCCCGTTTATGTTCAGCGCCCAGTCGCCGGGATAGGCCTCGAGCTGGATGTTGCTCCAATCCTCGTAATAGACGTCCGCGTTGACGATGAGGCGCCGGTTGAAAAAGCTGGATTTTTCACCGATCTCGTAACTCCATAGCGAGTCCGGATTATAGCCGGTGGGCCACTTGCCGTTC
>CAXSEE010000074.1:0-18698 GCA_964235615.1 uncultured Acetobacteraceae bacterium | reverse complement strand
ATCACCAAAGCTCGCCTCATCGCCGAAGCTGCCAAGGAGGTCTCACAACCAGACAATTAGCGTCCCGAGAGTCTGGCCATGACAGGCCGATCGAGGCGACGTCGGCCGGCACGCTGGCAACTATTCCTTGAATGTGTAGGCTACCCTCTCCGACCTGAACCGGCATCCTCGTGCCCAACGTCCGGCGAGTGGCCCATGACGATGCAAACAGGGCTGCCGGTGGAGAACCCTGATACCGGAGCGAGCACCGGTCTTCGCGTCAGGGAAAGATCGAATGTACAGATGTTGTTGGACAACTCGTTGGCGACGAGCAACTGGTCGGGTCGCAGACCGAAGCTCGCGAAGCGCGGGCCGCGGCCGCCGCAGGGTGTCCATGACGGTCCTTCAAGCGTCTCTCGCCCTGCTACGAAACCGGCGCGGAAGATGCTGTCATGGCCTCGGTTCGTCACCAGCACTTCGCCGCCGTCGGCCGTCACCAGGATCTCGGCGGCCGTGTTGCCCGATGCTGCGTCGGCAGGGATCGTCCGGTGTACCGAGCGCAGGTCGAGCTTTCCCGCTCGCGCATCATAGCCGTAGATGCCGACCTCCGAGGACAGCTCGTAGGCGACGAAGGCATAGGGCCGTGTTGGATGGAAGGCGATGTGGCGCGGCCCGCTGCCCGGCTTGGTCGCAAACCGCCCGCAGATCTCGAACCGGACGTCGTCGGGATCGAAGCGAAGGACGAAGACCTGGTCGGTTCCCTTGTCCGGCACCACGACGAAACGGCCTGCCGGGTCCCAGACGACCTGATGCGGATGCGACGAGCGCTGCTGCACGGGGTCCGGCCCCGGCTTGCCAGGCAGTGCCAGGATGGCGGCGGGAGCGGCAAGCGATCCGTCGATGCCTCGCGGCAAGGCTGAGACCGTGCCGGTCGCGTAATTCGCGATCAGCATGAAGCGGTTGGTGGGGTCCGGCGCCAGATGGGCTGGATTGTCGCCACCCGTGCCGACGGTGCCCAGTGGAACCAGCCGCCCGTCCGCCTCGCGCCTCAGCGAGGTGACGTTCGTCATGTCTCCATGCACCGCGTAGAGAAAGTCGCCGTCCCGGTCGAACGACAGGAACGACGGATTCACCATGTCCTCCAGGAGTTGAAGCTGCGTCCAGCGTCCGTCGGCATGCACGTCGAATACCGAGAGGCCGCGGCCACTGGCTCCGCGCTCGCGGGTCGTCCGGCAGCCGACATAGGCGACGCTGCGGATTTTGGACTCGGACATGGCGCTTCTCCGTGACGGCGAGGCGGCACGCGCGACGCCGAAAGCGAACGCGGGAGCCAGGGCGAGCAGCTCGCGGCGGTAGAGCATCATGGCCGGCGCCTCGTGGAGCAGTCCATCCGTGGACTGACGCTGGTCATGCGGCCCTCCGCGAGCCGGCCGCAGTCGACGCGGTAACGATCGCGCCATGCGAGAGCAGAAGTGCGCTGGCCATGCCGAGGATCTGCAGCGAACCCGCGACCAGGAAGGCCGCCGCGTAGCCGCCTGTCGCAGAGACCACGTACCCGGTGACGATCGGCGCCGTCAGACCAAACAGGTTTCCCACCAGCACGACGAAGCCCATGCACACGCCGACGTCCGACGGCGAGGCGACGAGATCGTTGAGCAGCGCGAAGTTGAGCGATGTGGTCGACGCGATCGCGGACAGCGACACGGCGGCCAACAGGATCGTCCAGCCGATCGTGTGCGCGAACGGGATCGCCGCCACGGTGGCGACGAGGCACGCCGTCGCGGCGACCGCGAGCCGGCGGCCGCCTCCGGACACCCGTCCTCGCAGCAGGCGGTCGCTCGCATAGCCGACGACCAGGCAGGACGCGGCCGCAACGGCGTAGGGGATGGCATCCCAAAGTCCCACATCGGCGACGGGAACATCGAGCCCGTGGCGCAGGTAGCTCGGCAGCCAGGTAAGGAAGAGATACTGCGCGTAGACGTTGCAGCCCTGGGTCAGCGCCACCCCCCAAAGCCCGGTCCCTGTGCGTAGCAGGCGAAACAGGCCACTGGCCTTCGGGGGTTCCCCGATGCCGCCGGCCTGCTTCGTGTCGCGAGCGGCCAGGATCCGCCTTCGTTCATCGTCCCCGAGCCAGCGTGCGCGTTCCGGCTCCTGGAACACGCGCAGCCAGAACAGCAGCCACACCAGGCCGAGCGCGCCCGACACGAAGAACAGCGATCGCCAGCCGAACGACGCGATCAGTGGCCCGGCGATCAGCGCGCATAGGGCCGGTCCGACATAGGAGCCGGAGTTGAACAGCGCGGTGACGATGCCGCGTTCCGCGGCAGGGAACCAGGACCGGATGACGCGTGCCCCGGACGGGTTGCTGACCCCCTCTGCGCCGCCCATGGCCAGCCGCGACAGGAACAACGACCCGTAGCCCGAAGCCAGGCCACCCGCCGCGGTCGCCACCGACCAGACCGCCAGCCCCAGCCCGGCAACCCGCTTGGCGCCGAAGCGGTCCACCAGCATGCCCATCGGCACGACGAGGGCGGAGTACGACCACAGGAAGGACGAGAACAGGTAGCCGAGCGCCACCGGGGTCAGGTGGAAGCTGTCATCGATGCCCTTGGCCGCGAACGAGATGGCGGCGCGATCGAGATAGCTCAGCAGCGACATGCTGAAGAGCAGGGCTGCGATCCAGTATCGCCTCGAACTCATGTTTCCTCCGAATGGCGCATTTCGACGCTTCTTGGGTCCGCCCTCGACCCGTGCTTGGGATCGATCAGCCACCCTGCGGAAAAGATATGCCGCTTGCCTTCTTGTATCAAGATGCAATACGGTACAACTTGAATGTATTGAACAGGGATTAAATGCAAGAATGAGTGCTCTGCATCAGATGTTGGCCACCCGACTCATCGTCCACATGAAGGCCGAGCAGTTCGCGGAAGGGCACCACCTGACCGAGCAGGCCTTCGAGAAGGTCCTGGGCACCTCACGCTCGCCCGTGCGCGGCGCCCTCTCGCACCTCGTCGAGCTTGGAATCGTCCAGCAGCGTCCACCGGCGCGCGGACTGTTCCTGAAGATGGACGCATCCGAGATCACGATGCCGGATGCCGGCGCGAAGCCGGAGAGCGACGACCAGGCCTATCTCGCGCTCGCCCGGGACCGGCTGCGCGGCGTGCTGGGGCCGGTTGTCGCGGAAGCGGACCTGATGCGGCGCTACAACCTCACCCGGCAGCGCCTGAGCCGGATTCTGGACCGCGCCGCCAACGAGGGCTGGATCGAGCGGCGGCCCAGCAAGGGCTGGCAATTCCAGCCGATGATCGATAGCGCCGAAGCCTATCGCGAGAGCTATGAGTTGCGCCGGCTGATCGAGCCCTCGGCGATGATGCTGCCGAGCTTCGTTCTCGACAGCGGCATACTGTCCAGGCTCCGGAACCAGCAGCAGGCGCTGGTCAGTGGTGGCTACGCTTCGGCGAACCATGTCGAGCTGTTTGTCGCCAATGGAACGTTTCACGAAATGCTTGCCGGCTTATCGAACAACCGCTTCGTCGTGCAGGCGGTGGTGCGCCAGAACCACCTGCGCCGCCTGATCGAGTACCGCGAGATCGACGATCGCGCGCGCGTCCGGCGCCAGTGCGAGGAGCATCTGGCGATCATCTCGCTGCTGCAGAAGGGCGAGCGCGGCGAGGCGGCCGCATTGCTCACCCGGCACCTCGACGATGCCTGCAAGGAAAAAGTCCTGGCCTTGGCGACGCTGAATGCATCCGAAGGAGCCGATCCATGAGCGCCATCCTGCTCGACCACATTCATCTTCGTGCCCGCGATCCGGAAGCGGTCGCCGACTTCCTGTCGCGGCACTTCGATGTCGAGATCGAAAGCAGGATGGAGGTACGCAACCTGCCGCGCGTGGTGCTGCGCATCGGTGCGGTCGCGATCTTCGTCGAAGGCGCCACGGCTGACATGCCGCGCGTGCCCGCCATGCCATTCCGAGGCATCGAGCATGTCTGCGTGCGGGTGCCGGACATCGCCGCACACGCCGCGCGCCTGCGGCAAGCCGGCGTGACGCTGCTCGCACCGGTGTCCGAGATCCGGCCGGGGGTGCGGGTCGCCTTCGTCGAGGCGCCGGACGGAATCATGGTCGAAATGATCGAACGGTCGGCAGCCTGAACGAAAGGACGGACATATCATGGACGAAATTCGAACCGACCACGCCACGCTAGGCAAATTCTCTAGCGGCATCCTGCGCGCCGCCGGCCTCGACGCGACCGACGCCGCGCTGTGCGCGGACACGCTGGTGCAGGCCGAACTATGGGGCCACGCTTCACACGGCATGCTGCGTCTGCCCTGGTACGTCGCGCGCCTCGCGTCCGGCGCCTGCGATCCAACCGCGAAGCCGCGCGTGATGCAGGACCTGGGCGCGCTGGCGCTGGTCGATGCCCATGATGCCATGGGCCAGGTGGCGACCGCCTTCGCGATGGACGAGGCGGTGCGGCGCGCCGGGACGCATGGCATCGCTGCCGTGTCGGTGCGCAACTCCAACCATTTCGGCACGGCGATGTACTACACGTCGGGGGCGGCCCGTCGCGGCATGCTGGCCTTCCTTTCCACCAACGCCAGCCCGGCGATGGCGCCCTGGGGCGGGCGGGAAAAGGCGGTCGGCACAAACCCCTGGTCGTGGGCTGCGCCCGCGGGCGACCTGCCGCCGCTGGTGCTCGACATCGCCAACACCAGCGTCGCCCGCGGCAAGGTGTACCTCGCGCACCAGAAGGGCGAACGCATTCCGCTGACCTGGGCGCTCGATGGCTCAGGCCGTCCCACCGACGATCCGCAGGCAGCGATCGAGGGGCTGATCCAGCCGATGGCCGGACACAAGGGCTACGCGATCGCGCTGATGATGGACGTCATCTCCGGCGTGCTGAGCGGCAGCGCCTTCGGTGCCAACGTCATCGGCCCGTACCATCCGGAAGGCCGCAGCGGCGCCGGCCATTTCGTCTTCGTGCTCGACATCGCCCGGCTGATGCCGATCGCCGAGTTCACGGCTCGGGTGCGCGAGCTCATCGACGGCTTGAGACGCAATCCGCTCGCCGAAGGCTCGACCGGGATACTGTATCCGGGCGAGCTGGAGGCGGCCAACGACGCCCGCGCCCGCACCGCGGGCATCCTGCTGCCGCCGGACACGGTACGTGACCTGCTGGCCTTGGCCCGGACCTACGACGTCGCTCCCGACTTCTCGCCTGCCGCCCAGTCCGCAGGCCGACCGAAAGAAGCAATGGCATGACCATCGTCACCATCAATCCCGCGACGGGCGACCAGCTCGAAGCCTACGAGGCGCATACGCCGGCAGCGGTGGAAGCTCGTCTCGCGGCGGCAGCGGCGGCACAGCGCGGATGGAAGGCCGAGGCGCCGGGCCGGCGTGGAGAATTGCTGGCGCGTCTCGCCGGCGTGCTGCGCGAGCGAACGCCGCAATACGCGCGGCTGATCACGCTCGAGATGGGCAAGCCGCTCGCCGAGGCGGCCGCCGAGATCGAGAAGTGCGCCGTCACCTGCGACTATTATGCGCAGAACGCCGAGCGTTTCCTGGCGCCCGAGCTGGTCGAGACCTCGGCGCGGGAGAGCATGATCGTCTTCGAGCCGCTCGGCACGGTGCTCGGCATCATGCCCTGGAACTATCCGTTCTGGCAGACCGTCCGCTTCCTGGCACCCGCGCTGCTCGGCGGCAATGCCGCCATCCTCAAGCACGCCAACAACGTGCCGGGCTGCGCGCTCGCCCTCGAAGCGGCGCTGCGCGAGGCCGGGTCGCCCGACGGCCTGTTCGCCGCCCTGCTGATCGACACCAACGAGGTGAAGGCGGTGGTGGAGGATGCGCGGATCTCGGCCGTCAGCCTGACCGGCTCGACCGAGGTCGGCGCCATCGTCGCCTCGCAGGCCGGCCGCACGCTCAAGCCGCAGGTGCTGGAGCTCGGCGGATCCGATCCTTTCATCGTGCTGGCCGACGCCGACCTCGAGCTGGCGGTCGCGACCGCGGTTAAGGCGCGCTTCTCCAACAACGGCCAGAGCTGCATCTCCGCCAAGCGTTTCCTCGTCGCCGAGGAGATCGCGGACGAGTTCACCGAAGCCTTCACCGCTTCCGTGCGCGCGCTCAAGGTCGGCGATCCGCTCGATCCCGGCACGAAGCTCGGGCCGCTGGCGCGCGAAAGCCTACGCACCAACCTGCATCGCCAGGTCGAGGCGACACGAAGCGCCGGAGCCCGGCTGCTCTGTGGCGGCGAGCCCGTCCCTGGTCCAGGATGGTTCTATCTTCCGACCGTGCTCGATCGCGTGACGCCCGGCATGGCGGCCTTCGACGAGGAGACTTTCGGTCCCGCCGCCGCCATCACCGCGGTCCCTGACGCCGACACCGCAATCGAACTCGCGAACGCGAGCCCGTTTGGCCTGGGCGCCTCGCTATGGACGCGCGATCTCGACCGGGCCCGCCGGCTGATCCCCCGCATCCAGGCCGGGGCGGTATTCGTCAACGCCCTGGTGGCCTCCGATCCGCGCATCCCGTTCGGCGGCATCAAGCAGTCCGGCTACGGCCGCGAGCTGGGTGTTCTCGGGCTGAGGAGCTTCGTGAACCAGAAAACCGTGTGGATCGGCGCGTGATGCCAACCGAAGGGGAAATCAACGCTATGACTAAGGGCGTCATTCTATATCCGAACGACCTGCCGGCCTATGACCGCGGCAACGGCAACAAAACCATCCCGCTGGCCGGACCGCGTATCGGCGCCGGGTTCCTCAACGGCATCACCGTGATCGCGCCGGATTCCGCGATCCCGCTGCACACGCACAACTGCGAAGAAAGCGTCGTGGTGCTGGAAGGCGACGCGATGGCCGAGATCGACGGCGAGCGGCACGCACTCTCCCGACATGACGCGAGCTGGATTCCGGCCGACCTGCCGCACCGTTTCATCAACACAAGCCGGACGGAGCCTCTCACCATCCTCTGGACCTACGCCCGGCCGGATGCGACCCGCACGCTCGTCGAGACCGGCGATACCCGGCCGGTGTCCGCCGAGCACGATCGTTGATCGTCTCCTGGGTCGCGCATCACGCGGCGGCCCAATAATCAACCTCGAATGGAATGATCGAAATGCCCACGAACAATATCCAGACACCAGAGCGCAAGCAGAACCCGCAGGACGAGAGCATGGCAGGCGGGGATGCTGGCATGCCGACGCGGCCTGACCGGCGTGGCGTGTTGCTGGGAACATTGGCTGGCATCGGAGCGCTTGGCGTCGGCGGCGCGCGCGCGGCCACCATGCATGCCCCAACCGCCCAGCAAGCGGCAGGCAGCACAGCCGCCACCGAGGCTGACAGCCAACCGGCCGGGCGGGCAAATCTCGAGGCCATCCTCACCGGGAAGGTTGCGGTCGTAACGGGCGCGGCGCGAGGCATCGGACGCTCGATCGCGGTCGAATTCGCGGCCAACGGCGCCGACGTGGTCGGTCTCGACATATGCGGACCAGCCAGCGCCGACACGCTCTATCCTTATGCGACACGCGCCGACCTGGATGAAACGGAGCGGCTCGTCGCATCCCACGGACGGCGCTTCATGCCGATCGTCGCCGATATCCGCGACATCGCGGCCTTGCGTGCCGCGGCGAAGAGCGTGATCGAAACGATGGGCCGGATCAACATCGTCGTCGCCGATGCCGGCATCCAGCTCTTCAAGCCGCTGCTCGAAATGAGCGACACGCAGTGGCACGACGTGATCGACGTCAATCTCAACGGAACCGCGAACACGATCAGGGCATTCGGGCCAGCGCTGGTGACGGCCGGCGGGGGCCGCATCATCGTGATCGCCTCCATGCAGGGCCGCTACGGCACCAAGGATGGCTCTTCCTATTCGGCATCGAAATGGGGTATTCTTGGATTGATGAAATCCGCGGCGCTCGAGCTGGGAGAACACAAGATCACGGTCAACGCCGTCGTCCCCGGGCTGATCGACACGCCGATGACACGCAATGAGACGCGCTGGAAGCTCGCCATGGCGGGAGCCAACGGTCGCGTCGTTACCGATCCGACCGAGGCGCAGGCCACCGCCGTCCTGAAGCCGCACTCGCCGCTGGGGGTCCCCTGGCTGACCCCCGACGAAATCGCGCCAGCAGTCGTGTTTCTCGCGTCCGACGGCGCTGCCATGGTGACGGGTGCGGCCTACGAGGTGACGGGCGGCGATTCCGCTCGCGACACCGCCTGAACGGGATATCCGTTTTTCACGACTGCATCTTTCAGTTCCGTCGTAGTTGTTAATCTCCGGTAACCCGACTGATTTTCGAGTTCGTGGCACTTTTAACGTTCGATTGAACTTCGCCGCTATGCCGGGCGGCACACCCGGCTGACACGGAGCGATGGGGCGGACAAGCCCCATCAGAGCCGCCAGGCCGCCATAATGCTGCGCGCAATAAATAAATAATCGGGTGAAACATGAAATCCAAGATTTCCGCAGTTGGCGCCTGCGCGGCGCTCATGCTGTCCGCCGCTGCAGCGCATGGTGCCGAAGGTGGTTTTTATTCCGGACCGATCGGCGGCTCGGACATCAGATCGGCTATCCTGAGCAGCCCCGGCTCTCTGTCGGTCAATCTTGGCGCATCGCCGCAATGGAGCAATCTCTATACCGGCCCGAATGGAGGTCCCAACCCGGGCGCGCGATCGGTCGCTTTCTCGGTGCAGGCGCTGGTCGCCGGCTTGAGCTACGTCTATCCGTGGACCCTCGCCGGAGGCAAATTCGGGTCCAAGATCCAGGATCAGTATGTCTTTGCCTGTTTCCGGAAGAACTCGGCTCAACAATGCGATAGCGGCTTCACGGACCCTTACTCGGACATCCTGATATATAGTGTGCATCTCGGTTTGTTTGGCGCGCGACCGCCCGCGCCGGGCAGCGGTCACCTGGCATTACCCTATGGCCTGACTGTGGCTCCCGCTTTTAGTATGTCACTGCCATTGGGAAGGTATGCTGCAAGAGACTTGCTCAACCAGGGCCACAATGTCTTTATCTTCGTCCCGAATATCAGCCTGACCTACACGACGGGACCAAACCTCTCGATCGGCGACGCGACGGAGATCAGCACACGACTTTACTACGAGGTGAGCGCCGACAATCCGAAGACCGGCTATCGCAACGGCAATACGCTGGTCGATGATTTCGCGCTCACGGAGCGAGTGCGTCATTGGCAATTCGGCATAAGCGGCACCGTCGCACAGGCGACCAACAACGATACGCGCCGTGGCGTGTCCCTACCTGTCGATGGGAACCGGCTGTTCGACTTCCTGATCGGCCCCGTGCTCCAGTACGACGTGCCGGCCTGGCATTCCAGCTTCGGCATCAAGGGCCTCTATGATGTCGCAAGCCATGACAGGCTCGAGCATAACATCGTGCTTGTGCGGGCGACCATCAGCTTGTTCTGAAGGGCAATATAGTTTTGGAGAGGCATCACAACCTTTGCCAGTTGGCGCAGGCCGCGTCTGCGAGGTCAGCACAAATTCTGGCATGACGTTTGCCGGCGAGACTGGCGACATGCTTGCACTTGCGATGGCTCAATGGAACAGCGCACCTGGTCGATCCGGGCTTCCAGTTCTCGCAAAGCATGCGCCGTGGGCGATCGGAGCGGTTGATGAAGCGGTTTGGTGTGGATATTCTTTATTTCGAAGACTCTAACCTTCGACGATCCAGACTTTTCGTAAATGTAGGACTCTGGAGGCATTATCAGCAAGACCCTCAATCGGAACTCTGTTCTCCACGCTCTCGTCGCCGAACGCGGCGCTTTCCCCCCTCAGCAGGATCCCGGCCTCCACTCTTCACCACCAGCCCGCGACACCGGAGCCGGCATGTAGACAGGGTCTCCCCTACCTTGCCCGAACGTGCCACCCATGGGCGCGCGACGCATGGAGGGAGGCATGAGGCGGCTCGATCCGGGCCGCATGATGCAGCGAGGTGGCAACCAGCGACCCATCCGGTTCCCGCTCGAAGCCGATCACCGAACGCCCGCTCCGATCCGGGGCGAAGGTCGATAAGCTGCCGGACAGATGCGGACCATGCGCGAGCTCGATCCCGACGCCGCCAAGGCTTCTCGCGTAGGACTCGATCAGAAAGTAACGCACACCCGAACCGAAGAAGGCCGCTGGATCGGCCACCAGCAGGTCCGGCGCGAGCGTCTCAGCACGCAGCACGCCACCGGCCTCGCGTCCCGAAACACTGACCGATCCGCCGGCCGCGGGCATGCCGGGCATGGTCTCGACCGGCAGCGCGCCGATCCGCCAACTAGGCTGGCTGCCCTGGTCGCGTTGCATCGTTCCATGCACGATGACCTGACCATCCGCGGCGGGGTCCACGCGTGTCGCGGCGATCTCCCCGGCCTCGCGGAACCCGCTCACCGCGATCCAGTCGCCGACCTGCGGCGTCGGATCGCCCAGCGTCGCCGACGACAGCCGGACCTGCTGGCCCGCCACGCTGAGCAGGCCCGCCTTGTCCATGCCGGCTACCCGCCCGACCACCTCGTGCCGGATCGCGACCGCCTGCGTGCTCGACCGCCCATCGAACACGGGGCCGGCGCTCAGCACCGCGACCTGGCCCACGCGAAGGGCGCCGACCGGAACCGTGGCGCCATCCATCGTGATGCTGGGGGCATCTTCGAGACCGACCTCCAGCCCGTCGACGAAGATGCTGCCGAAACCGGTGATCATGCCCACGACACCTGTACTGGCTATCCCGGTGCCTCCGATCCCGCGATCGGCAGGCAGGCGCGGCAAGGCGCTCCCCCCCGCCGGTGCCGGGAGCGGCTGCGGCACGCCACTTCCGGTCCCGCCCGTACCGCCGATCCCGCGCTCGGCAAGCTGCGCCGGATCAGGTCCCGTCTCCGGACCGGCGCACGACACCAGTGCCGCGAGCAGGAGCCATGCCGCCGGACGCGCGGCCCTCATGCGGTGCCCGCTCCCGGTTCCTGGGGCGCTTCGTCCGCCGCATACAGATACACGCCGAGGTTGACGCGCCGGGAGGCCGCGTGTTGGTTTGGTCCATGGTCCTGCTCGTCGACCAGCGCCAGGGCGATCCGGTTGATGTCCAGCAACAGCTGCCTCGCACCCTCTCGCGATGCCTCCTCCAGCCGCGCGGCGGCCTCCGGACCGAGGCGGTCGTAATGCACGCTGAGGTCGGGAAACGGAGCCAATTCGGGCGCCAGCAGGTTCGCCGCGGCAGCCGCAAGATGGTCGTGCAGGTTGCGGGCGAAATAGAACATCTGCTCCTGGCGCCCTGGCCTGGGAATGAAGCTGGCGCTGTCGAGCCTAACGCGCCCTTCGCCGTCGAGCGTGACGATACCCTGACTGAGCCACTCGTCCAGCACCGCGCGCGCGCGCAAATCGGTCGTGACCGCTTCCACCAGCGCCTCGAACGAGGGCAAGGGCGCCGCGGCCGTGCGCGGCAGCGGGAGCGGCGATCCGCTCGCATCGGCATAGCCGGGCGTTCCCACCCAGCGGGCGATGATCTGGCTGCTCAGCGTGACGGCTGCCGGCACCTGGCCGGGATCGGTCGGTTGCGCGCGCAGGCGACGGATCTCCTTGCGATGCACGCCGGTCAGCAGGCTGATGCGGCTATCGGTCCGGGTGCGCGGCTCGGTCAGCAGATCCTGTGTCGCGACCTCGACATAGAGCGTGCGCAGAAGCTCGGACAGCAAGGGGAAGGTGACGCCGCTCTGGATCGCCAGGCGGATCAGCGGCCGCAGCAGGCGTGCCAGCGCCCTCAGCAGCAGGGCACTCTGCGACGGTGAGAAGGGAAGCGGCTTCAGCCCCACGCGAACAGCTCCTTTGCTGAAGCACGCTAACATCTATTGCGTGGGAAAATAACCCACAAAATCCTTGACAGTCATGCCGTGATTCGGCGATTTAAGCTGTGGGAACCATTCCCACCTGATCATAGGATCCTGCGCATGTCCTATCCCGCTGCCGTGCCGCGCTCCGTTCCGGAGGGGAGACGTCCGATGCCCGTGAACCTGCCGGCCGCGCCATCGGCCGAGCGTCCTGGGGCAGAGCGTCTGGGCCTGCGTCAACTCCGGCATCACACCAAGAACGCGTTGCAGGGCCTGATCGCCCAGATCGACCAGGTACCGGAGCTGCAGGACACCGAGGCCGGGCGGCGCCTGGCCGACGAGTTGCAGCATCGTATCCTGCTCTCTGCCAAGATATCGGATGCCCTGTTCGGATTGACCGGGCCTCCGGCGGCCCTGGAGGCACGGCTGCGCTCGTTATGCGAGAGTATCGTCAAGCTGTTCGGAGAATTGGACCAGGACATCCGCACCCAGGTGACGGTGCGTGGAAGCTGCCCGGTCGATCTGCACGAAGTCATTCTCCGCTCGCTGCACGAGATGGTCGGCAACTCGGTCAAGCATGGATTGCATGCGCGCATGGACGGGCTGATCAGCGTGCGTCTGGAGACCACCGGCGAGGCTGTGACGCTGACCGTCCAGGACAACGGCTCGGGCCTGGGACAGCTTGGCGAGGACGATCAGGGCCTGGAAATCATCCGCGACCTGATCGCCGGACATGACGGCACCCTGCGACTGCACCACGACGCCGTCGCGACCACCGCCATCCTCGACTTCCCGCGCAGCCGGTCCGCCACCCTGTTTCGTTGAAACACCGAATAAGTGTGCCTCACGACCGGAGATCGATGAGCGGAGCCTGCCATATGGACTGGACCGGCATGTATTCGATCAGCTCGAAACGATCCAGAACGCCGCAGGTCTGACGCCATTCCTGGGCCAGGGCTGCCACCAGCCTGCTGCCGGCAACCTGACCGCCGCGAAAATTCGCCAGCTTCAGATGCGGCTGCCAGTATGCCGGACGGTAATGGAGATGCACCTCTTCCTCGGGCAACTCGTTGAAGACGGCATCGTGCAGCTTCAGCAATCCCTCCGTCGGGCCAACACGCAGGCACAGCGTCGGCGGCACTCCCAGGATCATGCAGGGCTCGATGAGGGTGACATCCAGCGCACCCATCATGGGCAACTGGAGCTCCAGCAATCCCACCAGGTCGGTCGCACGAAACTTGCCCGACGTGACCAGAAGGGTGACGCAGGCCCCGTATTGCGTGACCAGGTCCTGGTCGGGAATATCGAAAGCAGCCAGCCGCGCATGGAAACGCTCGATCTCGAGCGAGGTCTTCGCATCGAGCGTCAGATTGAAGGCGAACGCCACAGTCTCGACGCCGCCTGGTCCTTCAGGAAGAGGCCTGCCGGCGTTCCTGCCGATTTTCCCCGGGCTCGGTCTTGCTGACGGGAGGCTGGCTGGCACCCCTGAGCTGGTCGTCGGGAATGCTGTTCCAGCAGGTGCAGCCCCAGACTGCCTTCCCGGCCATCTCCTCGAATATTGCAGAGGCTTGCGGAAGCCCGGCCTCGGCATCGACCAGCCAGGCATGCTCGCTCAGCTTTTCCTTCGCCGACAGGGCGTCGTAGCTTTTCTGGCTCTCCCAGAACGTGATCAGGTCGGTCTTCGCGACCCCGGGCAGCACGACGTTGGCATAGGCCGTCAGCGTATCGAAGAATTCGTGCATGAAGATCTTCAGCTTCGAGTCCGGATCGAGCAGATAATTCTCGGTGATCATGTCCCGGAACGCCTGCTTCATGATGTCGAAGCCCATGTTGCGAGAAGCATAGATGAACACTTCCGCATAGTCGGTCTTGAAGCCGTCCGTCAGCCCGCTGTATTGCGGCATGAAATCGATCCACTGGCGGATGACCGCCTCCCACTTCCTGGCACCCTCGCCCGGCAATACCTGCACTCCGGGATGGGTCAGCTTGGCGACATCGAACAAGGTCCAGTTGCGCGACCGGCCGCTGACATCGCCATCAGACTCAGTGGGGGTAAGCCCGCTCGGCTGCAATGCCTTGATCAGGTCATGACCTCCGTCGATGACGACGAGACGCATGAAGCTGTCGGCGACGAAGCGGTTGGTGACCATCTGCTTGATTTTCTGCCGGATCTCCTTCTCGCCGGTGGTCGTGTAGGCGGTCAGGCGCTGCCAGCTCTGCTCGGGATTGACCACGAAGAAGCCGCCGGTGAACGGGCTGCGATACAACTCGCCCCACATGGCCGCGACCGTGGCGTTCTTGTCGTCGTCGAGCATGCAGTCGAGATCATTGAGGGTGGCGTAAAGGCTCGGGCTGTTCTGTCTCGCCTGCGGATCGCCGGACGAGGGAAGCTGGCCGACGCCGATCACCGGCACCCTGCGGCCAAGCTTCACGTTCGACAGATGACGGGCGAGATCCACCGCGATGCCGCCGCCGGTGCCCCCGGCCAAGCTGAAGCACACCGTGATCAGCGACGGCAGCTTCGAGGCTTCGACATGTTTTGCGAATGCGTCGAGCGCTGCGTCCATGGGACGATCGCCGGCGTAGCAGGCGTCGGCATAGATCGTCTTCGCAATGGCCCGGGAGACATGCTCGCCAGCCTCCGGAACCACCGACTGGCCTGTCTCCACGGATTCGAGTTTCGGGCTGCAGGAACTGCCCGGCGCCTTGAGCTTGAGGAAATCCCTGGTCTCTTCCATGGCCGCCGCCAATTCGCCGGCCGGAGGCATGGGCAGCGAGATGCCCTGGAACTGGAAACGCTCGGTCGGGATCTGCCGGCTCTCGAGCCTTTTTACAAAAGCCGCCGCGTAGTCCTTGGCGATTTCCATGTCCTCGCCGCCGCCGATGTCCACCACCATCGCGGCAAAGCGGGCGTCGGGCTCGACCAGGTAATCCTCGATCTCGCCGGTGCGGAGCAAGGCCTCGACATACACGGCCCCCGTACGCCCGATCCCGATCACATGCATGCAGCGTGGACCGTTGGGTTCGGCGAGCTCGCTGTCCGACGTTGACGACATGATGGTTTCCCCGATGTTCGGATTGCGATCGATTGAAGAGCACATGGGCACGCCGCGCAGGAGCGCGTGCGTGGACTGCCGGAAATCAGACAGGATCAGCGTCTCTGGTGATCCAGACCCGGCAGTCGCGTTCTATTTCATCGGCCCCAAGTCTGGAGAAGATCATATCGCTGAGTCAAGATCTTTTGCTTATGCGAACATCCGGTGCGAAGCCGGTCCGAGAATTCGTGCTGGTGAGTCGTCCGGCGTGGCTATCGAGAACCGGAGCGGAGCGGACCTTAATGGTCCGTGAGCACCGGAAGCGCAGAGAGGCGCGTTGGACGGCCGCCAGCGCGGATTATCGGACCGGCGCTTCAGCCGATTGACATTAGGCTGGCATTGCCTCCAGCCGCGGCGGTGTTGACGCTGAGGCTACGCTCGCGCAACAGGAACTCCAGCGGATAGTCCGTTCCGGTCCAGATCTCATGCGAGGACAGGGCCAGGATCGGGATCACCGGACCCTCCTGCTGTGCGAGACGGACCGAGAAGCGGCACAGCCCGTCACCATCGCCCTCGAACAGGGCAAGAGAGCCCTGGCTACCGGCAATATCGGCGGCCTGCCAGAGCGGCTGAAGCTCGGGGGGCATCGCGTTGAGAAAAGCCCTGAAGTGCTCGGCGTCCTCGACGATGGCGCTGTTACCGGTCGCGAACACCGCGGCAAGCTGAAGCGTCAGCCCGTTGGTGGTCGCCGCCTTGCACAGCACGGCGCCGCGCGGCAGCAGGCTGTAGCTGTTGCGCTCCCCGACCGGGCCGGTCAGCAACAGCTCGATGCCGAGCGGACTGCGTGCGGCCAGCGTCCGGACGCGCGAAGCCAGCCCCATGTCGCCGCTCGCGGCAAGGTGGTCGGCAAATGACAGCGCCGCCTGTGTGGGATCGCCCTTGGGCAGCGCGGTCTCGACCGGCGCCTGCGACAACAGGCGGCGCAGGATGAGCGGACCGCCGGCTTTCGGTCCGGTGCCGGACAAGCCATGGCCGCCGAATGGCTGCACGCCGACGACCGCGCCGACGATGTTGCGATTGATGTATATATTGCCGGCCTCCGCACGATCGACGACATGGGCGATGGTCTCGTCGAGGCGCGTATGCACCCCGAAGGTCAGCGCGTAGCCGGTGGCGGCGAGATCATCGAGCAGGGCGTCCAGCGCCTCGCGCCTGTAGCGCAGCACGTGCAGGACCGGGCCGAACACCTCCGCGTGGAGATCCGACACGCGGGCAATCTCGATCAAAATGGGCGGGATGAAATAGCCCTGCGCGCACTCCTCCGGCAACGCGAGGCCGTGGATGGCGTGGCCGGCCTCGCGCATGCGCGACACGTGCGCCGCGATATTGTCCCTGGCCGCCTCGGTAATGACCGGCCCTATATCCGTGCTCAGCCGGTCCGGCGGCCCGATACGCAATTCCGCCATGGCGCCGCGCAGCATGCGCAGGGTGCGGTCGGCGATATCGTCCTGCAGACACAGCAGGCGCAGGGCGGAGCAGCGCTGGCCGGCCGAGTTGAACGCGGAGACCACGGCGTCGGCCACGACCTGCTCGGCGAGTGCCGAGCTGTCGACGATCATCGCGTTCTGACCACCGGTTTCGGCGATCAGCGGGATCGGGTGGCCATCCGGGCGTAGATGCGGCGCCAGGCTGCGCTGGATCGCGCGCGCCACCGATGTCGAGCCGGTGAACATCACGCCACCCACGCCGGGATGGCCGGTCAGGGCGGCGCCGGTCTCGCCGTCTCCGGGCACCAGCTGCAGCGCCGTTTCCGGAACGCCTGCCTCGTGCAGGAGGCGGACCGCCTCCGCCGCGATCAGCGGCGTCTCTTCCGCGGGCTTGGCCAGCACGGCGTTACCGGCGGCCAGGGCAGCAGCGATCTGGCCGGTAAAGATGGCGAGCGGGAAGTTCCACGGGCTGATGCACACCACCGTGCCGAGCGGACGATGGGTGTCGTTGCCGAAATCATCCCTGACGGCAGCAGCGTAGTAGCGCAGGAAATCCACCGCCTCGCGGACCTCGCCGACGGCGTCGGCCAGGATCTTGCCGGACTCGCGCACGATCAGCCCGATCAGTTGCGGCATTGCCCCTTCCAGCAGGGCGGCGGCACGGACCAGCACCAGCGCGCGCTCGTCCGGTGGGGTGGCTCGCCAGAGCTGTGCGCCGGCGTGGGCCTGGTCGAACAGCAGCGGGATCGCGTCGGCGGGGGTGTAATGCACCTCGCCGACGACATCCTGCAGGGCAGCGGGATTGCGCACCGGGACCGGTGGAGTCTCCGACGCCTGCATTACTGGTGGCATGGCGGTCCAGCGAACCGCGGCGCTGGCCAGCAACGAGGACGAGAGCGAGGCCAGGCGCTGCTCGCTGGCGAGATCGAGACCTTCCGAGTTGAGACGCCCGGTGCCGAACAGCTCGCGTGGCAGCGCGATGCGCGGATCGGGCGCCCCGACCGGCTCGCCAGCCGCGACCAGGATGGCCGGATCGGCGATCAGCGCCTCGACCGGGACCATGGTGTCGCCGATGCGGTTGACGAACGATGTGTTGGCGCCGTTCTCCAGCAGCCGGCGGACCAGGTAGGCGAGCAATGTCTCGTGCGTGCCGACCGGGGCATAGATGCGGCAGGGGCGGTTCAGCTTGTTGTGCGCGACCACTTCCTCATAAAGCGGCTCGCCCATGCCGTGCAGGCACTGGAACTCGTACTGCCCGACATAGAAGTTGGGACCGGCCATGGCGTGTATGCTGGCCAGCGTCCGGGCGTTGTGGGTGGCAAACTGGGGAAATACCGCTTCGGGAGCTGCCAGCAGGCGTCGCGCGCAGGCGATATAGCTGATGTCGGTATGCGCCTTGCGGGTGAACACCGGAAACCCTTCGAGGCCATCCTGCTGCGCGCGCTTGATCTCGCTGTCCCAGTAGGCGCCCTTGACCAGGCGCAGCATGATGCGCCGGTTGGTACGCCGCGCCAGGGCGATGATCCAGTCGATCACGAAGGGCGCGCGCTTCTGGTAGGCCTGCACCACGAAGCCGATGCCGTTCCATCCCGCGAGCGCCGGCTCCAGGCACAAGGCTTCGAGCAGGTCGAGCGAGATCTCCAGCCGCTCGGACTCCTCGGCGTCGATGTTCAGGCCGATGTCGTAGCGCCGCGCCAACGTCGCGAGTGCCACCAAGCGCGGCAGCAGCTCGTCCATGACGCGCTCGCGCTGCGCCCGGCTGTAGCGCGGATGCAGGGCGGACAGCTTGATCGAGATCCCCGGACCCTCGTAGATGCCGCGACGGTTCGAGGCTCGGCCGATGGCATGAATCGCCTGTTCGTAATCGGCGGCGTAACGGGTGGCATCCTCGGCGGTGACGGCGCCCTCGCCCAGCATGTCGTAGGAGTGGCGAAACCCCTGCCGTTCGAGCTTGCGGCTGTTGGCCAGGGCTTCGGCGATGGTCTGGCCGGTGACGAACTGCTCGCCCATCATGCGCATCGCCATGTCGACGCCACGCCGGATCAACGGCTCGCCACCCTGGGCGATCAACCCGGTCAGGGCCGCGGTCAGGCCGGTCTCGCTGCTGGTCGCGGTCAGCCTTCCGGTCACCACCAGCCCCCAGGTAGCCGCGTTGACGAACAGCGAAGGCGAGCGGCCGATATGGGACTGCCAGTTGCCGGTGCTGATCTTGTCGCGGATCAGCGCGTCGCGCGTGGCCCGGTCGGGGATGCGCAGCAGCGCCTCGGCCAGGCACATCAGCGCCACGCCTTCCTGGCTGGAGAGGTCGTATTCCTTGATCAGCCCCTCGACGCCGCCGCCGCGCGCGGCCTTGCGCCGCAGGGCGACCACCAGGG
>CAXSEE010000073.1:11400-18942 GCA_964235615.1 uncultured Acetobacteraceae bacterium | reverse complement strand
AGGTTGAGGCTCTGCCTCAAACTCCGCCAAGGGCTGGGCCCTTGGATCGCCTTCCTTAAGGAAAGCCGGTCCAGGGGGGCTCCCCCTGGCGGGTCCAGGGCAGAGCCCTGGCCTTGCTTCTCGTGACCGCCGCCCTCGCGTTGCGCGGCGTCGTGCGCACCTACCGCAGCGAGGCCGGCGCGCTCGACGTGCTGCGCGGCGTCGACCTGGAGCTGCGCGCCGGCGAGATCGTGGCCCTGGTCGCCCCGTCCGGCACCGGCAAGTCCACGCTGCTGCACACCGCCGGCCTGCTGGAGCGCCCGGACGGCGGGGCGGTGCTGGTGGACGGCCGCGACGCCGGCGCGCTCGGCGACACGGAGCGCACGCAGATCCGCAGCCGCTCGATCGGCTTCGTCTACCAGTTCCACCACCTGCTCGCCGAGTTCACCGCGCTGGAGAACATCGTGCTGCCGCAGATGATCGCAGGCTCGCGCCGGCGCGACGCGGAGGCGCGGGCGTCCGGGCTGCTCGCGGCGTTCGGGCTGGCGGCGCGCGGGCGGCACCTGCCGGGGCAGCTCTCGGGGGGCGAGCAGCAGCGCGTGGCCATCGCCCGCGCGCTGGCCAATGCGCCGCGCGTGCTGCTCGCGGACGAGCCGACCGGGAACCTCGACGTGGCCACCGCGGACGGCGTGTTCGCCGAGCTGATGCACGCGGTCCGCGACCAGGGGGCGGCGGCGCTCATCGCCACGCACAACGTGGAGCTGGCGGCGCGGATGGACCGGGTCGTGACGCTGCGGGACGGGGTGCTGGTGGAGGCAGGCTGACGCGCAGGCAAGCAAGGCCGGGCTCTGCCCGGACCCGCCAGGGGCGAGCCGCCCCTGGACCGGCATCTTGAGGAAGGCCAGCCCGGGGGTTCGGCCATGTCGGTGACGGCCGATGACGTCTGCCGCGCGGTCTATGCGGAGACGGCGGCGTTCTACGCGGGCCTCGCGTCCCGGCTGGGCGCGGCGGGGCGGGGGTACGAGATCCTGTATGGCCCGCCGCTGCGCGCGCCGCCGGTCCTGTTCATCGGCACGCAGCCGGGGGGCACGCGCGTCAGCCAGCATCGGGCGCGGGGCGCCGATCTCGGGGGCGGGTGGCCGGAGGGGTGCGAGTACGCGACGGCGCCGTGGCCGATGGCGGTGCACATGCGGGCGATGTTCGGGCAGGCGCTGCTGTCGCGCTGCACGGGCACGAACGCGGTGTTCCTGCGCGCGCCGGATGTCGCGACCTGGCGGCGCGAGGTCCCGGCCGGGGTGCGGCGGGAGGTGGCGGCGTTCTGCCGGGCGCGGGTGGAGCGGATGGTCGGGGCGATGCGGCCGGAGCAGGTGGTGGCGATCGGGTTCGACAGCCTGGCCGCGTTCGGGCCGACGGAGCCGGTGCTGTGGAGCGCGTCGGGGCGGGCGCTGCTGCGGGCGGGCGCGGTGTGCGGGCGGCCGGCGCTCGCGACGCTGCACCTGACCGGGGCGTGGATGACGCTCGCCGACCGCGCCGCGATGACCGCCGGGCTGCTGGACCGCCTTTCCTTGTAGCGCCGGTCCAGGGCGGCTCGCCCTGGCGGGTCCAGGGCAGAGCCCTGGCCTTGCTTCCTTCCTTCCGGCCGCTAGCTTTCCCCCCATGCCATACGCAGACTTCGTCCATCTCCGAGTCCACTCCGCCTTCTCGCTGAGCGAGGGGGCGATCCGGGTCCCCGACATCGCGGCGCTGGCGCGGCGCGAGCAGATGCCGGCGGTGGCGATCACCGACACGGGCAACCTGTTCGGGGCGCTGGAATTCTCGCAGTACTGCGCGGGCAAGGGGGTGCAGCCGATCATCGGGTGCCAGGTGGGCATCGTGCGCGCCGGGCGGATCGGGCTGGCGCCGGACCAGGTCGTGGTGCTGGCGCAGGACGCGCGGGGGCTGGACAACCTGCAGCGGCTGTCCTCGCTCGGGTTCATCGAGGGGGACGCGGCGGAGCCGGCGCTGCCGCTGGACCGCATCCTGCAGCACGCCGAGGGGCTGATCCTGCTGACCGGGGGCACGCGGGGGCCGGTGGGGCGGATGCTGGCGGAGGGGCAGGAGGCGGAGGCGCGGGCGCTGGTGGCGCGGCTGGCGGAGGCGTTCGGCGACCGGGCGATGATGGAGCTGCACCGGCACGGGCTGGCGGTCGAGCGGGCGATCGAGCCGGGGCTGATCCGGCTGGCGGACGAGGCGGGGCTGCCGCTGGTGGCGACCAACGAGTGCTTCTTCGCGACGCCCTCGATGCACGAGGCGCATGACGCGCTGCTGTGCATCGCGGCGGGGCGGACGCTGGCGGAGCAGGACCGGCGGCGGGTGACGCCGGAGCACTGGTTCAAGCCTGCCAAGGCGATGCGGGCGCTGTTCGCGGACCTGCCGGAGGCCTGCGACAACACGCTGGCGGTGGCCAGGCGGTGCGCGGTGATGGCCGAGACGCGCAAGCCGCTGCTGCCGATGTGCCCGAAGGTGCGCTCGGGGCAGACGGAGGCGCAGACGCTGTCGGAGATGGCGCGCGAGGGGCTGGCGCTGCGCATGGACGCGCTGGCGGCGGACGAGGCGACGCGGGCGCGCTACGCAGGGCGCATGGAGTACGAGCTGGGCGTCATCGAGGCGATGGGGTTCCCTGGCTACTTCCTGATCGTGGCGGACTTCATCCAGTGGGCGAAGGGGCAGGGCATCCCGGTGGGGCCGGGGCGCGGGTCGGGTGCCGGTTCGGTGGCGGCGTGGGCGCTGACGATCACCGACATCGACCCGCTGCCGTTCAACCTGCTGTTCGAGCGGTTCCTCAACCCCGAGCGCGTGTCGATGCCGGACTTCGACATCGACTTCTGCCAGGACCGGCGCGACGAGGTGATCGACTACGTCCGGCGCGAGTACGGCGCGAACCGGGTCGCGCAGATCATCACCTTCGGCAAGTTGCAGGCACGCGCGGCGGTGCGCGACGTCGGGCGCGTGCAGGGGCTGCCCTACGGCATGGTCAACCGTGTCGCGGAGCTGATCCCGAACAATCCCGCAAAGCCGGTGACGCTGGCGCAGGCGATCGACGGCGAGCCGCGCCTGCAGGAGATGCGCGACGGCGACGAGGGGGTGCGACGCCTGTTGCAGACGGCACTTCTGCTGGAGGGGTTGTTCCGCCATGCCAGCACGCACGCCGCCGGCGTGGTGATCGGCGACCGCGACCTGGTCGAGCTGGTGCCGCTGTATCGCGACGTCAAAACCGACACGCTGGTCACGCAGTTCAACATGAAGTTCGTCGAGCAGGCCGGACTGGTGAAGTTCGACTTCCTCGGGCTGACGACGCTGACGATCTTGCAGCGCGGCGTGCAGATGCTGGCCAAGCTCGGCACCAAGATCGATCTGGCGAGCTTGCATCTGGATGATGCGCGCACCTACGAGATGCTGGCGCGCGGCGACACCGGCGGCGTGTTCCAGTTCGAGGGCGCGGGGATGCGCGACGCGCTGAAGCAGATGCGCCCGACCCGGATCGAGGACCTGATCGCGGCGGGCGCGCTGTTCCGGCCTGGGCCGATGGCCAACATCCCGGATTATTGCCGGCGCAAGCACGGCGAGAAGTGGGAGGCGCCGCACGAGGAGCTGCGCGAGATCCTGCAGGAGACCTACGGCATCCTGGTCTACCAGGAGCAGGTCATGCAGATCGCCCAGAAGATGGCGGGCTACAGCCTGGGTGCGGCCGACCTGCTGCGACGCGCGATGGGCAAGAAGATCCGCTCGGAGATGGACCAGCAGCGCTCGATCTTCACCGAGGGCGCCGTGGGGCGCGGCATCGACCGCGAAAAGGCGATCGAGGTGTTCGACCTGATGGCGAAGTTCGCCGATTATGGCTTCAACAAGTCGCATGCGGCGGCCTACGCGCTGGTCTCGTACCAGACCGCCTGGATGAAGGCGAACCACCCGGTCGCGTTCCTCGCCGCCTGCATGTCGCTGGCCCGCGAGAAGACCGACAAGCTGGCGGCACTGCGTCAGGAGGCGGAACGCATGGGCGTGCGCGTGCTGCCGCCGGACATCAATCTTTCCGCCGCCGACTTCACCGTCGAGGTGTCCGAGGACGGCGCGCAGTCGATCCGCTACGCGCTGGCGGCGGTCAAGAAGGTCGGGCTGGTGGCGATGCAATGCCTGGTCGAGACACGCGGCGACCGGCCGTTCGCCGATGTCGCGGACTTCGCCGCGCGTGTGGAGCCGCGGCAGATCAACAAGATGCAGATCGAGAATTTGGCCCGCGCCGGCGCCTTCGACCGGCTCGACCCCAACCGCGCCCGGATCTTCGCCGGGGCCGAGACGATCCTGCGCCGGGCACAGGCCCATGCGGAGGAGGCCGCGAGCGGGCAGATCGGGCTGTTCGGCGGCGGCCGGCCGGAGACGCTGCGCCTGCCGGAGGTCGCGGACTGGCCGGAGATCGAGCGGCTCGGGCTGGAGGCGGAAGCGATCGGGTTCCATCTCACCGCGCACCCGCTGGACAGCTACGCGGCCCTGTTGCGCCGGCTGGGCACGACATCCACCACCGGGCTGGAGGCGGCGGCGCAGGCGGGCATCGGTCGGGTCAAGATCGCCGGCTGCGTGGTCGATCGCAAGGAGCGGCCGACACGCACCGGCGGCCGCATGGCCTGGGTGCGCATCTCGGACGCGTCGGGCGGCTGCGAGATCACCCTTTTCTCCGAGGCGCTGGCCAAGACGCGGGACATATTAGTGGCCGGCCGCGCGGTGCTGGTGACCGCCGACCTGCGCATGGAAGGGGAGATGCTGCGCATCACCGGCCAGGACGTGATCGATCTCGACCGGGCGGCGGCGGACGCACGATCGGAGATGCGTATCTGGCTCGACCGGCCGGAGGCGCTGGCACCGATCCGCACAATCCTGGGGCGCGAGCGCGGCGGTCGCGGACGCGTCGTGCTGCTGCCATGCCTGGACGAGACCCAGGATGTCGAGGTGGCGCTGCCGGAAGCCTACATGGTCACGCCGCGGCTGGCGCAGGCGCTCAAGCAGGTGGCTGGGGTGGCCCGGGTCGAGGAGCGGTAGCAAGGCTGGGCTTTGAAATCCATCTGATGGATTTTCAAGGCCAGCCTTGAACGGGTCCAGGGCAGCGCCCTGGCCTTGAAGGACCACGACATGACATATCGTTCCATCCTTGATGGCGAGAGCTATGGTTTCGCGGGGTTGAAGGCGCTGCTGGCCGCGGCCTCTCCGGCCCGCTCGGGGGATACGCTGGCGGGGCTGGGCGCCAGCAGCTCGGCTCAGCGGATTGCGGCACGATACGCGCTGGCCGACGTGCCCCTGCGCGACTTCCTGCACGATGCCCTGGTGCCTTACGAGAGCGACGAGGTCACCAGGCTGATATTCGACGGGCATGACGGCCTGGCGTATGCGCCGATCTCTCACCTGACCGTCGGCGGTCTGCGCGACTGGCTGCTCTCCTACGCCGCGGACGAGGTAGGGCTGGCGGCATTGGCACCTGGCCTGATACCGGAGATGGTGGCGGCGGTCAGCAAGCTCATGCGCAACCAGGACCTGATCATGGTCGCGTCGAAGTGCCGGGTGGTGACCCGGTTCCGTAACACCATCGGCCTGAAAGGGACGTTGGCGTCGCGGTTGCAGCCGAACCATCCGACCGACGATCCGCGCGGCATCGCGGTCTCGACGCTGGACGGGCTGCTGTATGGCTCGGGCGACGCGGTGATCGGTGTCAACCCGGCCACCGACAGCGTCGACAACGGCCTCATGCTGGTCGGGATGCTGGATCGGATCAGGGAACAATACGATATCCCGACGCAGACCTGCGTGCTGACGCATGTGACCAACACGATCGAGATCATCAACCGTGGCGGTCCGGTGGATCTGGTGTTCCAGTCCATCGCCGGCACCGAGGATGCCAACCGCAGCTTCGGCGTCAGCCTCTCGATATTGCGGGAGGCGCATGAGGCCGCGCTTTCGCTGAAGCGCGGCAGTCTCGGCGACAACGTGATGTATTTCGAGACCGGGCAGGGTGCGGCACTCTCGGCCGGCGCGCATCACGGCATCGACCAGCAGACCGTGGAGGCGCGCGCCTATGCGGTGGCGCGCGTGTTCCGGCCGCTGCTGGTCAATACCGTGGTCGGCTTCATCGGCCCGGAATATCTCTATGACGGCAAGCAGATCACGCGTGCCGGCCTGGAGGATCATTTCTGCGCCAAGCTGCTCGGCGTGCCGATGGGATGCGACGTCTGCTACACCAACCATGCCGAGGCCGATCAGGACGACATGGACGGGCTGATGACCCTGCTTGCCGCGGCGGGCGTCAATTTCCTGATCGCCGTGCCAGGTGCCGACGACATCATGCTCAACTACCAGAGCCTTTCGTTCCACGACATCATGAGCCTGCGCACGATGTTCAACATGCGTCCGGCGCCGGAGTTCGAGGCGTGGCTGGACCGCATGGAGATGCGCGATCCGCAGGGGCGCATGCGGCGTCTGGATCCTTCGCAGGGACGGCTGGCGTTGCCGGGGCCGCCGCATGGCTGAGGCTGGGGATGGCTGGGCGGCATTGCGTGACGCGACGCGGGCGCGGATCGGGCTGGGTCGCAGCGGCGACGCGCAGAGCCTGCATGACGTGCTCGCGTTCCAGCATGCCCATGCGCGGGCACGCGATGCGGTGCATGCCGTGCTCGACGGAGATGCGCTGGCGGACAGCGTGGCGCCGTGGCCCTCGATCCGGGTGCGCAGCCTGGCTGCCGATCGCGCAACCTATCTGCGCCGCCCCGACCTCGGCCGGAGGCTCGATCCGGCATGTCTCGCGGACATTGCGGCAGGAGACTGGGATGTTGTATTCGTTGCCGCGGACGGGCTTTCGGCCATTGCGGTCGCGCATCACGCGGCGCGGCTGTTCGCGGCCTGTCGCAGGCGTCTCGAGGATTGGCGGATTGCCCCGCTGGTGATCGCGACGCAGGCGCGCGTGGCGCTTGGCGACGACATCGGCGCGGCGCTCGGGACTGCGCTCTCGGTCGTGCTGATCGGCGAGCGCCCCGGGCTGAGCGTGGCCGACAGCCTGGGCGTCTACATCACCCACGCGCCGCGTACCGGGCGCCAGGACCACGAACGCAACTGCATTTCGAACATCCATGACCATGGCGGCCTCGGCATCGAGCTTGCCGCAGACAAGCTGGTATGGCTGCTGGTCGAAGCACGCCGGCTGAAGCTGACCGGCGTCGGACTGAAGGATGCGTCCCCGTCTCTTGCGCACGCACCGGACGGCAGGCTCAAGTAGGGCTCTCCCGCCGCGGCTCAACTGCCCTTCATGCCTGTCACGGAAGCTTAATGCCGTGCAGTTGCCGCGGCGGTTGGCTCATCCATCGCATGCGGCTGGACCGTCCAGCAAACCAAAGCCTGAGCATGAACCATGAGCTCAGGAAAGCAGCCGTTCCGGAGGTGGATTCTCGCCGCCGCAATGGCTTTCGCGACAACGCCCGTGCTGGTACGGGAGCCGATGCCGATGGGCCTCGAACCGCTGAAGCTCGAACGTTCGTTCATCCTGCTTCG
>CAXSEE010000073.1:0-11300 GCA_964235615.1 uncultured Acetobacteraceae bacterium | reverse complement strand
CCGACTGGGGCAGGGCCGATGCCATGGCGTTGGCGCGCATGTCCGTGCTGCACTCTGTGCTGTTCGACGTCGGCCAAACCTCGGCCGGTGTGTAGCATCATATCGGCGCCGTTGCGGGTGCGCATCGCGCGCGAGCTGATCCACTCGGCCCAGCGAAGACCTGTGCTGCTCGCGGGTCACGACGACAACATCGCCGGATTGGCTTCCTGGCTTGGGGGCGGTCTCAAGGTTCCCGGCTATGCTGCGAACGATCCACCAATCGGCGGCGGGCTGGAATTCGAGGTCTGGCGTGCCACCGTTCGAGGCGGCACTGCCATCGCCCCCCTGCGCGGACGGACCTGAGCGCACCTGCCCGGTCGGCAAGTTCCTGGAGCTGCTTTCGGATCCCGGCTAGCGGCATGAAGCGAGCCATCTCGAAACGTTGCGCAGACCGATGGTTGCGCAATCACATTTTATAAAACTGTCATTAGCCACGTCCGGCCCGGTCCGATAGGTAAACCCGCGACAGCCGGAGAGACTTCCTTGCGCTCGATATAGGCCTGACCATGCGGATAAACGCGCCCGAACTGTCGCGCCGATCACGAGAGTTGTTTTAACTTACAGGGTTTCTTCTCCATCTTCGGTGGAATGCAACGCGGGACTTAACTGATGTATGTGCCTAGACTAAGAGTTTTTCTGCTCTCGTCCTCGTTTGTTCCGCTTTCCATCGCTATCTCCTTCAATGCGCATGCCCAGGCGCAGAGTCCGGTTCAGACGCAGCCGGCCGTGCGAGGTGCCACCAGCAAAGCCGCCGCGAAGCCGGTATCCGCGGCTGACGGCGCACAGCAGGTCCTTGTGACCGCGCAACGTGATTCGACGGAAAAGGCGCTGGCTGACCAATTGCACGCAGTAGGCGTATCAAGCATCTTGTCCAGGGAGCAGATAGAGCGCGCCCCGGAGACCAACCTTTCCGACATCCTGACCCGGTTGCCTGGTCTCTCGACCTACAGCAACATGAACCAGGGGCAGGCAGCGACCGGGGAGAACCAGTATGTGACCATCCGGGGGCTCGATGCGAGCTACAACTCCTACTCCCTGAACGGCGAGCGGATCGCACCGGCCGATCCCACCACACGCGCCATCTCGTTCGACATGCTGGCGCCGTACGGGATTACCCAGATCGATGTCAGCAAGACGACCACGGCGGATATGGATGGCGATGCGACCGGTGGCGCCATCGATATCCGAACCCCGACGGCCTATGACTTTGCCGGCTCCTACAACAGGATTACCATCCAGGGCCAGCTGAACGACAAGGCGGCCGGTATCGGAACGTCCGATCTCGGTGGAAATGTCGAGGTAGAGTCTGCACGGAAGTTCGGCCACGAT
Organism: uncultured Acetobacteraceae bacterium; assembly: GCA_964235615.1. Classification (GTDB taxonomy): domain Bacteria; phylum Pseudomonadota; class Alphaproteobacteria; order Acetobacterales; family Acetobacteraceae; genus Lichenicoccus. The sequence continues at coordinate 9,932 of CAXSEE010000073.1, read as the reverse complement.
GATCGATTCGGTGTCTATGTCGCCGGCTACTACCTGGAGAAGAACGTGGCGGCCGACGCGGTTTCACCAAATTCCGCGTACGAGCCGACCTTCGCCAGCCAGGCGAACCTGCCGCTCGGAGATGCGTCGCAACTATCCACCCCACAACTCAAATACGACATCTATACGACCAACATACAACGCTACGGCGGCATCCTCTCGCTGGATTATCACGGAGATCATCAGACGGTCTATCTGAGAGGCACCTATGGCGCCTACAACACGACGGAGAACGACAACCAAGTCTCGATACGGGGCAGCAATCTGGTCTACAACGCCGCCGGGGTTGCTCAGTCGAATACCGTCGAGCGCGGGCAGTATTTCGAGACCGATGACGCCGCGCAGTCGCTGACGACGCAAAAACTGGGCGGCACGACCGATCTTGGTCCACTTGGTCTGGCCTATGATCTTTTCAACAGCTACGGCGTCCAGGCGAGTCCGAACCAGTTCGAGGCAAGCCTCTATCCCGCAACCATGATCCAGGGGCCGGTCACGTTCGACGTGGCCGGCACGACCCTGCCGCGCGTGGTTGGCGCCACTGCCACCCTGGCTGCCGTGAATAACCAGGATCTTGACAAGTTCTGGAAAACCCAGGGACGCGACTCTTCGAGCACGGCGGATACCTACGGCATACACGCCGATGCCACATACCGCTTCAGGATATCGATCCTGGATGACGTGCGCTTCGGCTTCAAGATCAGCGATACCGATCGCCAGTCATGGCAGCGTCCGTATTTCCACGACGACAACAACTTCATCTTCGACGGACCATTCTTCGGTGGCCCGAACTATGCCGCAGACGCAGCCGCCGGGCCGCCCGTGGGCGTGCTACCCGGGCAGGAAGTCAATTCGTTCGGAGGTGCAGCAGGTCCGGTCAGGCTTCTGAACCGCAACTGGATCGGCGAGCAGATCCTGCCGTATAAATACCAGAATGATCCCAATGGAACGGGGATCTATACCCAGACCGATTACAACGCGAACACGGCACGCGGCTCGGAGACGATCTACGCCGGTTACGTCATGTTCGACATGCATGTTGGCCAGATACACATATATCCCGGTTTCCGTTACGAGTGGACGAACTTCACCGGGCAACATTGGGTGGCCAACGGTGATGACGCAACCGGCCAGTTCGCCCGGACCAGCCAGATGTATGGCGAGCCGCTGCCGGTCATCAACATCGACTGGCGGCCGACCGATGAGAGCGTGTTGCGCTTCTCGGCTCGTCGCAGCTTCTCCCGCCCGGCCTATGGTTTGATCAATGGTGCCACCTCGATCACTCTCGATCCGCTCACCAATCAGATCATGTCGGTCTCCGAGCCCAATCCCAACATCCGTCCGAGCACCGCAACCGACCTCGATGCTTCAGCCGAGCTCTACAATCACAATGGCGGCGTCGTCTCCGCATCGGCATATTACAAGATCATCGACAAGTTTATCTTCACCTCGGTCAGCGGCACCACGAACAGCTCGACGCTGGGCGGCAATGTGCCGAGCAATGCCTTCGAGGCCAATGGAACATTGTTTTCGATGCCGGAGAACGGCAAAGGCGCGACGCTTGCCGGACTCGAGCTCAATACCGAGCAGCGGCTGTCGTTCCTTCCCGGCCTGTTTTCCGGCTTCGGGTTCAATGGCAACGTCACCCTTCAGCAGAGCAATGCGCAAAGCGCGATTACGGGACACCCGGCCACGGACCTGCCGCGCGCGCCGGAGTTGATCTATAATATCGGTATCTTCTACGCCAAGCATAACTTCCGGGCGGACTTGAACTATAACTATATCGGTGAGCAACTGCTCAGCCTCAATAGCAGCGGGCCGGATTTCTACCTGCAGCCGACGACCCGGCTCGACCTGACGATGCAGTACCGCTTCCCGAGGGGGCTCGTTGCGTCCATCGCGATGCAGAACCTGCTCGATGGTCCCGCCTACTGGGAGACAGAAGGCAAGGGCCGTTCCTTTCTCGCCTACGACTCGAACGCGAACGGCTCGTACGTCCAGACCGGACGAGTGTTCCTGGCCGGTGCGTCGGTGCAGTTCTGAGGGGGCAACGGCGAGCCGGGATTGAAGTGTTGAAACAGCCAAGCCTCGGCAGGCGCCGTCTCATCGCAGGGCTCATCCCAGGGCTCGTCCCAGGGCTCGTCCCAGTGTCGGCGCTCCCGCGGACCTTGCCGGCTCGGGCGCGCTGGATGTCGTCGCTGCCGGATGGGCTGGCCTTGTCCGAGATCACGATCCCCGGGACGCACGATAGTGCCACCCGCGGCGTCGTGCGCATGGCGCGGTGTCAGGACATCACCTTGTCCGAGCAGCTCGGAGCCGGGGTTCGTTTTCTCGATATCCGCTGCAAAGTGACCGAGAATACGCTGAAACTATATCATGGTCCGGTGCCGCTCAACCTGTTCTTCGGAAGCGACGTTTGCGATCTCTGTCTCGGCTTTCTGGCCTCCAATCCTGCTGAAACCATCGTCCTGCTGGTCAGCAACGAAAGCGGCGCCGACAGCAGGCAATTCGAATCCCTGATACGCCGGATCATCGGTGCACATCCGGCGCGATGGTATCTGGATGACCGCACGCCCTCACTGCAGCAGGTTCGTGGACGCATCGTGTTGATCAGACGTTTCCCCGTGAGCGCCGGGGCGGCACCATTCGGTATCGATGGCACAAGCTGGGTTGATAACAGAAGCTTCCAGGTCGCCAATCACGCGATGCTGGACATACAGGACCAGTACATCGTGCCCAGGATCGCCGATATCGACCGGAAGTGGGGCGCCATCCGCACCCTGCTCGAGAAATCCCGCGAGCGGCCGGCAGGAACCTGGATGATCAACTATTGCAGCGGCACCTCGGGGCGTCGTCCGGGTCCGTATCACCTCGGCGCAGGCTCGGCCGTTCGGGACGCCGCGGAACCCTATCCCGATCAGGTGGCCAGGGGTGCCTATGGGGTAGCCGGCGAGAATGAGAGGTTGCTGGCGTATCTTCGCGACACGCGGCCGAGCCGCACTCTGGGAACAATCCTGCTGGACTACGCGGACTATCCAGATGGGGAATTGATCGACCAATTGATCCGACTGAACTTCGAGGTCAGGTAGCACCGGAGCCATCGTCAGCATCCGCTGCTCGGCACACCACCTCTCGGCGTTGATTTTCATGAGCCACGCCGTTGGCTTCAGCCCAAGGTCACGCAACACTATTCAGCTCTGAACCGCGTCGCGGCAAGACCAGCGCCAGACCCCTTTTCCCGCGTGCTTAGCTTCGTACAGCGCGAGATCGGTATGCCTGTATAGATCCTCCTGTGTCTGGCCATGCTGCGGAAACATCGCGGCGCCTGCGCTCGCCCCGATCATCACGCGCGTCTCCCTTATCGTCATGGGCTCGGCCATCGCGGCAATAAACCGATCGCAGATCAGGCTTACCACGCTCTTTTCCCTCACCTCTCCGAGCAGTAGCGCAAATTCATCGCCACCCAGTCGCGCGACGAAATCACCTTTCCGCACGGCGGCCGACATCCGCCGGGCAGCGATGACCAGCACCTCGTCGCCAGCATCATGGCCCAGCGTGTCGTTTACCTGCTTGAACCCATCCAGATCGACCAGAACCAGCGCAAATCCCTCGGATGGGTTGGCCGCGGCCTGTATCATGCCGTGCAACATCTCGTTGAAGGCGCGGCGGTTCGGAAGCGCCGTCAGGGTATCGACATAGGCATATTGATGCAGCTGCTGCCGGCTTTCGGAAAGCGCCTCGGTTCTGGCCAGCAACTCGGCAGTGCGTCCATTGACTTGCCGTTCCAGCTCACGTTGGCGTCGCCGCAGGACCGTGGTCCGACCCTGCACGGCAGCCGCCACCACCAGCAGGGCCAGGCCCATCTGGATCAGGCGGAACCACACCGTCTGGTACCAGGCTGCCCGCACGCGAACCCGGACCCCGGCTTCCTGCCTGGCCCAAACGCCATTGCGGTTGGATCCGCTCAGGCGCAGCCGGTAATCGCCGGGAGGCAGGTTGGTGTATGACGCCACGCGGTGTGCAGCATCGGTCTCCACCCAGGCTTTATCGTATCCTTCCAGACGGTAGCGATAGCGGTTGAGTTGCGGCTCCGAGTAATCCAGCGCCGAGAACTCGACCGACAGGCTGTCTGCTTTCGGCGACACTTTCAGCCAAGCGTTCCCCATGCCGATGTCGCCGGCAACCAATCTTCCGCCGACCTTCACCTCCGTGACCACTACCGGCGGCTCATAGTGCCAGTCCGCGATACGCTCCGGGCGGATCACTGTCAGGCCGCCCACGCCGCCGAACATGATTTCACCCTGCGGGGTGGAACCTCCCGACTGGCTCCAATATTGAGTGATTGCCAGGCCGTCGGCGCGCCGGAATGCGCGCACGACAAATGTTTCCGGATCGATCACGGCAAGACCATCGTCGGTGCTGACCCACACGCGACCGGCGCGATCAAGCACCATCTGGTTTGCATCCGCGGTGGGCAAGCCATCCGCCACGCTCAGGTGACGGAAAATTGGCCGCCCGGCCTTATCACGTCCGAGCATCACGTCGATGCCGGAACTGTTTGTTCCGACCCATAGCCTGCCGTGCCGATCGAGCGTGAAGCTCATCACGTGTCCGGTGCTCAGGCCTGTCGCGTCTGCGGTATTGGGAAACACGCGTTCGATTGCACCGGACTTGCGGTTCAGCAGGTTGAAACCGTCATTCGTACCCACCGCCAGCAGGCCATCCGGTCCAGCGCCGATTGCAGAAACGGCCGAATTTGTCAGCTGCGGCGCTTCCTCGTGCCGCAGCACCGCAACCTTGTTGTCCGCACCGAGCCGCAGTTCCCATAATCCGTCGTCTCCTCCGCCGAGCCAGACTGCTCCATCCAGCGGATATAACGCGAACACGGCCGACGTCGCACGCCGCTGCGGTATCTCCAATCTGTCGATGCCATGTCCGGACAGGTCTGCGAGGAACAGGCCGTTGCGCGTGCCTACCAGCACGCCGCCAGCTGGCGACCGGGTCATGCTGAACACACGTTGTATGCCCAGCGTCCCGACACGGCCGGCGGTTGGGTCGAGAATGTCGATACCGTTGTCTTCCAGCCCGGCCCAGATGGAGCCGTTCGTCTGTGTCATGACGCTGAGAACATTTGCGTCCTGTAGCCCAGACTCCCGGCCGGGCTGGCCGAAAATCGTCACGATGGCGCCGTTGCCGGCCATGTACTGGCTCAGGCCCAGGCTGTTCCCGACCCAGACAATGCCGGATCTGTCTCGATACAATGCGTAGATCGTATCCGACCCCAGACTATCCGGAAGCGATGAGTTGCGAACGATGCGGCGCATTCGCAGATCCTTGCCGTCGGCCTCGACGATGCCGTGCCCGAAAGTACCGAGCCATATCCGCCCCGGCGCGATCTCGGCCATCGCAAAGATTTCGCTTGCGGTCTCCTGCTTCCCGATCCGGGCTGTCATGGAGATAAAGCGTGCGGCCTCGCGGTCCGGGCCGATCACGTAGGCTCCGTGCTGGCGCGTCCCGACCCAGACGCGCCGCAAGCTATCCTCGAACAGACGCGACACTTCTGCTGTCTCGCCGTCGGGAACAGGGAGTGGCACGGTGACGAAATGCCGCTCGTTATCGATGCCACGAGCCAGTCCGCGCACCGTGCCAGCCCAGACAGTGCCTTGTTGGTCCCTCAGCACCGACAGCACCTTGTCGTCTGGCAGGCTATCGGGACGACCAGGTGAGTGGAGCAGGTGTGCCGCGATCTTGCCGGATGCGTCCAGGTGAAACAGGCCGGCGTAGGATGCGACCCATAATCCGCCGGCTCCGTCGTCATCGATGCCCGTGACATGCCGCGCGGCCGGTTCCGTGCCTAACGGGACGGGTATGAAGCGGTCATGCGTTGCGTCGTAGCGGGCAAGCCCACCCGTACTCATCCCGACCCAAAGACGACCCTCCGCATCGCGGTGCAGCGCACCTACATCCTGACCTCGCAGGCCGTCTTGCGCCGGCTGGTTGCCACCGGAGTCATGCATCCGGTAGCCGTCCCAGCGAGATAGGCCACCCTCGCCGCCGATCCACAAGAACCCGGTTGCATCCTCGGCCATGACGACCGGTAGCAGAACGTTCGACAGCCCGGCATTCTGATCGACATGATGGAAAACCGGATCGCTCAGTCCGTCCCATCGTTCATTGCCGGCAGCGCCTGCTTGGCTGACGTTCATGCACAACGCGACCAGCGCCCCGAGCGACGCATGCCGTAAGCGCCACCGCATCGTCCTCGAACCCCAGGAAGTGCACGCCAGCGGCCCATGCCACTGCTGCGTGCAGGGACAACATGGCATACAGTCGTTAATCAGCCTCTAATGCTAGCGGCACGAGGTTCCGGCTCTTGCAGGATTGCCATAGCGGTGGCGGCGGATGAAATCCGAGACAAACGAGACGATGATGCGGAATGGGTAAGACGATTCCTGGAAAACTGCTGGGCTCTCGTCGCCGGATCCAGACAAGGTTTGGCAACCTACCGTCGAGACAACGATCGTACGTTGGCAGTATTTCACATTCAGGCGTACAGCGTTGTGCGCCGCTACACCTATATGGAGCGGCAAAGGCAGGCTGAGGGCAGGATATGCGTCGATCGGGATTGGGAGTGTTGCTCGGACTGGTGCTGGTGGCGTCCGGAGGGCAGGCCAGCGCCCAGACCGAGCATGACGTGCTCCGCCGCACGCTGCCGAATGGGCTCCAGGTGGTGATCGTGCGCGACCGGCTGGCGCCGGTGGTGACGTCGGAGGTCAGCTACCTGGTCGGCTCGAACGAGGCGCCAGCCGGGTTTCCCGGCACCGCGCATGCCCTGGAGCATATGATGTTCCGCGGCAGCGAGGGGCTGGACAAGAACCAGCTCTCCGAGATCGGCGCGCGCCTCGGCGGTGGCTACAACGCGCAGACCACCGAGACCGCGACCCAGTATTACTATACGGCGCCTTCCGAGGACCTGCCGGTCATGCTGCGCATCGAGGCGTTGCGCATGCAGGCACTCAGCCTGAACGCGGCGGACTGGGAAAAGGAGCGCGGCGCCATCGAGCAGGAAGTGTCGCGCGACCTGTCCAGCCCGTTCTATCTCTATACGTCGCAGCTGCAGGCAGCCATGTTCGCCGGCACGCCCTACGCGCATGACGCGCTCGGCACGCGGCCTTCCTTCGACAAGACCGACATCGGCCTGCTGCGCGGCTTCTACGACCGCTGGTATGCGCCCAACAACGCGATCCTGGTGATTGCCGGCGACGTCGATCCCGACCGCGCGCTGGGCCAGGTGCAGGCTACCTTCGGCGACATTCCTCGCAAGACCCTGCCGGCCCGGACGTTGTTCCGCCTCGGCCCGGTCGAGGCCAGGACGCTGGCCCTGCAGACCGATTATCCGGTCGGCTTCGTGACCCTGGCCTATCGCATGCCCGGTCTTCAGGCGAAGGACTTCGCCGCGGCCGACGTGCTCTCAGACGTGCTGGGCGACGAGCGCGGGCCTCTGTATGGCCTGGTGCCGGATGGAAAGGCGCTGGCCTCGGAGTTCGCCTTCGAGCCGAAGGCGGATGTCGGCTTCGGGATCGCGCTGGCGGCCTTTCCCAAAGGGTCCGACCCCGGGCCGCTGCTCGCCTCGATGCGTTCGATCCTGGCCCAAGCGGCCAGGGCTGGTCTTCCCGCGGAGTTGATCGAGGCCGCCAAGCGAAAGGAGCAGGCGCAGCTGGCCTTCGCCACCAACAGCATCAGCGGCCTGGCCAACAGCTGGTCGCGGGCGCTGGCGTTCCAGAAGCTATCCTCGCCGGACGCGATCGCCGCCTCCTACCAGGCGGTCACCGTGGCCGACGTGGCCCGCTTGGCCAAGCTCTACCTGGACCCGGACCACGCCATCACGGCGGTGCTGACGCCTCGCGACGAGGGCCGGCCGGTGGCGGGAAGCGGCTTCGGGGGGGCGGAGTCTTTCGCCCAGTCGCCGGACAAGCCGGTGCATCTCCCGGACTGGGCGCGCGATGCGCTGCAGGAGCTGCATGTGCCGGCCGCCGGGCCGGCGCCCGTGGTCAGCATGCTGCCCAACGGCATCCGGCTGATCGTCCGTCCGGTGCATGTCAGCCGCACCGTCTCGGTGTTCGGCCAGATCCGCCAGGATGCCGACCTGCAGGAACCGGAGGGAAAGGATGGGGTGTCGCAGGTCATCGGCGACCTGTTCGACTATGGCACGACGGATCTCGACCGCCTCGCCTTCCACAAGGCCGTCGAGGACATCGCCGCGGACCTCGATGCCGGTACCCGCTTCACGCTGCAGGTGCTGACCCCGCAGTTCGAGCGCGGCGTCGCCCTGCTGGCCGATAACGAGCTGCATCCGGCCTTCCCGGCGCCGGCCTTCGCCGTGGTGCGCCAGCAGGCGGCGCAGGGGCTGGCCGGCCTGCTGCACTCGCCGGATTACCTGTTCCACCACGCGGTGAGCCAGGCGATCCTGCCGGGCGGCGACCCGAGGCTGCGCCAGGCGACGCCGGCGAGCGTGCAGGGCCTCGGCATGGCCGATGTGCGTGACTATTACCGCCGCAATTTCAGGCCCGACCTCGCGACGATCGTGGTGATCGGCGACGTGACGCCAGAGCACGCGCGCGACGTGATCGCCCAGGCGTTCGGCGGCTGGAAATCAGAGGGAGCCACGCCGGCCGTCGACCTGCCGCCGGTGCCGGCCAGCAGGGCGTCGCATGCCTACGTGGCCGACGGCAGCGTGCTGCAGAACAGCGTGCTGCTCGCCGAGACACTGCCGACCAACGTGTCGAACCCGGACCATTTCGCGCTGGATGTCGGCAACCAGATTTTAGGCGGCGGCTTTTCTTCGAGGCTGTATCGCGATCTTCGGGTGAAAACGGGCTATGTCTACACGGTGAGCAGCCGCTTCGACTGGTCGCGCACGCGCGGCATCTACGCGATCAGCTACGGTGCCGACACGGCGAACGTCGAGAGCGCCAGGACCCTAGCCGTGCATGACATCTCCGACATGCAGGACAAGCCGGTCAGCGACAACGAGCTCACCCTGGCCAAGGCCTCGCTGCTGCGCCGGCTGCCGCTTGCCCGGGCCAGCACCGATGGCGTGGCGATGGAGGATCTGTATCTGGTCGATCGCGGCCTGCCGCTGGATCAGCCGCAGCTCGCGGCGCAGGCCTATTACGATACCACCCCTGCATCGCTGCAGGCGGCGTTCCGCAAGTGGGTGCGCCCGAATGATTTGGCGGAGGTGATCAAGGGGCCGCCGGTGAGCCAGGCCGCGGGCGTTGCCCGCAATCCCTGAAGGTGGGAGCAGGGCACCCTTGCGCTAGGCGCTGAATTTCTCCATATCCCGCCAGCCGGCGTGAGCCGGTAATTCGCACGCGGGGCGTTTCTGGTGTCCGGAGACGGACGGAGGTCCCGCGGAGGCACAACCAGAGAGGAGGGACACGCCGATGGCGATGCCCGATTTCACGATGCGTCAGCTATTGGAAGCTGGCGTCCATTTCGGTCACCATACCCGACGCTGGAACCCGCGCATGGCGCCGTTCCTGTTCGGGATACGCAACCAGGTCCACATCATCGACCTGCAGCAGACCGTCCCCATGCTGGACCGGGCTTTGCGCGCCGTGCGTGACACCGTGGCCGGCGGCGGACGCGTGCTGTTCGTGGGCACCAAGCGGGCCGCGGCCGAGCATGTCGCGGACAGCGCCAAGCGTTGCGGCCAGTACTACGTCAACCATCGCTGGCTCGGCGGCATGCTGACCAACTGGAAGACCATCACCGGGTCGATCAAGCGCCTGCGCCAGATCGAGGATATGCTCGGCGGCGACACTCAGGGCCTGACCAAGAAGGAGGCCCTCGAGATCACCCGCGACCAGGAGAAGCTGGAGCGTTCGCTGGGC
>CAXSEE010000072.1:0-18997 GCA_964235615.1 uncultured Acetobacteraceae bacterium | reverse complement strand
GACTGCCCTGGCTCGAGCCCGAGAGCATCGCCCCAGCCGTCGTGTTCCTCGCATCTGAGGCGGCCGCGCTGGTCTCCGGCACAAGCCTGGCCGTGACAGGGAGAGACAGCGCCAACGTAACTGCCTAAAGCCGGCCGTCACGCCGGTTACGCGCCATCAGGACCTGCAGAAGGCTCTTGTCGAAAATCCCCGAAGTAAATTCGCGGGCAAGCTGCCCCCATCTCACTCCATCTAAGGACATTGCCGTGATCCGAACTCTTGCTGTCTTTTCCGCTTGCACAATCGCTCTTGCTGGAGTGGAAACGGCGAATGCCGCTCCTTCGGCAGGCTCGACCACCATGTCACCCGTCGATTACGCCTTCATCGGGTCTACTTATCTCGGGAACCAATACCAGGTTGATACTGGCAAGCTCGGCGAGACTCATGCTGCCCACCCGGCGGTGAAAGACTATGCACAGTTGATGGATACGAGCCACGTCGAGGTGCAAAGCCGACTCGTTGCGTTGTTAAACAAGAAAGGATTGACGCAGCCGACTCTCACGCTGCTCCAAGGCGCTTATGCCAGCATCGTTCAGATACTGTCGGACGAGAAAGGTCCTGCGTTTGAACGCGACTATGTTTCAGGTCAAGTGCACTACCAGCATTCGAATGATGCGCTGTATCGTTGGGAGATCGCCAATGGCAAGGATCCGGACCTAATTGCCTATGCCAAGATCGTTCTCCCCAAAGTCGATGATCACATGAGCCGGGCCGAGAAACTGGCAGCAACCATCAAGTAAGTCTACTCACTGAGCATCCAGGGCACTGGGATATGAGTTGTCTCAGGTCCTAGCAAGGCAAGGCTGGGCTCTGCCCAGACCTGCCAAAGGCCTCGGCCTTTGGAAACCGATCCATTGATAGAATTGGATTCTCAAGGCTTCGCCTTGAGCGGGTCCAGGGCAGAGCCTTGGTCTTTCATGGGTCAAGCTCAAGGCCGATTGGTATAAGTGAACGGCCCGGCGGCTTCGCACCGCATCGGGTTGATCACCGGGATCGGAAATTCTGGCTCAAACGTGCAACTCACGCTGTCTGGAGCCGGGAGCTTTGCCATTTCAGGAACAGTCCCACTGCGTTGTAAGGATCGTCTCGAGCGCGAATGATGCCGCTCAACGTCTAGAACAAGCAAGGGCTACGAGGCAGACCCGACCGACGCTATCTACGCTCCTTTGTAGGCATCAAATTCTCGCTGCACAAATCCGGCGTATGTCGTTGGTGAGCGGCCGAGCAGCCATGTCAGGACATTCGAGTCGCCAATGAAATCGTGGCTGCTGTACCGGGCGCTAATTGCGCGCATCACGCCCGCCTCATAGGGGAACGCACTCGGCTCGCCAATACGTGCCCTGAAGAACGTGTCGGCATCAATCTCTTCCACGGCAACGTCGCGTTTGATGATACCCGACATGATCCGGCCGAGATCGTGGGCGCTATACCGTCCTGGCGACACGAGTTCGTAAGTCGCCCCGGCGTGACGCGTGCTGTCGAGCAGGACGTTCGCGGCGACTTCCGACACATCACCCAGGTCGACGAGTGATTGCAGCCGGTCGAGCGACCAGGCGAGCTCGAACACGCCGCGCTCGAAGACGGCCCACCATCTGTGCGGCAGCATATAGTTCGCTGGCTGCAAGATGGTAAAGTCGAGACCCGACGACAGGAGGTGCTCCTCGATGTCGCGCTTGAGCTCGTGCTGGATTAGATCCGTCGTGATGGCGTGCAACACGGACGAGAAGACAAAATGCTGGACGCCGCTCACCCGCGCTGCGTCGACGGCGGTAAACCCTATTTCGCGTTCCCGCGGATGGAGCGTCGGCCCGATGTGATAGACCTTCTCCACGCCCATCATCGCACGCGCCATCTCGTTCGGATCGGAGAGGTCGGCCACGACAATGTCGGCGATCCCCGCATCCCGCAGGCGTGTGGCCGAGGCTTCGGTTCGCACACAGGCGCGGACACGCGCCCCTTCCGCCACCAGCCGCGGGATCAGTCTTTTGCCTTGATTGCCATTGGCTGCTGTCACCAGGATCATGCGCTGGCCTTTCGTAACCGTCTCCACAAGAAGCCCACCGTCACGTGGTCTTCTGGATTGCGCTCAGCCGCGTTGCGGGATGATTGGCAGTTGAACGTAACTCGGATGCTGCGGTCCGGTGTAGATGGTGTTGGTGGCACCCGTGTGGTACGTCTCGTCATATGAACGGGAAGGAAGACCGGCTGGAACATTGGGTTGCAAGTCGAGCCGCAGCCGGTAGCCTCGCCTGATCACCGCCGTACTTGGATTGAGACCGAACTCGATGGCGACGACATCATCCTTGGCGAGCGGCGCGTGGTCGGCGGCGCGGTGGGTGTGAACTGGCCAGTATTCGGTGGTTCGCGCTGCGTCGAGCTTCCGATGCGAAACCTTCAGCGTTCCATAGCCGACCGGATAAATGTGCTCGGGATCGATCGGCATGACCACGGCCTCGTAGCGGACCTCGCGATCATTCTCGTCGATCACGCGCAGGGACGCGTGGACGTCCATGTCGCTGCTCGTCGAGGACACCCAGAGGCCGACCTTCATGTATCCGACCAGCACCATGTCTTCGGGCATGGGATCGCTCACAAAGCAGATGCCGGTCGACCAGCGAGGGGTGCCGCCCACATGCCCCTTCGGGAACGGTATCGGTTTACCAAGAATAAGCTCGGCATCGTAGCTTGCGCTGTTCTCGCCAGCGGGCGGCGTGTGCGAAAGCCGGAGCGGGCTCGACGTCCGCTCGTCGCCGGACCAGTTCGATGACGACGCATCGAGGTAGAGGCGCGTATATTGCGTTCGCGCGATCGGCCACTCGTTCTCCTCGAGCAGGCGGTAGGCCGCGTTCCCGGTCCTGACCTGGACGCGCACGGGCGGATCATCCATTGCGCCATTGTCGTGTCCCTTCAACCAATGGTCGAAGTAGCGCATGTGTTCGGCGACCGTGGTGCTGCGATAGGAATAGGGAAACCAGGCGTCGATGAAGTCGAACCTGCGGCTCTTGGCGCTCACGGCGCGGATGAAGGTCTCGCTGCTGCCGAGCTGGTGGATCACGGCGCCGGTCTGGGGGCCGACGATCCAGACGGACGCCGTCGCCTTGTCCATCTCCGGCTTCATGAAGCTCGAGCTGTGCGGGTTGTACAAGGCTGGATCATCGAACGAGCTCGATTTGAGCCGGTCCATCCAGTCGGTCTGGCGCCGTTCTCCGCAATGGTTGTGGCCGGACCAAACCTTCCACCACCAGTTCCACCAGGCTTCCGACCACAGGCCGCCGGCGGCAAGATATTCATTATAGGGGTCGGAGTCGGTGCCGATCGCGATCATCGCCTTCAAGCTCGGAGGCTGCAGACTGGCAACATTGTGCTGCGTCATCGCGACATAGGACATGCCCCAGAGGCCAACATTGCCGTTGCACCAGGGCTGGCTCCCAGCCCATTCAACGGAGTCGTAATAATCCTCCGCTTCCTGGCGGCTGAGCGGCGCCTGCAGACCGGGGCTTCGGCAAACGCCGCGGGGATCAACGCGGATCACGGCGTAGCCGTTCGGGACCCATTCAGACGTGTTTACGGTCTCGTGGTTCTCGTCTTGGAGACCGTCCGGATTGCCCGAGAAGAACCGATCCTCCATCTCCTCCTTCGCGCTTGCGTCCGCCTCGCCGCAGATGCATTCGTGATAGAAGCTCTTGCCGTAGAAACTCGTGCTCATGATGGCAGGGTAGCGGCCCTCATCTGCCGGCCGGAAGACGTCAGCATAGACGAAGGAGCCGTCGCGTAAGGGGATCTTCACATCCGTTGCTTTGACGATGCCGCGGATGTTGCGGCGCAGTTCATTCCGGGCCGCTGCCGCCCCCCGAAGCTTGCGAGGCGTGTTGGCCGTGAACACGCCTGGCGTCGCATTCAGCGCGTCGAGAAGACCTACGACGGACGGATCACTCTCAAACTTGTCCTGCCCTGGGGACGCCTCGATGCCGATCCCCGGCAGCGGATCGAACGCGATCATGCGCGAACCGATCACGTCGTGGATCGCGGGCGCAATCGTGACGCCGTTCTCGACATCACCGTCCTGGTCCAGCGATTGGAGCAAACGCGCGCGGTTGGTGACGGATGGATCGTGCAGCTTGTCGATGTTGCCGGAGACCCGGTGGACGAGCTGGGCAAGATTGACGCGGGGCGCGCCCTCGATCGTCCCGAGGGCCAGACGACCCAGGAGGAAGGTAACCGCCTCGCCCGGCCGGTAGCGGAACTCGCCGCGCTCGTTCGTCAGGCCCGACATCGTCGGTGTCTGATAGGCCAATCCAGTCACCGGACCAGCGAAGACGCCGGTCAGGCTGTCAGCATCGAGCTTGTAGTTTGTTGCTGTTTGGACGTTGGCAGACATGTAGTCCCTCGTATTGACGACAGATCAGGCACGGCGTTTGCCACTGATATATGCATGGTGTTTCCAGCGGTTCGGCACCGATCGAGACCAGCCGCCCGAGGGCGACCTAATGGGTATGGGACCGGGCCGTCTCCCAATGCATTCGCCATCACCACCAGCCTTGCAGTCGCGGCCGATGTCGCAGGGCACAGCTAGGCTTTTGCCATCAGCGCGTTGAAGAAACGGATCTTCCCGGCCGCACGATCATGGTTCAGCGTGTTGGTCGCCATGTCCGGCCGATGTTCCGCGTTGGGGATGGGCACATAGGGATTGCCGGTCCATGAGATCAAACGGCACACGCGATGGCTAATGCGCCAACCGCGATCGGTCCGAACAAGTTCGTCATCGTACCAGCCCGTTCCAAACCATCGCGAGCCATCTTGCGCCGACTCCCGCACGAGGAGCCAGTTGCCGAAGGAGAACGCGTTGGCCTTGTCGCCGTCGACATGCACCAGGTGGCCCATCATCGTGTGCTGATGGTTGTCGAGCGTGTCGTGGAACTCGGCGAACGACCGCTTGAAGTCGGCAAGCCCTGTCCATTGGGCTCCCGCGGGGCCGAAATCGGCTACCACGTCTTCGGAAAAGACGCGGTCGAACAGCTCCCAGGCACGCGCGTCGAGTGCGAAGCCGTAAAGATTCAATACCTCGATAATGGCTGCTTTGTCGTCGTATTCCGACATGCCTGCGTTCCCCGCCTTCTCGTTCGTGGAAGGATCGACTTCGCGAACGCCACCCATGATTCCGGCACGCATCTCCGCGCACGATGCGATCCTGATTGTCCGTGACGTCGTCTACCGGCCCAAGATATGGGCTAATACGCACTCCCGGTCAGGACACCGCGCTTCTATCGAAAGACCGATGGTCTCCGCTCGCGGATGTCTTCTTTGCAACGGCTCTATGTGGCCGCCAGGCTGAGACACTGTCCGGAAATGGGAGCCCCGTCAATACTGCAGCAGGGGCCCCGATCCCGATGTAACGCGCCGCCGGTCCAGCTGCAATCAGGCAGCTTCGTGGTCACCGACGCCCTCGACGAGGAGGGCAGGGGCCGCCGCATCGGTGATGCGATCGTCCGCAATCTTGTCTCCCAAGAAGACAACCACGGCCTGCGGGCGCAGCACGACGCGCACGGCGATCGAGTTCAGGGTTTCGTTGAGCTGGGCGTGTGCGCGCGCTCCGCCGGCAGCGTCCGGCGAGGAGGTGATGGTGAAGGCGAACTTGCCCGTCATCGTCGAACTTCCGTGCGGTCGCAACGCTTAGTCGAGGGCGTTCTTCAGCATGCCGGGTAAACCGTGATCATATTCCGGGGTCACGATAATCAGGCTGCGGGTCTTCCGCATCGCGTGGCGCAATGCAGCCACCGGTTCCGGCAGCTCGGCAGTATCGAGGTCCTGGTTGTGGGGCGGGATCGTGTCGAGCGGGTGCAGAACGATCTCCACCCTGTCGCCGATCGCATGACCGGGCGCGCGCAGGATCGCGGTGCTGTAGGACTGCCTGCGCAGGCCGCCCGACAGGCCGAGCAACCGGGTGGTCGGGACGTTGGCATGGCCCATCTGTAAGATCTGCTTGCGTAGAACCTAGACGCCGCGGGACGCCAGTTCTGGTTCCTATCGCGTGCTGTCCGGAGCACGGTGCCGCGCGGCCTAGATCCTCTCCCCCCGAAGTGCCTGATCGCCGACCATGAAATCAACCATCTTGGCCCCGCTCTCACCCGAACGCCGGCAGACGGCGTCGCCTGATAGCCATGAAACGGGCTATGTCGACTGCGCTGGGGTCGGCTGCGCTGGGGTCGGCTGGGTGGGAAGATCTTTCCTGAATTGGCGCGCGTGAGCGTCGATGTCGTTGCGGCTCATGCCGAGGACTCCGAGCATGACTTCGCCGGCGCATAGGCTGACCTCCCTCTCGCCGCTCGTGAGCCGGGCGCTGATGCCCGTCGTCAGGATCGACAGCAGGCAATCCATAATGAACTCGTTGAAATCATTCCTGAATAGTCCTTGCTTGATTCCTGCGTCGACATCGGCACGCATGTAGCGCGACATATCTTCTTTGATTGCATTCGACTCGGCGACAGCGCGCAGAAGCAGGTTGCCCCATACCGGTTCGTCGGCCGCGATCTCGATGAACTGCTGCGTGGCGAACAGGACCCGGGTAGCCCCGTCCAGCATGTGCCCTCGCTTGCTATCCATCTCCGTGTGCATGGCAAGCGTCACGCTCTGGCAAATGACGGAGGCGATCTCCGACTTGTTGCGGAAATGCAGGTAGAAGGTGCCGTTCGCGACGTCCGCGGCTGCGGCGATCTCGCTCACCGAAGTCGCGATGATGCCGCGCTCGGACATCAGCCGCAGCGCGGCGTCGATCAGGCGCTTGCGTGTGCGCGACCGCTTGCCATCGCCGTCGTCCCGGCCGGGAAGGGATCGCTTCAACGATGGTCCATCGACGTAGGTCATGAGGCATTATGTATCGGGTGATCGCGCAGCGCTTGCAAATTATATGAGATACCCCTCATTTTAAGCTAGGTCGTTGATTTCGCCTCGGTGTTCAGGTGTCGCCAGGTGAAATCCCGTACCAAAGCAAGACATCTCCTCGGACGTACCACGTCTGAACGAAAGATGCGCTTGGGGAGAGGAAGTCTTAGTGACGAGGGATATCGAGGTTGCTTTGTCGTGGACGGTCCAGTTGGCCGATGCCGCGGGGCGGTCGCCACGCACGGGCGCCTGAATGGAGCAGTTCCACATCGACCAGAAGAGCAGGACATGACCGCGAAGCCTCGGGCCCTGTCCAAAGGCTGCGCTTCGCGGGAGACTTCGTCCGGGCGATTTGGGGAAAGACACTTCGGCAGCGCGTAAGCTTGACGCTCCCGATCGTACGGATCAGGGCAGCGCGTTTTATGAACGGCGCCGATCCAGACAGGTCCCCGAGACCCGGTGGTCGCCGAAGCAGCAAAAAAGTTCAAAAAGAAGCCGAGATCTGACAGATCGGCTCGAAGAAGGAAACGATGAAAAAAATGGTAAAGGGCACGACGGTCGCTAGCAAGCCGACTGGTCCGGACGCGATGCCGTCCCGGACACTGGTTGCGGCAATTCTGACGGTTGCGGCAGGTCTGGTGAGTCCCGCGCTTGCGTCTGGGGCGGCCGAGTCTTCGACCACGCCAGACTTCCAGTTGGGAACCCAGACGGCCGATCCCATCGTGGACGCGCCCGGCACGCTCTTGACGGAGAACATACCTTTGTCAGGCTCGCCGAGCGGGCAGACCGGACCTCAGCAGGCTACGCCCCCGTCGCGGGAGCCGGTTCGGGCGGCGGCGGGGTCATTGCGACTTCCATCACCAAACCGCCGTTCTCGAATCCCTACGCCGCGGCCGACGCATTGAAATTGCGGGGATGGGACATCCCGCTGCCTCCCGCCCTCGACACGATCGATGAGGGCCTGTTTGATCTGCGCAACCAGCTCGTCCAGGACGGCATCAGCTGGTTTGGGTTCTCTGACTCGACCTTCGAGGACAACACCCCCAAGCATGGTCTTCCGGCAGGAAACGCGCTCAGCACGATCAGCCGGGACAACTAGTCCTATAGCGGCCAGCTTCAGACCTAGACGACGGCCGACACTCTGTTCATCATGTGTGACCTTACGCGGTATGGCATACCCGACGAACAGATCGTTGCAGCTGGCTCCCTGTTGGAGACGAACTGGAACCCGGGCGACTTGAACGATATCGGCATCGGTCAGCTGAGCTACTACCAGACGCTCTTCCACAAGACCGTGGAAATTCCAAATCGGTTACCTCACGGAGAACCTCGAGTTCCTCGGCACGGGAGTCGGCGTCAGCATCGGCGCCGGCCTGTTCGGCGTCAGCGCGGCGATCCCGTTCGAGGTCGGCCAGAACCTCGGTGGCTTCCCCACGCCGGCGATGAACATCCAGATCAACCTCCCCGATCACTTCTACACCAAGGTCGGCATTCAACGCGCGACCAGTCCGGACGGACTGCCGAAGGAACGTCTGGAAAATCCAATGAACGTGAATTTCACAGTGCCGAACGCGAGCGTGTCGGTCATCGACGAGACGGGGTATAAGGTCAACGCGGCACCGGGGCTGCTATCGACCTGGGTTCGCGGAGCCGGGATCTACACGGCGAGCAGATACGAGGAACTCACCGCCAACGTGCGCCACCCGACGAACATTGGTCTGTTCATCCTTGCCGACCAGCAGGTGCTGCAAACCGCGCCGAGCCCGTTCACGGCCTACCAGGGCCTTTATGTCGGCGCCTCCGCGATGTTCGCGCCCAACTACTTTAACGCGTTCACCCAGTATTACGAGGCGCGCGTCTATGGCTTCGGGCTTATTCCGGGACGTCCGTTCGACTTGGCAAGTGTTGTCTACAACCGCAACGTCTTCAGCGGCCCGCTTATTCGCGAGTTGAGAAGCTTTCGCGAGCTGACGCATGATACCGCCAATATAATTACCGGGTCTTACGGTTTCGCGCCACCCGGTCGCGCGATCACCGGCCAATGAGGTCGTCGTGGCAGGCAAACGCGCATGGTGAAGGTGCCGAACATCGTGCAGGTCGTCCTTGGCAGCGACAACCTGCCGTTCTGCAAGCGTCTTTACGGCACCGTATTCGGCTTTGCCGGCGCGGGGGATCGTCACGCCCCAGACCACGAGGCGCTCTGGAGCCTGTCCGGCGCACGGCCTTGCTGCGCGGGGGCACGCCCTTCCTGGAGCTGGTGGAATACGAGTTCCCCGCGGGACGGCCGCGGCCGCTGGATGACGGGCTCGACCGGCAGGGCTTCAAGACCATCGCCGCGGGCTTTCGCGATCCGGCTGACACCGGCGCGATCTTCCGGTGCGTCAAGACGGCCGGCTTCGGATGGACGGTCGCCGAGCCGCTGTCACATATTGGCGGCAACCATGTCGTGGGGGCCGTGGCTCATCACATGAAGACGCTCTCGGTCCCGCCGGAGATCGAGCGGCGGTTCGGCTTCTCACCAGAACCTGACCGATGGTGGCACCCACCCAAACACGATCTCGATGGCAACCTGGCGCCGCATCGGCTATCAAAAACTGTCGACGGTCTCAATTCGCCGGTTCAAAAAAAGTCAGGGATAAGGAAGTCAAAGATGCTCGACATGCCCTCAGTGGTCGCTCGCCCAACCAGCAAGGTCGATGCCGTGCTGCAAGGCGTCCGCGCAATCGGTCCTACCTTGCGGGAACGTGCGCCGTTCGCCGAGCGGGAGGGACAGCTCTCCCCCGACACCATCAAGGACCTCGACGCCGCTGGGGTCTTCAAGATCGGCACGCCGGCCGAATATGGTGGCTACGAGCTGTCGGTGGCCGAGCAGCTGGAAGTCATTATCGAGGTCTCGAAATGGGACGGCTCGTGCGGCTGGTCGAGCTGGGTCGGCGCCACCATGAATTGGATCCCGGTGCGGGCCGGCCGGCGCATCACCGAGGAGGTGTTCGGGTCCGACTGGGTCGGGCCGCGCACCGCGGGATCGAGCCACTTCCCCGCCACACAAGGGCGTGTGCGGCGGGCTGATGGCGGGTGGATCGTGACCGGAGGTCCGTGGACCTTCGGCAGCAACGCCGTGTGGGCACCCTGGGCAAACCTTGGCTGCATGGAAGAGGGTGTGGCTACGCCACGTCTCTTCGGCGTGCAGGTGCCGTGCGAGGAGCTCAGATCCCTGAATGACTGGCAGGTGGCCGGCATGAGAGGATCGGGCAGCAACTCGCTCCGCCTGGTCAAGAACGAGCTGTTTGTTCCGGACTATCGCTGCATTCCGTTTCCCGAGATCATCGCCGGCGTCCACGAACACGGGCTCAAGGGAACGATCTGGCGGGCGCCGACGCTCGGCTGGGCCTTCAGCCTGATGAGCGGGATGTCGATCGGCCTGGCCGAGGGGGCGCTCCAGCGCTTCCTCGACCGTTCGGCCGGACGGCCGATCCGCGGGACGATCTACAAGAACCAGCTCGAAGCGCCGTTGACCCACCTGATGCTCTCGGAAGTGCATTCGAAAATCCGGTCTGCGACGCTGATCTCCCGCGCCAACGCTGAGCAGACTGATCGCTACGGCGTCATGGCCGCGGCCGGAGAGCCGATCGACCCCCGCGAGCTGCAGGAATTCAGCGGCCGCGTGCTCGTCGAGACCGCCTATGCGGCGAAATGGTGCGCCGAGGCGATCGAGCTGCTGCACCGCAACTCGGGCTCGAACGCGATCAAGGAAAGCGAGCCCCTTCAGCGTGCCTGGCGCGATGCCCGCGTCGTCACCCTGCACGGTGCGCTGAACCTCGAAGCGCTGTCGGAGAATTACGGGCGGCTGATGGCCGGTCTCAACCCGCACAGCTTCGGCGGCATCGCCGCACTCGATCGGCTTCCGGCGGGTCCAGTCGAGTCGGTCCATTAGAAATCTGGAACGATAAAGAAAAAGATCTGGGGGAAGCGTGCATGGGAGAGGTCATCAACGGCGTCGACGACGAGGTAATGAAGCCGGGCATTGACCTGAAGGTTCGCAACTACCCCGGCTTCAATCCTCGTCAGGAGACCGTCGACGGCTTGGTCATCGACCACGACGTGGCGATCAAGCTGCGCGATGACGGCATGTGCGACCTCTACCGCGAGTGCGGCTTCCATGGCGGCATCCCGAATTCCGGCTTCGTTGCGTGCTGGAATTCCGGTGCCGGGGACTGGATGGAGACGATGAAGACCCATCCCTTCATAGACGATTACTGGAAGAGCAAGGCGCCGCCTGTCGAGGACATCGAGGTTCCGACCTACGTGATCGCGAGCTGGAGCGACCATGCCATCCACACGCGCGGGTCGCTGGCGGCTTACATGCGCCTCGGGAGCGAGCAGAAATGGCTCGAGGTGCACGGCCGGAACAAATGGGCGCGGATGTACACGCCGGAAAGCACCCGGCGTCAGATGGCGTTCTTCGATCGCTTCCTGAAAGGCAACGCGAACGAGGTCGATACGTGGCCGAAGGTCCGATTGGAGGTGCGCGAGCGCATCGATGTGGGCGAGGAGCGGGCTGAGGAGCAGTGGCCGCTCGAGCGCACGCGCTACACCTCGCTCCATCTCGATGCAGCGACCGGATCGCTGCAGCTTGAGCCGGTCGAGACGACCTCCGCGATTTCTTACGACGCGACCGCGACCGAGCCGCGGGCGATGTTCTCGCACGTGTTCGAGAAGACAACCGAACTCACCGGCTGCTTCAAGCTCAAGCTGTGGGTCGAGGCGCAGGGTGCCCCCGACATGGACCTGTTCGCCGCTGTCCAGAAACTCGATGCATCCGGCGAGATTGTCAATTTCTACTACGTCACCCGGTTCCGCTTCGGGCATGCCGCGCACGGATGGCTTCGCGTGTCACATCGCGAACTCGACATCGAGAACAGCAAGCCCTATCAGCCGGTCCATCGTCACGAGCGCGAGGATCTGCTCGAGCCCGGCGAGATCGTCCCGGTCGAGATCGAGATCTGGCCTTCGAGCACACTGTTCCACGCCGGTGAACAGCTTCGCCTGGTCGTGATGGGCGTGGATCCATTTCTGCCGTCCGACCTGCCGGGTGTGGAGATCACGAGGCATCCCGTAACCCGCAACGCCGGGACACATGTCATACACACGGGCGGTGACTATGACAGCCACCTTGTCATTCCAGTCATACCCGGGTCGTAAGCGCGGTGTAGGCGACGCGCAGTCACCCGCGATCCCGATCTTCTATTGCCTTCATTGCCAGGACGGACGCCAACAGCATGATTCTGACCGAGGTATCAGACCTTCGCAAGAAGTGTCGCGCGAGGGCGGTTTCAGCAATATGCCGCTTCTCCCGCGGGTCGCTGGGCCTGGCGTTACATCGCGGCTAAATGGAGACCTAGATATAGAACGACCGGGAAGCGATCCATAATGCTCGAAACTCCGAAGTCGAAGTCCTTGTCGAGATGATGGGCGGCATTCCCGCGTAATGTCGCCAAGGTTTCCGGCACGGACACGATATCGGGGCTCAGCCAGCTTCCTTCAACTGTCTCGTCCAAGATAGCAAAATACCTGTAGCTGGAGTTGGTCGGTAATGACAACGCTCTCGCCTTCCGAAGCGAACCCGTCTTTCCTGGACGGCCGCCCGATCTCAAACCTGCAGATCAGAACCTTCATCTTGTGTGCGCTGGTTGCGATGTTGGACGGAAACGATACGCAGGTCATCGGTATCGGCGCGCCTTCGATCGCGAGAACACTTCATGTCGCCCCAAGTGCAATGGGGTGGGTGATCTCCGGATCCTGGGTGGGCGCAGCCATCGGAGCCATTTTGCTGGGCGGAATTGCTGACCGGGTGGGACGCAAGCCAGTGATAATTGCGGCGGTCCTGCTGTTCGGGTTGTTTACGCTGGTAACGCCGCTCGCCGACAGTTTGCCGATGCTGGTGGCCCTGCGCATGCTTGCCTGCATCGGCCTCGGCGGCGCCACGCCGTGCTTCCTTTCATTGGCATCTGAATACACTCCAGCGCGTTCGCGCGCGACCATCGTCAGCATCGTCTACGCAGCATTCCCGCTCGGCATCCTCATCGCCGGATTCCTAAACGGGTGGATCCTCAGCCGATTTACTTGGCAACTTACCTTCTACGTCGGCGGGCTAGCGCCCATCGCAATGGCCATCGTTCTCCTGATGCTATTGCCGGAATCGATCGGCTTCCTGTTGCTTCGCCGTCCCGATGACGCGCGAACCGCGCATCTCGTGGCTGTGCTTGCGCCCGGCCTTCCGGGTTCGGCTACGAGGATCGCAACCGCTCGGTCTTCTTTTCCGAGTGAGGCGAGCCCGATGGACCTGTTCCGGAGCGGACGGACCAGGGCAACCTTGTCTCTTTGGCTCCTGCTCTTCGCCTGCTTCGGAACGACAGCCTCGACAATCTGGCTTCCGACGATTTTACAGCAGAATGGCGTGTCTCCCGCGGCCTCGGCCGTCGCCGCCTCGTTCGTCGGTCTCGGATCACTCATCGGCTTCGTCGCGGCAGGACGTTTGATTGATCGCTTCGGACCGTTGCGAGCACTCGTTGCCCCGCTTGTTGTCGGTGCCGGCGCAACAGCCGCTCTAGGAATATGGCCAGGTTCAGCACAGGCCGAATCAGTATTCGTGGCGCTGGTTGGCGCGCTGGTCGGGATGGGTGTCTCGGGCGGCTTCTCGCTGGTCACGCTAGTCTATCCAACCGGCATTCGATCTACGGGAGGAGGCTGGGCTATGGGTCTAGGCCGAGCAGGCCAGGTAACGATCCCCGGCCTGTTTGCGATCTTGCTGCACGAGACGTGGACCGCGCGGAGCATCTTTGCCGCGCTCGCCATCATG
Source organism: uncultured Acetobacteraceae bacterium (assembly GCA_964235615.1). Lineage (GTDB taxonomy): Bacteria > Pseudomonadota > Alphaproteobacteria > Acetobacterales > Acetobacteraceae > Lichenicoccus. The sequence goes on along the minus strand of CAXSEE010000072.1, from coordinate 5,220 downwards.
CCACTTGTTGCGGCGGTCGCGGTGTTTATGTTGGCAGGCACGCTACCCACCGAGCGGATAGCGGCCCCGAAGCGATCAAACGGACTTGCTCCGGACGCCCGCTAGGCGATCTACGAAGCCAAGCGGATGAACCGGACGCTCAAGAGGCCATCGTCAAGTGCTACCACGACGTCAGCCGCGTTCAGCTCGGAGCGCATCTGCGGCCATCTGTCAGCGGGATCGGCACCAGCGTCAACTTCTACCTCGCGACTGGCAATTGTTCATCACGGCCTAGCAGCCCACTCGCACGTAGCGATTGACGTCTTCGATCTGGCTGACTGGCAAGCGTATTCCAGGCAATACAGCAGGCGTCGACAATGGCGGTATAGGTGTCGAAGACGCGGTTGCGTCACCTTCGGCCCCTCTCCTGTCTGCACTGGAGGATTCGAGCAGGAGTGGGTCATGCTGAGTTAGGATCATTGCAAAGGCGATCGGCTTCTCCCTAATCTGACATCAGGCAAGCATACTGCCGATAAGACTGATGACGAGCTGATATCAGCTTCGACGTCGCGCTGCGCATAACCATGACAACGGCTATGAACTCGCCGCCTCGACGCTCTTGGATCGTTAACAGCTGAATTGCCTGCTGCGGCCTTGATCGGATGGCTGCCTAGCAGCTACCTTGGGTCAAGAACTTCCAGAACACCCAAGCCTCCCAGCTGCAAAAGCATCTGGGAAATAGATAAAATGGTCCAGACTCCTTCTCACACAAGAGTTTCACTACTACGCAAAACCTTCAACAATCCAACCGGTTCAGAAGACCGAGTTGCTTCACGCGCTGTCTGTGAACTGACTTTGAGTCACTCCGTTAAATCCTTCACATCCGGGGAACGTGCGCTACTCGGATGTTTGCTTGTGAAGATGCTCGAGCGCCATCCACAGGATCCATTGTATGGAATTTCTCATGGTTAGCGCATCTGTAGCGTCGGTTCCGGACAATGAAAAGGTCTTAGCGGCCAGAAACGTCAACCGGCTAAGCTGCGACATTGTTTCCAACAAGTAGTAACGCCGAAAGCTCCTCGTAAGGCCGGACCCGCCACCCAGAGACCGCCGGCGCGGGTGACCATGAATGTGAGCGCCAAGACCAAGCTAGGTTTTGAAGAGCAATCTCAACCCCGGTCCTGATCCTTGCTGCGGCGGTTAGCCCAGGACGCACCGTGGTTTCGACGGACAAAGTTGATCCAGGGCCGGCGAAACCATAATTGACGCACCTCTCATATTGGGATATCTCCTATCGTCATGAACGTTTCGGGTGAAGATTTAGCACTCTAAGAAGCCCCAAGATCCGCAAGCATGTGCGAGAAAGCAGGTGGAGGCTTTGCTTCTTCGTTGAGTCTTATACTTTTAGAACGGTTGACAGTTTTGTAACTAATCAGTCAGCTTTATCGGCCGCCTACACTCAAAAGCTGGGCAACCAGAACTCGGATTAACCGAGATCGGAAAAGACGGGGGAACAATGACCAAAAAGTCCAAGAAAAGCAATTCGTTAGCTCTTACTAGGACCGTAGGGCGGAGGAGAGTTGGTCGCCTGATCGGGATCACGACGTTTGTCGGTTTCCCGCTCTTAGCTGCCCAAGCGCAGACCTCCACTGCCCAGCAGGGGACGCCAGCAACGACCGCAACTGCCACCGGCGCTGTGGCCCAAGCCCCGCGGCAGAACCCCGGTCCTCGGCAACTCGAACAGGTTGTCGTCACCGCGCAACGGCGTAGCGAGAAGCTCGAGAGGACGCCGGTTGCAGTGACGGCGATTACGTCTGCATCGCTAAGGAAGCAGGCCATCACAACCGAAACTGATCTTCAAAGCGCGACGTCAGGCCTATTGGTCAGGCAGGGCACCAGTTCGAACCAGTTGAATTATGCGATCCGCGGCCAATCGATCGACGTATTCAGTAATTCACAGCCCGGCGTGCTGCCATACTTCGACGAAGTGCAGGACGATAATCGTTCCTCGTCCGCCTTCTATGATCTGCAATCGATACAGGTTTTGAAGGGTCCGCAAGGCACGCTGTTTGGGCGGAACGATACAGGTGGCGCCGTTCTCATCACGAGTGCCAAACCGACAAACGACTTTGGCGGTTTCATTACTACGCGTGCAGGTGACTACGGCTATACGGAAACCTTGGGTGCATTAAATATTCCGATAGTCAACGACAAGGTCCTGCTCCGTATCGCTGGCGATTACGACCACCGCGCCGGCTACGTGGACGACGTGTATTCTAACAGTACTCCGGGAACGGTCTTGCATGAAGCTGGGCGAGTCAGCCTTACGCTCAAACCGACGGACTGGCTGCAAAACACCACCGTGGTCGATTACATCCACTCGGGTGGAACAGATACACCGTCGGAGATCTACAACGCATACGCGCCAGGAAGCACGAACAACGGCATCCCGCTGGCTGCTACGGCCGCGGAGTTCTATAGTCCTTTTCTTAACAACATAATCGGGTTCCCCGGAGCCTATAATCTCTATCTCGCCGCCAATCCGAAGTCTGACCCGTTGGGGATTGAGAACTCGGTGCTTCAGCAGAAGCAGCACGGTGAATACTACGTCAATGCGGCAGGCAGCTACTTGCATCGCTCAGACAACACGATCGTTTCTAATGTAACGACGATCAATCTCGGTGACGAGACGACGCTGAAAAACATATTCGGCTTCGAGCGCTCCAGCTCAGTTGATTTCACAAATGCTGGAGGAGCACCTTATCCGCTCGAGTTGAGTTTGCAGGAAGGCCTTAACTCCGATTACACGGATTATTCCGATGAAGTCCAGGTGCTCGGCAAAACCTTGAGTGACCGGCTCACTTACGTGGCAGGCTTCTACTTCCTATCGTCCAACAACTACGGCGGGGTTGGCCTTAGCGTTCTCGGTGTGGAGCCGTTCATTCCGATCACCAACACGCTTTACTACTATAATCTGCCGAGCACGTCCTATGCGGGCTACGCACAGGGTACCTATGATCTGAGTCGGTTCACGGGCGTGCAGGGATTGGGATTCACCGCGGGGCTTCGGTACACTGGTCAGGAGTATAGCGAAACCGAGCTACCCGGCTCCGCGGTGTATGGGCTGCCCGGGTTGTCGAATCATCTTTCGCAATCGAATACGAAGCTGAGCTGGCAGTTCGGTGCGCAGGAGCAATTGAACTCGCACCTGCTCCTGTATGTCGTTTCGAGGCACAGCTTCAGAAGCGGTGGCTTTAATCCGACCGTGCCGCCTACATCCGGTAATGCCGACACCGGTGGCCCCGGGTTTGAGCCTGAAACCACGACCGATGTCGAAATCGGCGCAAAGTATGAAGGACGACTTGCCTCGGTCCCGTTTCGCTTGAATGGCGATGCCTTCAACCAGTGGGTCAGTAACGCACAGCGCATCGAATACATTTTGGAGCCGACAACGGGATCCGTAACGGGCCTTACGGTCAACGTGCCACAGGCGGAGATATCTGGCTTTGAGGCAACTGGTGAAATCCAGCCGGCAGCATGGCTCGACCTTGGCCTGAGTGTCACCTACACCGATGCGCGTTATACGAACGGCGTGACCAGAGTTTTTGGCGTGCCTACGACCTTCGGCCCTTACGGCGACACCCCAAGATGGTCCGGTTCCGCATTCGCAGAGCTTTCGCAAGAATTGCCGCGAAACTTTGGGCGTGCATCCCTCCGTACTGATGTTTTTGCGCAATCTCAATTCTACTACAGCAATCTTAACAACACTGTATCGCCAGGAACGGCACTTGCGGGGTACGGCCTTGTCAACTTCCGGGTCGCTTTGGACAACATCAAGAACAGCGGATTTTCGCTCTCTGGCTTCGTTCGTAACGCCTTAAATCACTCCTATTATACAGGTGGAATACCTTCCGGGCCCGCTCTCGGCTTCAACAGCGTCCAACCCGGCATGCCCCGTATGTTCTTCTTCGAAGGAACTTATAGGTTCTGAAAAGAGCTAAGCTGCGGTCCTCGCCAGAAGTTCGGTAGAGTGGGCATGCCTCTACCGCCGGCGTGGCTGTCGTAGGACAGCTCGTCGGTTGCTTACTAAAGATGTCCTGTTCAGAAGCTAGCCGATGCGGCGGAGAGTGATCACGACCTCAGAGTGACCGGTAATGTCATCATGAGTGGAAGCCTTAGTTCGGTGCTCCGGGATTTTCGCATTTACCGGGGTCTGTCTCGTAGCCCATGCTGGGTCCTTGATCGGCACATTCTCGTCGGTAAGTCTCTCTCATGCGAACAAAACATGATTGGGTGCCCGGGCCGTCGATCCGGGTCATCAACTCGGAGCGCACGGACAACAGCTGGCGGATAACAGCCATCGGGCAAAGATATGGCGTCTGCCTTGGGTGCGGTAATCGATCGATGACCCGACACAGTTGGTATGTCCGTGGGTTTCTCGAGAAGCGGGAGGTCGCCGATGTGCTGGCGGAACGATCGGCAGTTGGGACGGCGGACTGGCTGGGCCAGCATCCCGAGGTCGAGATCGTCAGCCGCGACCGTTGCGGTCTCTACGCTCAGGGTGCACGAGCGGGCGCACCGCAGGCGAGGCAGGTCGCGGATCGCTTCCACCTCATACAGAACCTGCGCGAGACGATCCAGGCGCAGCTCAGCCGGGCTGACCGATCCCACCGGCCGGCCGATGCTGTCGCCGGTTTCAACCGAAGGCCCCTGTGGCGAGGCGGAGGTGGCAGAGCATCGACATCGTGTCATGGAGGACTACCGACAGTCGCTTCGGGGCAGCGACATCGGCAGGCTGGATGTCTGGCTCGATGATGCGCAGGCATCCGGCATCTACGCCATCGTGCGCTTGGTCCGGATACCGCGTCAGGATATTGCAGCGGTCCGCAATGCCATCACCGAGATATGGAGCAACGGTCAGGTAGAAGGCCAGATCAACCGTCTGAAGACGTCGAAGCGGGCGATGTTTAGGCGAGCCAATGTCGAACTGCTGCGAGCCCGAATGATGCCGCTCAACGTCTGGAACAAGCACGGGCTACGAGACAGACCCCACGAAACGCATCGTCGGCCGTGTCACCGCCTCGCAGATCGCCTCGGCATCGTCGGCGTCGGTCTTGCCGCGTTTGACGTAAGGCTTCACGTAGGATGCCGGCATGAGCCTGACCTCATGGCCCAGCGGTTCGATCTCACGCGCCCAATGATGCGCCGTGCCGCAGGCTTCAATACCGACGAGACAAGGCG